>NZ_JAIUGQ010000005.1:0-241757 GCF_020164715.1 Mesorhizobium sp. ESP7-2
CTGTGGTGCCGTGAGAGCATTAAGAGTTCGGTGCCGAGCGCACGCTCGACACTGAAGGCCGGAACTTGCAAGCAGAGGAGAAGATGGTGTGACCGGTCGAACCGGGACGAGCGAGACACTCCGAGGTGCTCACTGGCAGTCAATGTCGTGGTACGTGTTTGGAACTCGCTATCCGTGAAGCCCATCTAGGCCAGCGCTCACATGTCCGCGCGCAAAAGGCCGGACATATGAGCGCAAGCGATCCGATCAAATCATCTTCAGCCAAAACCTTGCAAGCAGGGGGCCGTCCACATATGAGCACCGGCCTTCGCAGGCCGGCCTCACCTGAATATCAGCGCACCTCAGGCTGCGCCGATGCGCAACAGGTCATGGAAATGCACCACGCCCAGCGGAATGTTGTTCCTGGTCACCACCAGCGCGCCGACATTGTGCTCGTTGAGCAGCGCGATCGCCGTGCCCGCAAGCGTCTGTGGGTCGACCGTCTTGGGGGTGCGGGTCATCACCTCGTCGACGATGACATCGGCCAGGTTGCGGTGCAGGTTGCGCGCGACATCGCCGTCGGTGATGATCCCGGCCAGTTCGCCGTTCGCGTCGACGATCAGCACGCAGCCGACCTTCTTCTGTGACAATGTCATCACCGCTTCCGGCATCTTGGTGCCGAGCGCGGCCAGCGGCATCTGGTCGCCGACCCGCATGATCTCGGAGACCATGGTCAGGTTGGCGCCGAGCTGACCGCCGGGATGGAAGGTGCGAAAATGGTCCGGCGTGAAGCCGCGCGCCTCGAGCAGCGCGATCGCCAGCGCATCGCCGATGACCAGCTGCAGCAGCGTCGATGTCGTCGGCGCCAGGCCATGCGGGCAGGCCTCGGGGGTACGTGGCAAGAGCAGCACCACGTCGGCCGCGCGCGCCAGCGCCGACGTCTCCCCGGAGGTCACGGCGATGAGCGGAATGGAGAAGCGCCGGGAATAGGCGACGATGCCCATCATCTCCTTGCTCTCGCCCGACCATGAGATGGCGATGATGGCGTCGTCCCTGGCGATCATGCCGAGATCGCCATGATTGGCCTCGACGGGGTGGACGAAGAACGCCGGCGTGCCGGTCGAGGCCAGCGTCGCCGCGACCTTCGAACCGATATGGCCGCTTTTGCCGACACCGGTGACGATCAGCCGGCCCTCGATCTTCGAGATCATTTCGACGGCCTGGGCAAAGGGTGCTGCCAGTCCGTTCTCGAGCGCGTCGGCAAGGGCCGCAATCCCGGCCTGTTCGGTTGCCACGGTCCTCAGCGCCGATTCGATCGACGCCTGCCTGTCCAAGGGCTTCTTTTCCGGGGATTTCGCATGCATGGATGATGCGATTAGCGCTTTGCCGCCCGCCTGTCCAACGGAAATGGCCCCGCGCCTGTTGCTCAAACGCCGTGCGATCGATTGGGACAACGACAAGCGCAAGAACAGGAAGCTCAACGACGGTCGTAAGACTCCCAAATCGGCGTTCGAGCCCATGGCGCGCGCGGCCTCAACCCTCCGTTAACCATCCCCATTTACGGTTCGGTAAGTATGGCGCGCATGCGCCGCGCAAGCAGTGGTGGCGATGTCCGGGGTCCAGCCAGAAAAATTGAGAGGACGACAGGGCAAGGCGGTCTGCGCCTTGCTGCTGGCGACCAGCATCCTTGCCTTGCTGCGTCCTGCGCCGCTCCATGCCCAGGAAACGGAACTGCGTGGAGAAGTGTCCGAATCGGCGATCCTGTCCGACCAGCAGCGCAAGGCGAGAAACCTGGTTCTTGCCCAGCAAGCGGCGGCCGACGCTGCCGCGCAGGACGATGCGCCGGCGCGCACCTATCTGCCGGCCAGCGCTGGCGCCGTGCCTGACGACAAGGACGCCGCGAACTCGACCACCAGCGTCTTCGACCCGCCCCAGGCCAGCGACGATACCTCCGCCGACACGCCAGCGCCACCCAAGCCGCGCCGCACTTCGACCGCCAGGCAGAATGCGGCTGACAAGGCAAAGGACAAGGCTGCCGACAAGTCGAAGGCGAAGAAGCGCACCAAGGCGGCTACGGATCCAACCACCACCGCCACGACGGCCACCACGGCGACGACGGACGACACCGACAGCAGCGCGGCGGACAAGGAAGCGGCCAACCGCCGTGCACTCACGATCGACAGTGTGGACAGGCAGAAACTCGATGCCGGCGCCGAGCGCACCGCCGCAATCGAGGGCCGAAACAAGAAACCAGAGGACGATCCGTTTTCCGCCACCGGCGTCAAATGGGGCTCCTTCGTCATCCGGCCGACCATCGAACAGGGGCTGACCGCCACGACGAACGGCGATTCGAGCAGTGCCGGTACATCGGCGCTGCTGTCCGAGACGGCGCTGCGCTTTACCGCCGCTTCCGACTGGCGCGAAAACTCCGCGACCATCGACGGCTATGGCATTTTCCGCGAAACCGTGTCGGGCTACCCGGTTCACGATGCGCAGGGCCGCATCGAAGGCCAGCTCAATGTCGACCTCGACAAGGAATTGCGCGCCATCGCCAAGCTCGGCTACGAAGCCGTGCCGGAATCCGCGTCTTCGCCCGATGCCATTGCCGGCGTCAGCACCCAGCCGCTGCGGCAGACGATCGACGGCAGCATCGGCGTCGAGAAGGCCGTCGGCAAGATGCAGTACACGTTGACCGGGGCGATCACACACGACTTCTATGGTGACGCCAAGCTCTCGGACGGCACCTCGCTGTCGCAGAAAGATCAGGACAACACGCTCTACACCGCAACCTTGCGCACCGGCTACGAGATATCTCCGGCGCTCACGCCCTTCACCGAAATCGAGGTCGGCCGCCGGGCCTATGACCAGCGCATCGACAATGAAGGCTTCGAGCGCTCCTCGACGCGGCTTGGCGCCCGCGCCGGCCTGCAACTCGACATGGGCGAAAAGCTGTCGGGTGAATTCTCGGCCGGCTGGCTCAGGGAAGCGATCGACGACAAGAACCTGGAAGCGATTTCGGGGGCCACCGTCAATGCCGATCTCAAATGGTCGCCGCAGCGCGGCACCACGATCGGCCTGACCGGCAAGACCACCGTCGAGACCACGACCACGTCGGGCGAAAGTGGCGATATCCTCTACTCCGGACGCCTGACCGGCGAACGCGTGATCCGATCCAATCTCACCGCGAATGCGGCTTTGGGCCTGGATTGGCGCGATTATGTCGGCATCGACGGCCACGACAGGATATTGAGCGCCGAGGCCGGGCTGACCTGGTGGCTGAACCGCTATGCCGGCCTCACCAGCCGGCTGAGAACCGAAAAGCTGACCAGCAACCTGCCCGGCCGCGACTACACCGCCAACAGCATCTACCTCGGCGTGAAGGTGCAGCGCTGAAGGAGTATGAGCTTCGTCATCCTGGGGCGTAGCAAGGAGCGAAGCGACGCGGCGCAGACCCCAGGATCCATGCCGCGATTTATGGGTCGCCTCCGCGATGGTAGGCCTGGGGACATCGTTCCGGACCGCTACACTCTGGGTCTATGTAACGGAATGGATCCTCGGGTCTCCGCGACGTCGCTACGCTCCTGCTTTGCCCGAGGATGACGAAAGTGGGGCCTAAAATGCCGCCCCGCGGCGCTCCGATGGCTGCATCTCGTCGAGCAGCGTGCGGATGACGCCGGCCATGCTCTGGTTCATGTCGTTGCGCCACAGCGCGAAGGCGACATTGGCCTCGACAAAACCTTCCGGCGAACCGCAATCGAAGGTACGGCCCTGATAGTGGTAGCCGTAGAAGGCCTGCTGCTTCTCCAGCTTCAGCATCGCGTCGGTGAGCTGGATCTCGTTGCCGGCGCCCTTCTCCTGTCCTTCCAGAATCCCAAATATTTCCGGCTGCAGGATGTAGCGGCCGTTGATGTAGAGGTTGGACGGCGCCGTGCCGGTCTTCGGCTTTTCCACCATTTCGGTGATGCGGAACCCGTGATGCGTGTCTTCGCCGCGCCCGACGATGCCGTATTTATGGGCCTCCGCCGGATCGCATTCCTGCACGGCGATGATGTTGTTGCCGGTTTCCTCGTAGAGCTCGACCATTGCTTTCGTGCAGCTCTTCTCCGACTGCATGATCATGTCCGGCAACAACAGGGCGAAAGGTTCGTCGCCGACCAGTTCGCGCGCGCACCAGACGGCATGGCCGAGACCCATCGGTACCTGCTGGCGGGTGAAGCTGGTCTGGCCCGGCAACGGCTGCAGTCGTTGCAGTCGGGCAAGCTGCTCGTCCTTGCCGCGCTGTGCCAGTGTGTCATAGAGCTCGAACTGGATATCGAAATGGTCCTCGATGACCGCCTTGTTGCGGCCGGTCACGAAAATGAAATGCTCGATGCCCGCCTCGCGCGCCTCATCGACGACATACTGGATGACCGGCCTGTCGACGACGGTCAGCATCTCCTTGGGAACAGCCTTGGTGGCCGGGAGAAACCGCGTGCCGAGACCGGCGACCGGGAAAACTGCCTTGCGAACTCTCTTCATACTTTCAATTATCCGTTTGCTGGCCCGCACCGCAATCCCGTCTCGCGACATTTTCACGCCGGAATCGAAGATTACTGGGCGGGTGAGGGAAACTTCCACCGGTTAAAGCATCGAGGTGTCTTTTCGTTCCAGGCGACACCTATGGTAAACCAATTCCTAACCCGGTTCGGCGATGAATGGTCTTTCCTGAGACAGAGAAGGAGGAAAAGATGTCCGTTCGCAATGCCGCAAAACGTTTTACCAGCGCCATGACGGCAGCCAGCCTCTCGCTCACTTTGCTCATCCCCACCGGGCCGGCTTTCGCCGACGCCGGGTTCCGGCAATGGGTCGCCGGCTTCCGCGCCACCGCCGTGGCGGGCGGCGTTTCCGGCGCTATTTACGACCAAGCATTCAGCGGCATCAAAGAAGCCGACCCGGTAGTGTTGGAAAAGGCTCGCACGCAGCCCGAATTCACCGCCCCCGCCTGGGATTATTTCGACAACCGCGTCCATGACCAGTCCGTCGCCGTCGGGCAGCTGATGGCGAAGAAATGGAAGCCTTGGCTGGACAGGATCGAGGCAAGGTTCGGCGTCGACCGGTACGTTCTCCTGGCCATCTGGTCGATGGAATCCAACTATGGCGAGATCCTCAAGCGCGACGACATCATGCGCAACGTCATCCGTTCGCTGGCGACTTTGGGTTATGGCGACGCGAAACGTTCGAAATACGCTCGCACCCAGTTGGTCGCGGCCCTGAAGATCCTGCAAACCGGCGACATCGACGAGAGCCATCTGATGGGCTCCTGGGCGGGCGCCATGGGCCAGACCCAGTTCATCCCGACCAGCTACCAGCATTATGCCGTCGACATGGACGGTAACGGCAAGCGCGACATCTGGAATTCCATTCCCGATGCGCTGGCGACATCAGCCAACCTGCTCAAGAAGAATGGCTGGCAGGCCGGAAAGACCTGGGGCTACGAAGTCACGTTGCCGGCAGGCAAATTGCCGGCCGGATCCAAGACGCTGGCGCAATGGCAGGCGCTCGGCGTGGTCCGCGCCAGCGGCAAGCCGTTCAAGAGCCTCGCCGACAAGGCGACGCTGAAAGTGCCGGATGGCCGTGGCGGGCCGGCCTTCCTGATGATCAGGAATTTCTCGGTCATCAAGGCCTACAACAATGCCGACAAATACGCGCTCGCCGTCGGTCTGCTTGCCGATGAGATCGCCGGCGGCAACGGCCTGGTGCAGGATTGGAACCGGCCTTTCACCAAGCTCAGCTTCGAGGAACGGCAGGAGTTGCAGAAGCGACTTTCCCAGCATGGCCTTTATGATGGCAAATTCGACGGCAAGATCGGCGACGGCTCGAAGACGGCCATTATGGCCTATCAGGCAAAGGTCGGCTTGACCCAGGATGGCTATCCGAGCTTGGAAGTGCTGAAATGGCTCAGGCGGAAATAGAGCCTGACGTATTGAGTAGGGAGGGAACGATTGGTGTGGCCTGCGCGCGTCGGGGCGTTCGTTCGTCGCATGCCGGTGCTGGTCCTGGCCTTCGCCGTGCTCGCCATTGCCGTGGCCGGCGCCGTCCATGCCCCAGCCATGGCGCAGGAGCAGCCACAGCAGAGCCGCGGCTGGTCGTTGCGCGACCTCCTGTTTCCGCGCCGCAGCGAGCGGGTCGAGCCGCCGCAGGACATTCAGCAGGCGACGCCTAAGCCGAAGAAAAAGCCGCGTGCGCCTCGCCCGCCAGCGGAGCCGGCAACGCCCGTGGTCGAAAAAGCGCCGGACGCCCGCACCGTGCTGGTGGTCGGCGACTTCATGGCGGCGGGCCTCGCCGAGGGTCTGGACGACGCCTTCGCCGAGAATACCGGTGTCAGGATCGTTGTCCGCAGCAATGGCTCGTCAGGCTTCGTGCGCGATGATTTCTACAACTGGCCCGAACAGATCAAATCGCTGATCGAAACCGAAAAACCCGCCGCGGTGGTCGTCATGCTGGGGTCTAACGACCGCCAGCAAATGAAGGTCGGCGACGTGCGCGAGCAGCCCCGCTCCGAGAACTGGACCAAGGAATACGAACGCCGCACCGATGAGTTCGGCAAGGCAATCGCCACCGCCAAGGTGCCTTTCCTGTGGGTCGGCATGCCGGCCTTCCGGGTGCCGAAGATGACCTCGGACATGCTGGCCTTCAACGACATCTACCACAAGGCGGCCGAAAGCCACGGCGGCGAGTTCGTCGATGTCTGGGACGGCTTCGTCGACGAGAACGGCGCCTTCATCACCAACGGCCCCGACATGAACGGCCAGCCCGTGCGGCTGCGCGCCGATGACGGCATCAACGTGTCCAAGGCCGGCAAGCGCAAACTCGCCTTCTACACCGAAAAGCCGCTGCTGAAGATCCTTGGATTGGCCGCGCCAGGAAGCGTGGCGCCGGCCGTCGCGCCGGCGGGCGCACCCGTCGAAGCACCCGCTCCGGCGGCCGCGCCCATCGTCATCGATCGCACCCAGCCCATGCTGCTCAGCGATCCCGCGCTCGACGGCGGCACGGAATTGCTCGGCGCTGCCCCGCCGCCGAAGGCCAATCCAGCTCTTCCCGGGGAAAGGCTGGTGATCGAGGGCAAGGCGCCGGAAGCGTCGCCAGGCCGCGCCGATGATTTCTCCTGGCCCCCGAAGGCAAGTCCGGCAGCCGCGGCGGCGGCAAGCGACACCACGACAGCGATCAGTCCTTAGTCTAACGCGGTAGCACCGTCGTCCCCATCAGCGCCTCGTCGATCGAGCGTGCCGCCTGGCGGCCTTCGCGGATCGCCCAGACGACCAGCGACTGGCCGCGGCGCACGTCCCCCGCCGCATAGAGCCGGTCGACGCTGGTCCTGTAGTCGCGATCATTGGCCTCGACATTCCTGGAACGGCGGCTGTCGGTGGTGACCTTCATCTCACCCTCCAGTTCCGCCGCAACGCCCGCCATCGCCGGGCCGGCAAAGCCGATGGCGATGAAGGCGAGATCGGCGCGGATGACGAATTCGGTGCCGGCGATCGGCTTGCGCTTCTCGTCGACCTCGCAGCACTTCACGCCCGTAAGCTGGCCTTCCTCGCCGATGAATTCGAGCGTCGCCACCTGGAATTCGCGTTCGGCGCCCTCGGCCTGCGAGGACGAGGTGCGCATCTTGGTCGCCCAGTAGGGCCAGACGGAGAGCTTGTCTTCCTTCTCGGGCGGCTGCGGACGGATGTCGAGTTGGGTGACGCGCACCGCGCCCTGGCGGAAGGCGGTGCCGACGCAGTCGGACGCGGTATCGCCGCCACCGACGACGACGACATGCTGGCCACCGGCGATGATCGGATGCGACGGCCATGCCACGGACTGGATCGGCTCGCCGCCGACGCGGCGGTTCTGCTGGACCAGATAAGGCATCGCGTCATGCACGCCGCCGAGATCATCGCCTGGAATGCCGGCCGCGCGTGGTGTTTCCGAACCGCCGCAATAGAGCACCGCATCATGTTCGGTCAGCAGTTCCGCGACGGGCTTGTCGACGCCGACATTGACACCGCAGTGGAATGCGACGCCCTCGCCCTGCATCTGTTCGATGCGCCGGTCGATATAGTGCTTCTCGATCTTGAAGTCCGGAATGCCGTAGCGCATCAGCCCGCCGGGGCGGCTCTCGCGCTCGTAGACATGCACGTCGTGGCCGGCGCGGCCAAGCTGCTGGGCGGCCGCCATGCCGGCCGGGCCGGAGCCGATGATGGCGACGCGCTTGCCGGTCTTCTTCTCTGGCGGATAGGGCCTGATATGGCCGGTCTCATAGGCCTTGTCCGCGATCGCCTGCTCCACCGTCTTGATGGCGACCGGAATGTCCTCGAGGTTCAGCGTGCAGGCTTCCTCGCAAGGTGCCGGACAGATGCGGCCGGTGAACTCCGGGAAATTGTTGGTCGAGTGCAGGTTGCGGATCGCGTTATCCCAATCCCTGTTGTAGACGAGGTCGTTCCAGTCCGGGATCTGGTTGTGGATCGGGCAGCCGGTCGGCCCGTGGCAGAACGGAATGCCGCAATCCATGCAGCGCGCGGCCTGTTTCTCGACCTCCTTGTCCGACATCGGTAGCGTGAACTCGCGAAAGTGCCGGATGCGGTCGGAGGCAGGCTGGTACTTGTGCACCTGCCGGTCGATTTCGAGAAAGCCTGTTACCTTGCCCATAGTCCAGTTCCTGCTGTCCAGATGGTGCGGTTTTCGCCGCACCCGTTAACCTCTTGAGGCAGCCATGGCAACCTTGAGCCCGAGGTCAACTGTCGATGAAGGGGCCGGGAAGCCTGGGCTCCCCGGCAATTCTCAAAAATCTATTCGGCCGCGACGCCCATGCGCATGCGTTCCATCTCGATCAGCGCGCGGCGGTATTCGACCGGCATGATCTTGCGGAATTTCGGCCGGAAAGTCGTCCAGTCGTCGAGGATCTCGCGGCCGCGCACCGAACCCGTATAGTGCACGTGGTTCGAGATCAGCTGGTAGAGCCGTTCCTCGTCATGGCTGGTCATGTCGCCCGACACGTCGACGCGGCCCTTGTGATCGAGGTCGCCGCCATGGTGCAGCAGCTTTTCCATCAGGTCGTCTTCTTCCGGCACCGGCTCCAGCTCGACCATGGCCATGTTGCAGCGCTCGGCGAAATCACCCGCCTCGTCCAGCACATAGGCGACACCGCCCGACATGCCGGCGGCGAAGTTACGGCCGGTCTTGCCGATGACGACGACGACGCCGCCGGTCATGTATTCGCAGCCATGGTCGCCGACGCCTTCGACGACGGCTGCCACGCCCGAATTACGCACCGCGAAACGTTCGCCCGCTACGCCGGCGAAATAGGCCTCGCCCTCGGTCGCGCCATAGAGCACCGTATTGCCGACGATGATGGAGTCGGCCGCGACGATCCTGGCTTCCTGCGGCGGCCGGATGACGATGCGTCCGCCCGACAGGCCCTTGCCGACATAGTCGTTACCGGCGCCGACGAGTTCGAACGAGATGCCCCGCGCCAGGAACGCGCCGAACGACTGGCCCGCGGTTCCGGCGAGCTTGACCTGGATCGTGTCCTCGCGCAGGCCCTTGTGCTTGAAGCGCTTGGCCACTTCACCCGACAGCATGGCGCCCGTCGAACGGTCGACATTGCGGATGTCGACTTCGATCTTGACCGGTTGCTTCGCCTCCAGCGCGGGCTTGGCCAGTTCGATCAGCTTGCGGTCGAGCACATCGTCGATCGGGTGCTTCTGCCGTTCGGTCCAGTGCACCGCTTCATGCGGCGCGTCGGGCTTGTAGAACATCTTCGAGAAGTCGAGCCCGCGCGCCTTCCAATGCTGGATCACGTCGCGCTTCTCCAGAAGGTCGGCGTCGCCGATAATCTGGTCAAGATGGGTAAAGCCCATTTCGGCGAGCAGCGCCCGCACCTCTTCCGCCACGTAGAAGAAGAAGTTGATGACGTGCTCGGGCGTGCCCTTGAAGCGCTTGCGCAGCACCGGGTCCTGCGTCGCGACACCGACCGGGCAGGTGTTGAGATGGCACTTGCGCATCATGATGCAGCCGGCCGCGATCAGCGGCGCGGTCGAGAAGCCGAATTCGTCAGCGCCGAGCAGCGCGCCGATGATGACGTCGCGCCCGGTGCGCAGGCCGCCATCGACCTGCAGCGCCACGCGTGAGCGCAGGCCGTTCAGCACCAGCGTCTGGTGCGTCTCGGCAAGGCCCATTTCCCACGGGCTGCCGGCGTGCTTGAGCGAGGTCAGCGGCGACGCGCCGGTGCCGCCATCATAGCCCGAGATGGTGATGTGGTCGGCGCGCGCCTTGGCAACGCCCGCCGCGACCGTGCCGACACCGACTTCCGACACCAGCTTGACCGACACGTCGGCCGCCGGATTGACGTTCTTCAGATCGTAGATCAGTTGCGCCAGGTCCTCGATCGAATAGATGTCGTGGTGCGGCGGCGGCGAGATAAGGCCGACGCCCGGCGTCGAATGCCGAACCTTGGCAATGGTCGCATCGACCTTGTGGCCGGGCAACTGGCCGCCTTCGCCGGGCTTGGCGCCCTGAGCCACCTTGATCTGCATGACGTCGGAATTGACGAGATACTCGGCCGTCACGCCGAACCGTCCCGAAGCGACCTGCTTGATCGCGGAACGTTCCGGGTTCTTGCCGCCGCCAGGCAGCGGCAGATAGCGGTCGGCCTCTTCACCGCCTTCGCCGGTGTTCGACTTGCCGCCGATCTTGTTCATGGCGCGCGCCAGCGTAGTGTGCGCTTCCCTGGAAATCGAGCCGAACGACATCGCCCCGGTCGAGAAGCGCTTGACGATGTCGGCCGCCGGCATCACGTCGTCGAGCGCGACCTTCGTGCGGCCGGTCTCATCCGCCAGCCTGATCTTGAACAGGCCGCGGATGGTCTGGGCGCGCGCCGTCTCGCTGTCGATCTGCGCCGAATAGTCCTTGAACGTCTCCCACGATCCCTGGCGCACGGCGTGCTGCAAGGTGGCGACCGCGTCGGGCGACCACATATGCGCCTCGCCGCGCATGCGGAACAGATATTCGCCGCCGACCTCAAGGCTGTTGCGCAGCACCGGATCGCTGCCGAAACCGTCCGTGTGACGGCTGACGGTTTCGCCCGCGACCTCATCCAGCCCGACGCCTTCGATCAGCGTCGCGGTGCCGGTGAAGTACTGCTGCACGAAATCGGTCTTCAGCCCGATGGCGTCGAAGATCTGCGCGCCGCAATAGGATTGGTAGGTCGAGATGCCCATCTTGGACATCACCTTGAGGATGCCCTTGCCGATCGACTTGATGTAGCGCGACACCACTTCGTAGGCGTCGACCTCTTCAGGCAATTCGCCGCGCTTGTGCATGTCGAGCAGCGTGTCGAAGGCGAGATAGGGATTGATCGCTTCCGCGCCATACCCGGCAAGACAGCAGAAATGATGCACCTCGCGCGGCTCGCCGGATTCGACGACCAGGCCGACCGCGGTGCGCAGCCCCTTGCGGATCAGATGATGGTGCACGGCGGCCGTCGCCAGCAACGCCGGAATGGCGATACGGTCCGGTCCGAGCTGGCGGTCGGAAAGGATGATGATGTTGTAGCCGCCGGCGACCGCCGCTTCCGCACGCTCGCACAGCCGGTCGATGGCGCCCTGCATGCCGGCAGCACCCTCGCTCGACCCATAGGTGATGTCGATCGTCTTGGTGTCGAAACGGTCCTCGGTGTGGCCGATGGAGCGGATCTTCTCGAGGTCGCCATTGGTCAGGATCGGCTGGCGCACCTCGAGCCGCTTGCGGCGCGAATTGCCGACCAGGTCGAAGATGTTCGGCCGAGGTCCGATGAAGGACACCAGGCTCATCACCAGCTCCTCGCGGATCGGGTCGATCGGAGGGTTGGTGACCTGGGCGAAATTCTGCTTGAAATAGGTGTAGAGCAGCTTCGACTTGTCCGACATCGCCGAGATCGGCGTGTCGGTGCCCATCGAGCCCACCGCTTCCTGACCGGTGGTCGCCATCGGCGACATCAACAGCTTGGTGTCTTCCTGGGTGTAGCCGAACGCCTGCTGGCGATCGAGCAGGCTGACATCCTTGCGCAGCGCGCGCGGCTCGACTGGCTTCAAATCTTCCAGGATGAGCTGCGTATTGCCAAGCCAGGTCTTGTAGGGATGCTTGGTCGCGATCTCCGACTTGATTTCCTCGTCGGGGACGATGCGGCCCTTGGCCAGGTCGATCAGAAGCATGCGGCCGGGCTGCAGCCGCCACTTCTGCACGATCTTCTCCTCCGGCACCGGCAGCACGCCGGCTTCCGAAGCCATGATGACGCGGTCGTCATCGGTGACGATGTAGCGCGCCGGGCGCAATCCGTTGCGGTCGAGCGTGGCGCCGATCTGGCGTCCGTCGGTGAAGGCGACCGCGGCCGGCCCGTCCCAAGGTTCCATCAACGCCGCATGGTATTCGTAGAAAGCCTTGCGGTCGGCATCCATGAGCTTGTTGCCGGCCCAGGCTTCCGGGATCAGCATCATCATGGCGTGGCTGAGGCTGTAGCCGCCCTGGAACAGGAACTCGAGCGCATTGTCGAAGCACGCCGTATCGGACTGGCCATCATAGGAGATCGGCCAGAGCTTCGAGATGTTGTTGCCGAACAGTTCGGAATCGACCGACGCCTGGCGCGCCGCCATCCAGTTGTTGTTGCCGCGCACGGTGTTGATTTCGCCATTGTGCGCGACCATGCGGTAAGGATGCGCCAGCTTCCACGACGGGAAGGTGTTGGTCGAGAAGCGCTGGTGGACGAGGATCAGCGCGGTCTGGAAGCGCGGATCGGTCAGGTCCTTGTAGTAGGCCCCGACCTGATAGGCCAGGAACATGCCCTTGTAGACGATGGTGCGCGCCGACAGCGACACGCAATAGGCGCCGATGTCCTTGTTGTCGTTCTCGGCGTAGATGCGGCCCGAGATAACCTTGCGCAGCAGGTAGAGCCTGGCCTCGTATTCCTCGTCGTCGGTGATGTCAGCCGTGCGGCCGATGAAGACCTGGCGGTGGAACGGCTCGGACGCGACGATGTCAGCCGCCTTCGATAGCGACGAATTGTCGACGGGCACGTCGCGGAATCCCAGCAGCGGCAGCCCTTCGGACTGCGCCGACTCCGCGATGATTTCTTCGACATGGGCACGAAGGATGGCATCCTGCGGCATGAACCAGTGTCCGACGCCATACTGGCCTAGCGGTGGCAGTTCGATACCTTGGGCCGCCATCTCCTCACGGAAAAAAAGATCCGGAAGCTGCACCAGCACGCCGGCGCCATCGCCGACCAGCGGATCGGCGCCGACGGCGCCGCGATGCGTCAGGTTCTCGAGCACGGCTAGACCGTCCTTGACGATCTGATGCGACTTCACGCCCTTCATGTTGACGATGAAGCCGACGCCGCAGGCGTCATGCTCGTTGCGCGGATCGTAGAGACCCTGGGCGGTCGGGCCGCCGGTGGGCGCACGATTTTTGGTGGAGGTATTTTTGACGGCGGCCGCTTCCGTCTGCGCGGCCTGGCCGTTCGTCGCAGAGAGCGTCAATTCCGTCATCGTCCTATCCTCCGTTCCGCGCCACTTGGCATTGGTCAGCCTGGGGGCGCTGGTTTGCCTTGGCGAGCACTTGGGCTCGCCCTTCATCCTTGCGGCACGTCTTGCAAAATCGCCGAACCAGGCGGCACGCCGCTGGTTCACATCCGGTATCGTACAGGCCAGAGCCGGTCCGTCCACCTGTCGCTCGCGGCAAAAGCCGGAGTGGCCTAAACGATACGCCAATCCAGCCTGTTTTGTGCGACAAAATAAGACAGCACTACTGTCCTAAATTTTTATGACAGAAATCCAGAACCCACACAAGACCGATTCACAAAAAACTTAGCCGCGCCGCGACACAAAATTTCGTGACGCGATTGCAAAACGTAAGCTTCGGTCTCTGGAGGCGCCGCCAGCCCGACACTGGCTTTACCCGTTTTCTTGTGTCTGGCTCTTGCGGGCGGGTCATGAAACCGGTCAAGGTCCCGGCGATTTTCCCAGCACAGGCAGACGCATGTTCTTCGCTTCCGACAATTGGGCAGGCGCCCACCCAAGCATTGCAGCCGGCCTTTCGGCCCATACCGCCGGCTTTTCGACCGCCTATGGCGATGGTGCCCTCGACCAGGCCGTCTATCAGCGCTTCAGCGAGATTTTCGAACGTGAGGTCGCGGTGTTCTTCGTGGCGACCGGCACCGCCGCCAATTCGCTGTCGCTGACGGCCTATAACAAGCCCGGCGGCATTTCCTTCGCCCACCGCGAATCGCATGTCATCGAAGACGAATGTGGCGCGCCGGAATATTTTTCAGGCGGCTCGCGGCTTCACGCCGTCGACGGCCCGCTGGGCAAGATCGAGCCGCACAATCTGGACAGGGCGATCGGCCGTTTCGCCGGCGAGGTGGTTCACTGGGGCCGGCCGATGGCCGTCTCGATCACCCAGTCGACCGAGGTCGGCACTATTTATGGCCTGGATGACATCGACGCGATCTCGGCCATCGCCAAACATCATTCCGTGCCGCTGCACATGGACGGCGCCCGCTTTGCCAACGCGCTGACCGCGCTCGACACCACGCCGGCCGAAATGACCTGGAAACGCGGCGTCGACATCCTGTCCTTCGGCGGCACCAAGAACGGCTGCTGGTGCGCCGAGGCGATCGTGCTGTTCGATCTCGGCCGCGCCAAGGAATTGGCCTTTCTGCGCAAGCGAGCGGCACAGCTGTTTTCGAAGTCGCGTTTCGTCGCGGCGCAGTTCGAAGCCTATTTCAAGGACGGGCTGTGGCTCGATACCGCAAGGCATGCCAACGCCATGGCCGCGCGCCTGGCGGCGGCGATCGAGGATTCGGCCACGGCCAAGCTGGCCTGGCTGCCGCAGGCCAACGAAGTCTTCGCGGTGATCAAGAAAACGGAAGCCGAGAAGCTGCAGGCGGCGGGCGCGGCCTTCTACGACTGGCACAGGCCGCACGGCTTCGACGGCCATATCGGCGAGGACGAACTGCTCTATCGCTTCGTCACCAGTTTTGCTACGACCTCGGAGGAAGTCGACCGTTTTGGCCAGCTGATCGCCGGATAATCAGCCTTCGCGACAACAAAAAAGCGGCGCCTTTCGGCGCCGCTTTCCGTCTCGGGAGGAGACTTTAGACTTTAGGCAGCGGTCTTGGCCTCGATCTGCTTGGCCTTGGCCGGAGCCGAGGTGATCGCGATCTTGCGCGGCTTCAGCTCTTCGGGAATGTTGCGCTTGAGGTCGACGAAGAGCAGGCCGTTCTTCAGCGCGGCGCCGACGACTTCAACGTGATCGGCAAGCTGGAAGCGGCGCTCGAAGGCCCTGGAGGCAATGCCGCGATAGAGCAGCTCGGAGCCTTCGCCGGTGCCCTCTTCCTTGCGCTCACCCTTCACGGTCAGCACGTTGCGGTGGGCTTCGATGGAGATCTCGTCATCCGAGAAGCCGGCAACCGCCATAGAGATGCGGTAGGAATCCTCGCCGGTGCGCTCGATGTTGTAAGGCGGATAGGTCTGCGCGCCATCAGGCTGCGCAAGCGAATCGAGCATCGTGAAGAGACGGTCGAAGCCGACGGTCGAACGGTAAAGCGGGGAAAAATCAACGTGACGCATGAGGTGTTCTCCTGTTGAGCAACATGGTTTGCGTATGGCCGGTGCGAAACCCGTAAGCGGCGTCTCGGCTGGACCAGCGACCCCGACATTGGCGGCCGCAACACACATCTGGGGAGCGCTCAAGAGCATTTCAAGTTTCGTTTGACGGCAAAAAAGGTGAGGCCGCCTGCCTTTGATGAACGGCAGATGAACCGGCGCTTCGGCGCCCGTTCAGACAGCCGCCGCTAAAGTGGCTTTCAAGATCAAGGATTGGCGGCGCCGGATTTGCAGAGGTGCCGCATCGAGGCCGAACCGGGTGTTAACGTCCCTTCCTCCCGGATCGACAGGGCCGGAAGCGCGCTCAAAGCCGCTTCCGGCCTTCCCTGGTGCAGGTCTCCGTAACCCGGATTTGCTTTGCTTTTGATGTGTGGGCGTCTATCACCTTGACGAGGCCAGCCCTGAAGGGCTGGCGCGCCAAGACGCCGAGCACAAAGCGCCGAATGACGGATCTCCTCTACGACACACCCCTTTTTCACGAAGTTGAGGGCAATCCGCGACCGGAAAACGCCACCGGCGGCTTTTTCACCACGCGCGACCGCAAGAAGATACGCTATGGACTGTTCGCAGCGGTCGCCCGGCCGATGCGCGGCACCGTGGTGCTGCTCGGCGGCCGCAACGAGTGCATCGAGAAATATTTCGAGACCATCCGCGATCTTGCCGCGCGGGGCTTCGGCGTCGCCACCCTCGATTGGCGCGGCCAGGGCGATTCCGACAGGCTGATCCGCGATCGCCAGCGCGGCTATGTCAGGTCGTTCCGCGACTATACGGCCGATCTGGAGCAGTTCTTCGAGGAGATCGTGCTGCCGGACTGCCGTGGACCCTATTACATCCTCGCCCATTCCGCCGGGGCGGTGATCGCGCTGCTTGCCGCGCCGTCGATGGTGAACCGCGTGCGGCGCATGGTGCTGATCGCGCCATTCCTGACATTGCCCGACCTGCCGGTCTCGATAGGGACGGTCCGCCGGGTCTGTTCGATTTTCTGCGCCCTGGGGCTCGGCCGGCTCTACGCCGCCTGGGGTCCACGGCCGAGACACACGCTGCCCTTCGAGGTCAACAAGGTGACATCAGATCCGCAGCGCTATCGCCGCAACACGCGCATCTATGAAGAATATCCGCAACTGGCGCTTGGCGGCCCGACGGTCCGCTGGCTGCAGGCGGCGGCGAAGGCGTCGGAAGCCATCAGCAACCCCGACTTCATGGCCCGCATTCAGGTGCCGCTGCTGATCATCGCCGCCGGCGCCGACCAGGTCGTCTCGACCAAGGCGGTGGAAAAATATGCGAGAAACCTGCGACTCGGTTCGCTATTGATGATCGACGGCGCCAAACACGAAATCCTGCAGGAAGTCGACCTCTACCGCGAACAATTCCTCGCCGCCTTCGACGCCTTCGTCCCCGGTTCCGACGACCCGACGGCCTGACCTCTCTCCCAGACGCAGGCGGCGTTCAAGCAGGTCTACGGGCACACCTCTGCGGAATTCCAGCGTTCGATACGGTCGCGCCGACCAAAGGCAATGTCAGCCGCGCAGGGCGGCCATCGCGGAGGCATGAAGCTCCGGTGTCGCCGCCGCAAGAACATCGCCGCCATTCTCCGCCGGCCCGCCGTCGAAAGTGGTGACGACCCCGCCGGCTTTCTCGATGATCGGGATCAGCGCCACGATGTCGTAGGGCTTCAATCCAGGATCGGCGACGATGTCGACGCTCCCCGAGGCGATCATGGCGAAGGCATAGCAATCGGCGCCATAACGGGCGAGCTGTATCTGCTTCTCGAATGCGTCGTAGCGCGTGCGTGCCTCGCCCTTGAACAGCGCCGGCGTGGTGGTGAACAGCGTCGCCTCATCGAGTTTTGTCGTCTTGCGGGTCGACAGTTTTCGCGGACCTCCCGGCCCCTCGTAATGCGAGCCGGACTCGTTGGCGTAGAACAGCTCGCCGGTGAAGGGCTGCGCCATCATGCCGGCGACCGCGTCGCCATCGACCGTCAGCCCGACCAGCGTCCCCCACACCGGCAGGCCGGAGATGAAGGCGCGCGTGCCGTCGATCGGATCGATCACCCAGACGTGCCGGCTGGAGATGTTCTCGCTGCCGTGCTCTTCGCCCAGGATGCCATGGTCGGGATACTCGGCCGATATCAGCGCCCGGATCGCGCGCTCGGCCTCGCGGTCGGCCTCGGTGACCGGGTCGAAACTGCCCTTTTCCTTGTTGGCGACCGCGCCTTGGGCGCGAAAGCGCGGCAAGGTCTCGGCCGCTGCGGCTTGCGCGATGCGGCGCATGAAATCGATGCTGATGTCCAACTGATTCTCCCGCATTGCAGCATGCCCGAACCGGCTCTGCCGCCCGTCAAAACAAGCTTGTTTATCGATTTATCGCCGCGATAGCTGTTGCCGGAATGTCACTCCAACGCCATCGAGAGGCAATTTCCACATCACTGTGAATTAAAAAAGCCTGAACGTCCCTTGACATTTGTGCGCTGCACAATACCCTCATCCTCGGACAGGGTTTCCTGTCCATGCCCTCCTTGGGCGTTTCCTCCCTAGACTTCGACCGTATCGTGCAAACGATGCGGTCTTTTTTTCACCGCTCCGGAGCCTGCCGCCCAAAAAACGGCAAAGGGTCTTGGGCACGCATGAGACAAGGCGTGATCTTCACTCCGCGGCCAGCGGCAGGTCGATGAAATGATGGTCCGGCATCGCCATCAGGTCGGCTGAAAACCGCGTCAGATCGTCGGCCAGCTCGTCGAAGCCGGCGGCCTTCTCGAATGTTCGCTCATTCATGTAGAGCCCGCGATTGACCTCAATCTGCAGCGCATGCAGGTTAAGCGCCGGGCGCCCATAGTGTTCCGTGATGAAACCGCCGGCATAAGGCTTGTTGTGAGCAACGGTATAGCCCATCGCGGTCAGCAGCCCGATCGCGGTTTCGGTCAAGGCCGCGGTCGCCGAGATGCCGAAACGGTCGCCGATGATGAAATCCGGCCGCAGCCCGTTGTCACCGACGCGGATGCTCGCCGGCATCGAATGACAATCGATCAGCACGGCAAAGCCGAAACGGGCGTGGGTCCTGGTCAAAAGCCGCTTCAGCGTTTCGTGATAGGGCTTGTAGACGGCCTCGATGCGGGCAACCGCCTCGGCGAGCGGCAAGCGGCCCGCATAGATGTCGAGCCCCTCGCCCACCAGCTTCGGCACGGTACCGAGCCCGCCGGCGACACGCGCCGAGCGGATGTTGCAGAAGGACGGCACCGGCTCGGCGAACATGCGCGGGTCGAGTTCCCACGGCTCGCGGTTGACGTCGAGATAGGCACGCGGGAAATTCGCCGCCAGCATCGGCGCGCCCAGCGCCACGGCGCCGCCGAACAACTCGTCGACATAGCAATCCTCCGAGCGTCGGATGGCATTGCGATCGAGCCTCGCCATGGCAAGGAAGCGTTCGGGATAGTAGCGGCCGCTATGCGGTGAATTGAAGAGGAAGGGGACGCGCTGCTCGGCGCCCGAACGGATTTCGAAGGGTGGAAAGACCGAAAAATCCTCGGCTGCCGTCTTCAATTTGAACGAACCCGAAAACACCAGTGCATCATGACACGAAACTGCCACCTTGCCGGCCGCATGTCCAGCATTTCAGCGGTCGTGCCGCTGGGCAAATGTGGGTCAGACGCGTCCGCGTTCACTTGATGTTTACTCTCACCTCCTCATATACAGGATGGTTAACGGGACTGCCCCACGGCAGTCTCTGGCGGGTGATTCGGACAGGATATCATGGCACGCATTCTTCTGGCGGAAGACGATGACGATATGCGTCGGTTCCTCGTCAAGGCGCTGGAGCGCGCCGGCTACCAGGTCAGCGATTTCGACAACGGCGCCAGCGCCTATGAGCGGCTGCGCGAGGAACCGTTCTCGCTGCTTCTGACCGACATCGTCATGCCGGAGATGGACGGCATCGAATTGGCACGCCGCGCCACCGAGATCGACCCCGACCTCAAGGTCATGTTCATCACCGGTTTCGCCGCCGTCGCGCTGAACCCGGATTCCAAGGCGCCGAAAGACGCCAAGGTTCTGTCCAAGCCCTTCCACCTGCGCGATCTCGTCAACGAGGTCGAGAAGATGCTGCAGGCGGCCTGAGCCACCTTCCGCAAGCCGCCGGCGTCAGTTCCACAGCCGCGGCGAGACGACGTGTTTTTCCTCTTTTCCTGCTATTGACGCGCCGGACCAAAAATGGTGTATGCGCGGCTTCGGATGGGCGTGTAGCTCAGCGGGAGAGCACTGCATTGACATTGCAGGGGTCACAGGTTCAATCCCTGTCACGCCCACCATCCAACCCAGAAATTCGGCCCTTGCATCACGGCGCTCCCGTCTTGGCGCTCACCGGAATGGACGACGGCAGATTCGATCGCGAAACTCGTTTAGACGCCCGCGACGGCACACAGGCTTTTCATCCGCGACATGGCAAGGTCGGGATCGGCCAGCAATCCGGCCTGGTCGGCGAGGCGAAAGACTTCGGCATAATGGCGGATGCCGCGCGCCGACTGCATGCCGCCGACCATCGCGAAATGGTCCTGATGGCCGTTGAGCCAGGCCATGAAGACAATGCCGGCCTTGTAATGTTCGGTCGGCGCCTCGAAGATTTTTCGTGACAGCGGCACGGTCGGCGCCATCAGCGCGTCATAGCCGGCACGATCGCCATCAGCCAGCTTCGCCAGCGCGGCATTGGCAACCGGCGCGATCGCGTCGAAAATGCCGAGCAGTGCGTGCGAGTGCCGCTTGCCGTCTCCGGCGATCAGTTCGGGATAATTGAAGTCGTCGCCGGTGAACATCAACACACCGTCCGGCAGCCGGTTCCTGAGCGCCACCTCCCTGCCGGCGTCCAGCAGCGATATCTTGATGCCTTCGACCTTGCCGGCATGGCGCTCGATGATGGCGACCACCGTATCGAGCGCGGCCTCGAAATCGTCGTTGCCCCAATAGCCCTTCAAGGCCGGGTCGAACATGTCGCCCAGCCAGTGCAGGATGACCTTGCCGGAGGCCTGGCCCAATATGCGGTCGTAAACCAGGGCGTAGTCGTCCGGCCCCTTCGCCACGGCCGCCAGCGCGCGGCTGGCCATCATGATCGCCTTGCCGCCCTGGCCTTCGATGAAAGCGAACTGCTCCTCATAGGCGGCGATCACATCGTCCAGTGTCCTGGCCGACGCCGGCACGAGGTGGTCGGTTCCGGCGCCCGAGGCGAGATCGCCAGCGACGGTCCGCGCCTCCGCGATTGAACGGCGGATCAATTCCTGCGCATTTGTCCAATCGAAGCCCATGCCGCGCTGCGACGTGTCCATCGCCTCGGCGATGCGGAAGCCGAGCCGCCATAGATGATGGCGAAACGCCATTGTTCTGTCCCAGTCGACAACCGGCCGCGACCATGGATCGGTCATATTTAGGGGGTCGGCGACGACATGCGCGGCGGCATAGGCGATCCGCGAAAACCGTGCGCCGATTACCGGTTGGACCGGCCGTCCGGCAAGCGCGTAGCGGGCGCTGCGGTCACCTTCGCCAGGCAAGACAATGTCCATCGATCTCTCCCTTCGCAGCGCCTATTAAATGGAACGTTCCAATAAATCAAGAACCTTTAGGATTCGAAGTGACCCGCCAACCAATGCTGCGTTGCAACACAAGACCCCTTGAATGGCAAACTGTTGGACCACGTATGACCGCGTCGTCTGATTGAGAAAAATCCCGATTGACTCATCCATGGAGCATACATTAGAACGTTCCAATAAATTCGATTGAGAAAACCGGGGAGGATATCTGGATGGCCAGCCGGGCCAAGGCGACGATCTTCGACATTGCCCGCGAGGCGGGCGTGTCCAAATCGACCGTGTCGCTCGTGCTCCAGGGCAGCGGACTGATCCGTCCCGAGACCGCGGTCAAGGTGCGCAAGGCGATCGAGGATGTCGGCTA
The DNA here is from genome assembly GCF_020164715.1 of Mesorhizobium sp. ESP7-2. Lineage (NCBI taxonomy): Bacteria > Pseudomonadati > Pseudomonadota > Alphaproteobacteria > Hyphomicrobiales > Phyllobacteriaceae > Mesorhizobium > Mesorhizobium sp. ESP7-2. The sequence goes on from NZ_JAIUGQ010000005.1 coordinate 21,572, forward strand.
TGTCTACAATCGCGGCGCCGCCAATCTGCGCAAGGCCCATTCCAACGTCATCGGCATGGTCATCAACGATCTCACCAACCCGTTCTTCGCGGAACTGGCGGTGGGCATGGAGCGTGTTTTCCAATCGGCCGGCATCGTGCCCTTCATCGCCAACACGGCCGAAAATCCGGTGCGCCAGGAAGAAGTACTGAAGTCGCTGATGGAACAGGGCGTCGCCGGGCTCATCGTTTCCCCGGCGCGCGGCACCACGCCAGGAGCGTTCCGGCGGCTGGAAATAGCCGGTCTGCCGATTGTCTTCGCCATGCGCCGGCTGCCTGAAAGCCGCATTCCGGTGATTGCTCCCGACAATCATCGCGGCGCCTATCTCGCCACCGCTCATCTCATTGGCAAGGGGCACCGCCGGCTGGCGTTCTTCGGCGGCTCGTCCGACCTGGTGGTCTATCATGAGCGGCTGGGTGGCTTTCGCGAAGCCTGCGAAACGCTCGGCATCGACGCCCGCGACGCGCTCATCATCGAGGGCGAGACCAACCGCAAGGGCGGCATGGCCTGCCTGGAAACGTCGCTCGCAATGGTTGAGCCGCCAACCGCGGCGCTCTGCTTCAACGATGCCGTCGCCTTCGGCGTCATGCTGGCGCTGCGCAAGCGCAGGCTCGAGCCCGGCCCGGATTTCGCCGTCGTCGGCTTCGACGATGTGGTCGAGGCCGAGCACTATATGCCGCCGCTGACCAGCGTCGCGGTGGACTCCGCCGGTCTCGGCGAACGCGCGGCCCACGTCATGATCAAGTTGATCCAGTCGCGCACCACGCGCGCTGAGGACCATATCGGCGCCGTCAATCTCGTGGTCAGGGAAAGCTGCGGCCCAGATCGCCGCACGCGAAACAGGCCTACGGCAACCGGAGCCGCGACATGAGTGTCAAATGGGGGCTGATCGGCGCCAGCACGATCGGCCGGCAATTCATGATCGACGCCATTCGCGCGCAAGCCGATGGCGAGATATCAGCGGTGATGAGTTCCAACCCGGACCGCGCCGCGGCCTATGCAAGGGAAAATGGCATTCCGGCCGCCGTATCGAATCTCGATGCCTTGCTCGGATCCGGTATCGACGCGGTCTACATCTCGACCACCAACGAACTGCATCTCGAACAGGCACTGGCCGCGATCAAGGCGGGAAAACATGTGCTGTGTGAGAAGCCGCTGGCGCTGACCAGCGACGACGCGCGCAGGATGGTCGTTGCGGCCAAGGCCGCGGGCGTCGTGCTTGGAACCAATCATCATCTGCGCAATGCCGGTGCTCACCGCGCCATGCGCGAGGCTGTTACCGCAGGTCGCATCGGCCAGCCGATTGCCGCGCGGGTTTTCCACGCCGTCTACCTGCCCGAAAACCTGCAGGGTTGGCGCGTCGCCAGGCCTGAGGCGGGCGGCGGCGTGGTGCTCGACATCACCGTACACGATGCCGACACGCTGCGCTTCGTGCTTGGCGACGATCCGGTCGAGGTTTCCGCTTTTACGCAATCCGCCGGTATGGCCGGCAGCGGGCTAGAAGACGGCGCCATGTGCATCTGGCGCTTCAAGTCGGGCCTTATCGCGCAATCGCATGAAGGCTTCACCACCAGATTTGCCGATACCGGCTTCGAGGTGCACGGCTCGCAAGGGTCGCTGATCGCCCGCAATGTGATGACGCAAAAGCCGGTGGGCTCAGTCCTTCTGCGCACCGCCAGCGGCGAGGAAGAATTGAGCTTCGACCGCGAGAACCTCTATGTCAGGTCGGTGGACCGGTTCCATGCCGCGATCCGTGGCGATGACCAGCCCTCCGCCACCGGAGAAGACGGCATCTGGTCGCTCGCATCAGCCGAGGCGGCATTGCAATCGGCCAATTCCGGCAGAGTCGTCAAGATCGACCCGAAACTCGGGAGCATGAATTGAGCAAGGTCGTTTCACCGGCGCAGGCAGCCAGCCTGATCAAGGACGGCATGGTCGTCTCGGTGTCCTCGTCGAGCGGCCTCGGCTGTCCGGACGCCGTGCTCGCCGCCATCGGCGAACGCTTCGACAGCGAGGGCCATCCGAAGGACATCACCACGCTACACCCGATCGCCGCCGGCGACATGTATGGCATCAAGGGCATCGATCATCTGGCCAAGCCGGGCCTTTTGAAGCGTACGCTGTGCGGCTCCTATCCGTCCGGCCCCTCCTCCGCCGAGCCGCCGCGGATCTGGAAGATGATCGGCGACAATTCCGTTGCCGCCTATAACGTGCCATCCGGCATCCTGTTCGACATGCACCGCGAAGCCGCCGCCAAGCGGCCGGGCGTGCTGACCAAGGTCGGCCTCGACACTTTTGCCGACCCGCGCCACCAGGGTTGCGCCATGAACGCCGCCGCCGGCGAGCCGATCGTGTCGGTGCAGCAATTCGACGGCGAGGAATGGCTCTATTTCCGCGCTATCGTGCCCCAGGTCTCGATCATCCGCGCCACCACGGCGGACGAGCGCGGCAACCTGACCTATGAGCACGAGGGCGCGTATCTCGGCGGCTTGGAACAGGCGCTCGCCGCCCGCAACAATGGCGGCATCGTCATCGCGCAGGTCAAGCGCGTCGTCGAGAATGGCACGCTGAAGCCGCATGATGTGCGCGTGCCCGGTGTGTTGGTCGACCATATCGTCGTCGCGCCGGACCAGTTGCAGACGACGCTGACGCCTTACGATCCGGCGATTTCTGGTGAAATCTTCCGGCCGCTGTCGAGCTTCCGCAATGCCGAGATGAACGTCCAGAAGGTGATCGCGCGCCGTGTCGCCATGGAGCTCCGCGACGGCATGGCCGTCAACATCGGCTTCGGCATCTCGGCCAACGTGCCGCGCATCCTTCTGGAAGAAGGCCAGCACGGCAAGGTCACCTGGGTGATCGAACAGGGCGCTGTCGGCGGCGTGCCGCTTCTCGACTTCAAGTTCGGCTGCGCCTCCAATGCCGAGGCGATCATGCCCTCGCCGCACCAGTTCATCTATTTCCAGGCCGGCGGTTTCGACGCTTCGCTGCTTTCCTTCCTGCAGATCGACCGCCACGGGTCGGTCAACGTGTCGAAGCTTTCGGCACGGCCGCACGTTACCGCCGGAGCCGGCGGCTTCGTCGACATCACGTCGCGGGCAAAGAAGATCGTCTTTTCCGGCTTCTTCAATGCAGGGGCCAAGCTGTCGCTCGCCAATGGCGGCATCCGCATCGACGCGGAAGGCAAGGTCAAGAAAGTCGTCCAGGAGGTCGAGCACATCTCCTTCTCCGGCAAGCGCGCCGTCGCGCAGGGACAGGACATCACCTACGTCACCGAGCGCTGCGTGATGAAGCTGACATCAGATGGGCTGATGGTGACGGAACTGGCGCCGGGTATCGACCTCGAGCGCGATGTGCTTGGTCAAGCCGAGATCCCGCTCAACGTAGCCAACGACCTCAAGGTGACGCCCGCCGCGCTCTACCAGGATCGGCCGATCGGCCTGTCGCTGAATGGCGGCGCCTCGCTCGGAGGCGCGCATGGCTGAGCGCCTCGTGACCTTCGAGCAGGATGGCGCGATCGGCATCGTCACCTTGCGCCGGCCCGAAAAGTTCAACGCGCTCGACATTCCGATGCTGCGCGCGCTGGAAGCGGCGCTCGATGAGGCGGAAAGCGCCGAGGATGTGCGCGTCGTCCTCATATGCGGCGAAGGCAAGGGTTTTTGCGCCGGCGGCGATGTCGAGGCCTGGGGCGGCATGAGTGCCGCCGATTTCCAGGTGCAATGGGTGCGCTACGGCCACCGTGTCTTCGACCGGCTGGCACGGCTACGCCAGCCGACCATCGCGGTCTTGTCTGGCCATGCGCTCGGCGGCGGGCTCGAACTGGCTGTCGCTTGCGACTTCCGCGTCGCGGAAACGCAGGTGAAACTCGGCTTCCCCGAAACCTCGATCGGCGTCGTCCCCGGCTGGTCCGGCACGCAACGCGCGGTGCGTCGCTTCGGCGCCCAGACGGTGCGTCGCATGGCGCTTGGCGGTGAGATCTTTCTGGCGACGGAAGCGCTTGCGCTGGGTGTCGTCGACCGCGTCGTCGAAACCGGCAAAGCGTCGGATGAAGCCAAGACATGGGCTGAAAAAATCGCCGAACGCGGGCCGCTGGCGACCGAAGCCGCCAAGCTGATGATCGCGGTGGCGGAAGGCGAGGAAAGTGCAGCTGCAACGGAAGCCTTGGCCAGCGGCTTCATAGCGCTAACCAGCGATCTCAAGGCCGGTGTCGGCTCCTTCAAGACCAAGCAGAAGCCCGTGTTTTCGCGTTCCTAGGACAGAGTGGAAATCACATGAATGCACCTCTCAAGATTTCCATGCCTGCCGAGGCCTCTGCGGCCCCCAAGGCATACAAGCTGCTGATCGACGGCAAGCACGTCGATGCCCGCGATGGCCGCATGCTGAAACGCAAGAGCCCCGGTCACGGCTTCACCGTTTCACACTATGCGCAGGCAGGTGCCGCCGAAGTGGAAGCCGCGATGCAGGCGGCGCACAGGGCGTTCGAGACCGGTCCCTGGCCGCGCATGAAGGCGGCCGAGCGTGCCGCGATCCTGCTCAAGACGGCCGACCTGATCGAGGCCCGGCTGGAAGACATAGCGCGGCTCGATGCACTGGAATCCGGCAAGCCGATCGCCCAAGCGCGCGGCGAGATCGGCGGCGCCGTCGACATCTGGCGCTATGCAGCTTCGCTCGCCCGAACGTTGCACGGCGAAAGCTACGCCAATCTCGGCGACGCCATGCTGGGCGTCGTGCTGCGCGAGCCGATCGGTGTCGTCTCGATCATCACGCCGTGGAACTTCCCGTTCCTCATCGTCAGCCAGAAATTGCCTTTCGCGCTCGCAGCCGGCTGCACGGCGGTGGTCAAGCCGAGCGAGATGACCTCGGCCTCGACCTTCCTGCTTGGCGACATCCTGCTCGAAGCCGGCGTTCCCGCGGGCGTCGTCAACATCCTCGCCGGCCTCGGCGCCGATGTCGGCGCGCCGATGGTCAGCCATCCCCTGGTCGAGATGGTTTCGTTCACCGGTTCCACCCGCGTCGGCAAGATGACCATGGCGGCGGCCTCGAATTCCCTGAAGAAGGTCTCGATGGAGCTCGGCGGCAAGAACGGCCAGATCGTGTTCCCCGATGCCGATCTCGAGGCGGCCGCCGACGCGGCGGTGTTCGGCGGCTTCTTCAATGCCGGCGAATGCTGCAATGCCGGCAGCCGGCTGATCGTGCACGAGGCGATCGCCGATGATTTCCTGGCCGCTGTGAAGGCATTGACCGCCAAGGTAACGGTGGGCGATCCGCTCGATGACAGGACCAAGGTCGGCGCGATGATTTCGTCCGACCATCTTGCCAAGGTGACCGATTACGTGGCGGCGGCCGCGAGTGACGGCGGCAGCATCTTCAGCGGCGGTCGGCAGCTCCCCTCCAATGCCGGCCAATATCTCGATCCGACGATCTTGCGCGACGTCACCGAAAACATGGCCGTCGCCCGCGAGGAAGTGTTCGGGCCGGTGCTCTCGGTGCTGACCTTTGAATCGATTGAGAAGGCGTTGCACATCGCCAACAACACGCCCTATGGTCTGTCGGCGGGTGTGTGGAGCGCCAGCATCGACACCTGCATGTCGGTGGCGCGGGGCGTGCGTTCGGGGACGGTCTGGGTGAACACGTTCATGGAAGGTTATCCAGAACTGCCGTTCGGCGGCTATAAGCAATCGGGCTTGGGCCGCGAACTCGGCAAGCGCGCCGTCGAGGACTATACCGAGGAAAAGACAATCCAGTTTCATCGCGGCCAGCGCACCGGTTGGTGGGTCGGCTGAGTTGGGAAGAACCCGGTGGCCTGCCACCGGTCGTGTAATGCAACAAGGGAGGAAGTACATGTTGCGCAAACTGCTTATCGGAACGGCTCTTGCGACAAGCTTTGTGTTCTCGGCCCACGCCGCGGACGTCAAGGAAGTGCAGATGCTGCATTGGTGGACGTCGGGCGGCGAAGCGGCGGCCCTCAACGTGCTCAAGCAGGATCTGGCCAAGGAAGGCTATGCCTGGAAGGACGTGCCGGTGGCCGGCGGCGGCGGCGATGCCGCCATGACCGCGCTGAAGGCGATGGTCGCGGCCGGCAACTATCCGACCGCCTCGCAGATGCTCGGCTACACCGTGCTCGACTATGCCGCGGCCGGCGTCATGGGCGACCTCACCGAGACGGCCAAGAAGGAAGGTTGGGACAAATCGGTTCCGACCGCCCTGCAGAAATTCGCCGTCTATGACGGCAAGTGGGTCGCCGCTCCGGTCAACGTCCACTCCGTCAACTGGCTGTGGATCAACAAGGCGGTGATGGACAAGATCGGCGGCACCGAGCCGAAGACCTTCGACGACTTCGTGGCATTGCTCGACAAGGCCAAGGCGGCCGGTGTCACTCCGCTCGCGCTTGGCGGCCAGAACTGGCAGGAAGCCACCATGTTCGATTCCGTCGTGTTGTCGACCGGCGGGCCGGAATTCTACAAGAAGGCGATGAACGACCTCGACGACGCGTCGCTCAAGTCCGACACGATGAAGAAGTCGTTCGACAACCTTGCCAAGCTCGTCACCTATGTCGATCCGAACTTCTCGGGCCGCGACTGGAACCTCGCCACCGCCATGGTCATCAAGGGCGATGCGCTGGTGCAGGTCATGGGCGACTGGGCCAAGGGCGAGTTCCACGCCGCCAAAAAGACCCCGGGCACCGACTTCCTCTGCTACCGCTTCCCGGGCACCGACGGCTCGGTGATCTACAACTCCGACATGTTCGGCATGTTCAACGTTCCGGAGGACCGCAAGGCCGCCCAGATCGCTCTGGCCACCGCCACTTTGTCGAAGAGCTTCCAGTCGGCCTTCAACGTCGTCAAGGGTTCGGTTCCGGCCCGGACCGACGTGCCAGACACCGACTTCGACGCTTGCGGCAAGAAGGGTATTGCCGACCTGAAGAAGGCCAATGAAGGCGGCACGCTGTTCGGCTCGCTCGCCCAGGGCTACGGCGCGCCTCCGGCGGTCGCCAATGCCTACAAGGACGTCGTCTCCAAATTCGTCCATGGTCAGATCAAGACCTCGGACGAGGCGGTGACCGAACTGGTCAAGGCGATCGACGACGCCAAGTAAGCGCTACGTACGAAAACACCTTCCCCGCTCCGGCGGGGAAGGGTCCCCGGTCCGTGAGGCCGGTCGGCCGGACGCCGACGGGAGGAACCCATGAGCACAGTCGCGACAACCCAGATTAAGCTGACGCCGGAGCATGCCCGCCCGCGCGCCTCTGTGCGCTCGCGCCTGCAGGATGCCTTGCCGAAAATCGTGCTGGCGCCGAGCTTCGCCATCACCATCGTTTTCGTCTACGGCTTCATCCTGTGGACGATCTATCTGTCCTTCACCAACTCCAAGACCTTCCCGTCCTACGCCATAACGGGCGGGCGTGCCTATCAGCGACTGTGGGGCTGGACCTTCGACACCGACCCGCCATCGAGCTGGTACACGTCGATCACAAATATGGGCATTTTCGGTTTTCTCTACATCTTGATCTGCCTGGCGCTCGGCCTGTTCCTGGCCATCCTGCTCGACCAGAAGATCCGCGGCGAAGGCGTTTTGCGCCCCATCTACCTCTACCCGATGGCGCTCTCCTTCATCGTCACCGGCGTCGCCTGGAAATGGTTCCTCGACCCCGGCCTCGGTCTTGAGCAGACGCTGCATCAATGGGGCTGGACGAGCTTCCATTTCGACTGGATCAAGAACAAGGATTTCGTCATCTACACGGTGGTCATTGCCGGCGTCTGGCAGGCTTCCGGCTTCATCATGGCGATGTTCCTGGCCGGCCTGCGCGGCATCGACGGCGAGATCATGAAAGCGGCGCAGATCGACGGCGCCACCACCTTCCAGCTCTATCGCCGCATCGTCATTCCGCTCTTGCGGCCGATCTTCCTGTCGGCCTTCATCGTGCTCGCGCACCTTGCCATCAAATCCTACGATCTGGTGGTGGCTCTGACCAGCGGCGGTCCCGGCGGCTCGGCCTGGCTGCCGTCCAACTTCATGTATGAATACACCTTCAAGCGCAACGAAATGGCCGTCGGTTCGGCAAGTGCGGTGATCATGTTGATGACCATCGTCGCCATCATCGTGCCCTACCTCTATTCGGAACTTAGGGAGAAGTCGCGATGAGCGCCGTCACCGCTCCCGCCCGCCAGGCCAGCCGTGGCGTCAACGTCAAGATCGTCAACCGCATCGTCATCTACGGGCTTCTGGCGCTGTTTGCGCTGTTCTACCTGATGCCGCTATTCGTCATGCTGGTGACCTCGTTCAAGACCATGGACGAGATCCAGAATGGCAACATGCTGGCCCTGCCCACGGCGCCGACCTTCGAGCCCTGGCTGAAGGCCTGGGGCGAGACCTGCGTCGGCCTCACCTGCGCCGGCATCAAGGGTTATTTCTGGAATTCCATCAAGATGGTGGTCCCGGCCGTGCTGATCTCGACCATGCTCGGCGCGCTCAATGGCTACGTGCTGACCAAATGGCGTTTTCGCGGCGCAACCCTGGTGTTCGGGCTGATGCTGTTTGCCTGCTTCATTCCGTTTCAGTCGGTGCTGCTGCCGATGGCGACGATCCTCGGCAGCCTCGGACGGTTCGGTGTGACGCTGCAGAACACGATCGGAACCAGCTTCGGCCTCGGCAATTCGACGGTCAACCTGGTCTTCGTTCATGTCGTCTACGGCATCGGTTTCACCACGCTGTTCTTCCGCAACTATTACGAGGCGTTCCCGAGCGAACTGGTCAAGGCCGCGCAAGTGGACGGCGCTTCCTTCTTTCAGATCTTCCGGCGCATCATGCTGCCGAACTCGATGCCGATCTTCGTCGTCACCGTCATCTACCAGTTCACCAACATCTGGAACGACTTCCTGTTCGCCTCCGCCTATGCCGGCACCGGTGACGCGATGCCGATGACGGTGGCCCTCAACAACGTCGTCAACACCTCGACCGGCGTCGTCGAATACAACGTCAACATGGCGGCGGCGATGATCGCCGCGCTGCCCACCCTTCTCGTCTATGTGCTCGCCGGCCGCTATTTCGTGCGCGGTCTGATGGCCGGCGCGGTCAAAGGATAACCCAATGGCTTTTCTGGAAATTGATGGTCTGAGGAAGCGTTTTGGCCAGGTCGAGATCCTGAAAGGGATTAACCTCGAGCTGGAAAAGGGCGGCTTCCTGGTGCTGGTCGGTCCGTCCGGCTGCGGCAAGTCGACCTTGCTCAACACCATTGCCGGACTGGAGACGATCACCTCTGGCGATATCCGCGTCGATGGTCGCACCATCACCGATCTGCATCCGTCGAAGCGCGACATCGCCATGGTGTTCCAGAGCTACGCGCTCTACCCGAATATGACGGTCGCCGGGAACATCTCCTTCGGCATGGAGATGCGCGGCGTGCCTGCCGACGAACGCCAGAAGGCGATCGACAAGGTGGCCAAGGTGCTGCAGATCGGCCATCTCCTGCAGCGCAAGCCGAGCCAGCTCTCCGGCGGCCAGCGCCAGCGCGTCGCCATGGGCCGGGCACTGGTGCGCGACCCCAAGCTGTTCCTGTTCGACGAGCCGCTGTCCAACCTCGACGCCAAGCTGCGCGTCGACATGCGCATCGAGATCAAGCGCCTGCATGCCACCACCGGCACGACCATCGTCTACGTGACCCACGACCAGATCGAGGCGATGACGCTGGCGACCAAGATCGCCGTCATGCGTGACGGCGAGGTGCAACAGTTCGGCACGCCGGCCGAGATCTACAACAACCCCGCCAACGTCTTCGTCGCCGACTTCATGGGGTCGCCGGCGATGAACCTGATCCCGGCCACCATCGACGGCAACGGCGGCGACCTGGCCGTCGTGCTCGATCGCGAGGCACGCCAGCCGATCACCTTGCCGATGGCCAACGCTCCGGCCGGATTGTCGGCGTTCAAGGGCAAGCCGGTCATCTTCGGCGTTCGCCCGGAGGCGCTCACCGATCCGGAAGGCGCGGAGCGCAACGCCTCGCAAATCGCCACCGCCGATTGCCATATCGAGGTTGTGGAGCCGGCCGGCTCCGACACTTTCGCCGTTACCAATCTCGGCGGCAAGGGCGTGGTGGCGCGGCTGCGCGCCGATGCCAACATCCAGCCGGGCACCAACACGCCGCTCGCCTTCAACCTCACCAAGGCGGTGTTCTTCGATCCGGCGACCGAGAGCCGTATTCGCTGATGCGTGTCGTCCAAAAGTGGATCCGGTTTTGGGGCAACGACATGCATCGAAACAAAAGAACTAAAGCGGGCGGCATGTGTCAATTCAAACGCGGCGCGCTTTAGGCGATGGCAAACCCCGATATCGTCATCATCGGTTCCGGGATCGGCGGCGCCACGATTGCCTCCGGTCTGGCCGGCAGCGGCGCTTCCATCCTGATGCTGGAGCGCGGCGAGCCGTTGCCGTCGACGCCGCACGCGCGCGACACGCGCGCCATCTTCGTTGACGGCCATTACCGGCCGAAGGAAATGTGGCGCGAGGCTGGCGGTGCGTCCTTCAACCCCGGCAATTACTACTATGTCGGCGGCAACTCGAAATTCTTCGGCGCGGTGCTGATCCGCTACCGCAAGGAAGATTTTTCCGACATGGAACACTTTGGCGGCGTCTCGCCCGCGTGGCCGTTCTCTTATGACGAATTCGAGCCCTGGTACTCCAGGGCTGAGCAGGTGTTTCGTGTGCGCGGCGCGCTTGGCGAGGACCCGACCGAGCCGTTCCACTCCATTCCCTATGCCTTCAAGCCGGTGCCTGACGAAGCGCCGATCGCGCGCGCCCGTGCCGAACTCAAGGGGCTGGGCCTGCATCCAGCATCACTGCCGCTCGGCGTCGACATAGAGACATGGCTGAAGGAGGGCAGGACCGGCTGGGACGCCTTCCCGAACACTGGTCAGGGAAAGATGGACGCCCAGACGGCGCCGCTGGCGGCGGCGCTCAAGGACGAGAACATCAAGCTCGAAACCGGCGCCTATGTCGAATATCTCGAGACAGCCCCGGACGGCAAAACCATCTCGGCCGTTCACTATCGCCAGAACGGCGAGCCGAGGAAGGTCGCGCCGAAGCTGGTGATCCTGTCGGCCGGCGCGGTCAATTCAGCCGTCATCCTGCTGCGCTCGCCCTCACCCGGTAATGGCAAGGGAGGCGGCAAGGGCTTGGCCAACCGCTCCGACCAGGTCGGCCGCAACTTCATGAACCACAATTCGAGCGCCATGCTGGCGATCGATCCGCGCCGCAGGAACGATGCCGTCTACCAGAAGACGCTGATGCTGAACGACTACTATCTCTCGGACGGCAAGGGCGGCAAACCGCTCGGCAATGTCCAGCTTCTCGGCAAGATCGACGGCAACATGCTCAAGGCCAATGTGAAGCGGGTGCCGAAATTCGCGCTCGACTTCATGGCCGGCCATGCCGTCGACTGGTACCTGATGTGCGAGGACCTGCCAGATCCCGAAAGCCGCATCATGGTCGACGGCAAGGACATCGTCATGCAATGGCGACGCTCCAACATGCAGTCACTGGAAGGCCTGACCAAGGTGATGCGCGAGAATTTCCGCGCCTGCGGTTATCCCCTCGTGCTGTCGCGCCCTTTCGACAAGCGCACGCCCTCGCACCAGTGCGGCACGGTGAAAATGGGCGACGATCCGGCGACGTCGCCGCTCGATCCGTTCTGCCGCGCCTTCGATCACCGGAACCTCTTCGTCGTCGACGCCAGTTTCCTGCCGAACTCAGCCGCCGTGAACCCGGCGCTGTCGATCGCCGCCCAGGCGTTGCGGGTAGCGGACCACATCCGTAAGAGCGAATTTCAATGATAGGTTCGCGCCGCCCCTCATCCGGCTGGCGGCACCTTCTCCCCGTAAGCGGGGAGAAGACAGCTCGCCGCAACCCCGGCGCTCTTCTTGCCACGCTGGCGATTAGCGAAAGCGGCCGCGACGGCCTCCTTCTCCCCGTCACTATACGGGGAGAAGTGCCCGGCAGGGCGATGAGGGGCGGCGCTAGCATACGGATAGGTATCCAATGACCCGTCCCGCAGCCATCGTCACCGGCGGCGCGCGCGGCATTGGGCTTGCCTGCGCCGAGGCGCTGGCCGATGCCGGCTTCGACATCCTGGTCGCCGATCTTGCCGATAGCCCCGTCAAAGGGCTGACAGAAAATATTATAGAGCGTGGCGCGGCCTTCGCTTACCATCCCTGCGACATCGCTGATCTTTCCGCTCACACCACACTTGTCGACGCTACCCTGCGCGCGTTCGGCCGCATCGATTGCCTGGTCAACAATGCCGGCGTCGGCGCTGCGGAGCGTGGCGACCTGCTGGACCTCAAACCCGACAATTTCGACCGCGCGCTCGGCATCAACCTGCGCGGCACCGTCTTCCTCAGCCAAGCCATCGCCAGGGCGATGCTCCGCCAGCCCGGCGATCATGCAAGATCGATCATCACCATCACCTCGGTCAGCGCGGAGATGGCCTCTCCGGAACGCTCCGAATATTGCATATCGAAAGCCGGGCTTTCCATGTGGGTGAAGAACTTGGCGCTCAGGCTCGCCCCGGAAGATATCGGCGTGTTCGAGCTGCGGCCGGGCATCATCCGCACCGAGATGACGGCAGGCGTGAGCGCCAAATATGACGCGTTGATCGACAGCGGCCTGGTGCCTGCCAAACGCTGGGGCGAAGCCTCCGACATCGGCGCCATGGTGGCCGCACTTGCTGCCGGCAGACTGGGCTTTGCAACCGGCTCGATCATCAATGTCGACGGCGCGCTCTCCGTGCCCCGGCTATGAACGGATGAGACAATGACCGACTACATCATCGTGGGCGCCGGCCCGGCCGGCTGCGTGCTGGCCAACCGGCTGAGCGAGGATCCCTCCAATTCCGTGCTGCTGCTGGAAGCGGGCGGCAAGGACTGGCACCCACTGATCCACATGCCGGCGGGCTTCGCCAAGATGACCAAGGGCATCGCCTCCTGGGGCTGGTCGACCGTGCCGCAGAAGCACATGAAGGATCGCGTCTTCTGGTACACGCAGGCCAAGGTTGTCGGCGGCGGCTCGTCGATCAACGCGCAGATCTACACGCGCGGCAATGCCCGCGACTACGACGCCTGGGAGAAGGAGGAAGGGCTGGCCGGCTGGGGCTATCGCGACGTGCTGCCCTATTTCAAGCGCGCCGAGAACAACCAGCGCTACGCCAACGATTTTCACGGCGACCAGGGACCGCTCGGCGTGTCGAACCCGATTGCGCCGCTGCCGATCTGCGAAGCCTATTTCCGCGCCGGCCAGGAGATGGGCATTCCCTTCAACCCTGATTTCAACGGCGCCAGCCAGGAAGGCGTCGGCTACTACCAACTGACCCAGAAAGACGCCCGGCGCTCCTCCGCTTCGGTCGCCTATTTGAAGCCGATCCGCGATCGCAAGAACCTGACCGTCAGGACCGATGTGCTGGTCACCCGCATCGTCGTCGAGAAGGGCCGTGCCATCGGCGTCGAGATCGTCGACAAGCCGGGCGGCCAGACAACAATCCTGCGCGCCGACCGCGAGGTGATCCTCTCGTCCGGCGCCATCGGCTCGCCGAAGCTGCTGATGCAGTCCGGCATCGGCCCGGCCGACCATCTAAAGTCGGTTGGCGTCACGCCCGTCCACGACCTGCCCGGCGTCGGCTCCAACATGCAGGACCATCTCGACCTGTTCGTCATCGCCGAATGCACCGGCGATCACACCTATGACAATTATGCCAAGCTGCACCGCACCGCCTGGGCCGGCCTGCAATATCTGCTCTTGAAGAACGGACCGGTCGCCTCCAGCTTGTTCGAGACCGGCGGCTTCTGGTACGCCGATCCGACCGCCGCCTCGCCCGACATTCAGTTCCATCTGGGTCTCGGCTCCGGCATCGAGGCCGGCGTCGAGAAGCTGAAAAACCCGGGGGTCACCTTGAACTCGGCCTTCCTGCACCCGCGCTCCCGCGGCACGGTACGCCTGAAAAGCGCTGATCCCGCCGACCATCCGCTGATCGACCCGAACTACTGGTCCGATCCCTATGACCGCGCCATGTCGCTGAAGGGGCTGCGGCTAGCGCGAGAGATCATGCGGCAGAAGGCACTTGTCCCCTACGTGCTGCGCGAGGTGCTGCCGGGTCCGTCGCTCGCCAGCGACGACGAGTTGATCGACTATGCCTGCCGCACGTCCAAGACCGACCACCACCCGGTCGGCACTTGCCGCATGGGCCATGACGAGATGGCGGTGGTGACGCCGGACCTCAGGCTGCGCGGGATAGAAGGCCTGCGCGTCTGCGACGCCTCGGTGATGCCGCGTGTGCCTTCTTCCAACACCAACGCGCCGACCATCATGGTTGGCGAAAAGGGCGCGGATCTGATCCTTGGCCGCGAGCCGCTGGCGCCGGCGGTATTTTCCGGCAATCGCGCTGCTTAGGGAGTGAAAAATGATCAGGCACTGTGTTTTCGCTAGATTTCGTAGCGATGTATCCCCGACCGAGCGCACGGCCATCCACGCCGACCTCGAGGCGTTGCGACAGGTGATCGAAGGCATGGAGACGGTTCATTTCAGCGTCAATGTCAGTCCGGAGCCATTCGCGCGCGGGTTCAGCCATGGCTTCACCATCGACTTCCGCGATGCCGCGGCACGCGACGCCTATCTCGTGCATGAGGCGCATCAGCGTGCCGGCGCCCGGCTTGTCGCGGCCGTCGAAGGCGGCACGGACGGGCTGATGGTCTTCGATCTCGACCTTACGAAAACGTGAACCGCCGGCCTTTCGAAAGCCGGCTGACCGCTGTTCTCCTTTACCGGCGGGCCGACACAGTCTCCGCTGTCTCGAAGCACCGTTCCTGACTTTGGCGACCCGCTTCATGCGCGCGACCTTGCCCGGCTTCATCTACCAGGCCGGCAATCTCGCCGCGTCCTATGGCGGTCCGTATCAGGCGGGATCGCCGAAGCACCCGGAGGGAGCTATGCTACGCTCTGGCGCTTTTTGCCGGCGTGGTCGCCGTCTGCATCATCGCTTCAGTCCGGAGAGGCGTGGCCAGGTGATGACCGTGCTGGGCTGAGAGATCAAGCCATCCTCAGCGCGATGACGCCCGCGACGATGCTGAGCGCGGCGGCACCGCGCCAGCCCGTCATCTTCTCGCCGAGCGCGTAGACCGAGATCATCATGGCGAACAGGATCGAGGTCTCGCGCAGTGACGCCACCGAGGCGATCGGCGCCTTGGTCATCGCCCACATCACGATCCAGTAGGCGGCGCCGGAAAGCACGCCGGTGAACAGCCCGGTCTTCCAGTCGCGCGCCAACACCGGCAGCGCCTTGGGCCCTCGGAAAACGAGGCACAGCACCAGCGCTCCGAGCGCATCGCAGATGAACAGCCAGGCGGCATAGCTTTGCGCGGTTGCCGCCAGCCGCGCGCCGCTACCGTCGGACAGCGTGTAGCTGGCAATGAAGATCGACGTGCCCAACGCAAATGCGACCGCGCGCAGGTTCAGCTTCTCCAGATGCGCCCCGCCGCGAAACGACATCACCAGCGTTCCGGCCGACAACAGCAGGATGCCGACAATGGCGAGCGGCGCCGGCACCTCGGCGACCACGAACATGCCGCCAAGCGCGGCCAGCAGAGGTGCCGTACCGCGCGCCAACGGATAGGTCTGGGCGAAATCGCCGGCCTGGTAGGCGCCGATCAGAAAAGTGCGGTAGCCCATGTGGAAGATCACCGAAGCGGTGATGTAGGGCCAGACTTCCGCCTTGGGCACCTCGACGAAAGGCAGCACCACGAGGCCAGCGACCCCCATGCCGAACGTCATCAAAGTGATCGACAGGAAGCGGTCGAGATGCACCTTGACCAACGCGTTCCAGATCGCGTGCATGGCGGCGGCGGCAAGCACCGCGAAGAAAACGAAAAGCGTCATATGGAGCTCATCGACCTCCCCAGCCGAAGGGCGTTTCGAGATCGATGTCGACCCGGACGGGGAAGTGATCGGACGCAAGCTCGCCGATGTCGGCGCTGACCGAGCGCACACGTCCGGCGAACATGCCGCCGACAAAGCAATGGTCAAGCCGGCGCTTTGCCAGTCTGCCGTCTATGATCTTCTCATGCGTGTGAAAATCACCAGCCGGTTCAACCGCCATGGCGGCGGCATCGACGAAGCCGTCGAGATAGGCCGCCCCACGATGATAAGGCGTGCTACCGACGATGCGCCGATATTCGGCGCTGCCGGGTTCCATGTTGAAATCGCCCAGCCAGATCGCAGCCAGCGGGTTTTCCGGCTCGGCTTCTCCATGCGTCCAGTTACGCGAAGGTTCGTCATCCACGCCGCTCCACGGTCCGCCTTCCCGCGGCGCCCGGCGATGCGCGGCCAAGAGATAGTCGATCTGCTCCAGCCGCTCTTCCACCGCGATGTGCGCGAGATGCAGCGAAAGCACCCTGACCGGCCCGGCCGGCGTACGGATCATGCATTCGAGCGCGGCATTGCGGGTGTTGAGCGGACGCAACGTGCGGCGCATCGGCAGCACGTGCAGCCGCGACCAGACGATCGGCAGCCTCGACAGGACCATGGTGCCGAATTGCCGGCGCCGGTTGACCAGATGGCCGTCCCGCCATTCGCTGGCGTCCATGTCGAAGGCGGGGCCATATACCCAGTGATAACCAGGCAAAAGGCGTGAAAGCAGTTCCAGCTGGTCGTCGAAATTGCTGCGCTGCCAGTGCCGCTCGACCTCCTGCAGGGCGATGATGTCGGCGCCCGCGACGAGGCGCGCCGCGCGCGAAAGATCGTAGCGCCCGTCGCCGCCGAAGCCGTACTGGATGTTGTAGCTGACCAGCTTCATTGCTTATCCGGCTCACTTCTCGGCATTGGCAGTAACGGTTCGGTCGATCGCTTGCAATGTGCAGGAAGACGGACGGGGCTTGGGCCAGCAGGGCAGAGGTCGAGACGCGGTATCTGCTAGTCGGTGGTCAGCGGTTGGAACCGGCCGGCGGGCGACGCCGCCAATTCCGCCCAGTCGATTTCTTCCTCCAGTCGGTGGTAGGCTTCATCGCCGATCGTGCCGTTGCTGCGAAGTTCCTCCAGCGTGTCGCGCTGGCGGTTGATGGCGTAGAGCCGCAGCCGGTCGTATTCGGTCGCCGCCTGCGCATCCTCCGGGTTTTCCGCGATCTGCCGCTGAGCCTCGTACTGCTCGCGCACGACGGCGGCCGCCGACGAGGTCTTACGGCTCAACACGTCAAGCGCGGCCTGCATGACGGCAACGCGCGCCTGAGCCACTTCGCGATCGATACTCGTGTCCGGTTCGAAGTTGAGTATCCGCAGCAAGGGCTTCAAGGTCATGCCTTGCAACACCAGTGTGCCCAGAACCACCGCAAAGGCGGCAAGCACGATCGGATCGCGGCCGGGAAAGCCCGCCGGCAGCGCAATGGCGACCACCAGCGTCACCAGCCCCCGCATGCCGCACCAGCCGACCAGCACGGCGCCGCGAAATGTCGGCGCGTCTCCCTGTTGGCCTTCGCGGTCGCGGGCGAACCATCGTATGATCGCAACGTAACTCGCCACCCAGACGAGGCGTGCCAGAATGACGACGACCAGCACGGTCGCGGCAAAGAGAAAGACTCCGCCCTGCCCGTCGCCGGAGAGCCGGCCGACGATCGACCGGGCCTGAAGGCCCATCAGCACGAAAGCCAGCACATTGAGCACGAACACCGCCGACTCCCAGACCGAATAGGTGCTGACGCGGCGTCTCGCCGACATGCGGCGCGGCGCGCTGCGCGCAATGGTGATGGCATAGACGACGATGGTGATGATGGCGGAAAGACCGAGCCTGTCGGCCAGGATCCACACCCCGAATGTCCCGGCGAACTGCACCACGGTGCTGCTTGCGGCGTCGTCGATCCGGGTAAGCGTCAGCAGCGAGACGCGGCCAAGCACATAACCCGCGACCAAACTGCCGATCGTGGACAGCAAGATCACCGGAATGGCGTTGCTCAGCATGATCGAACCGAGCGCGGCCGAAACCGCCAGCCGGTAGATCAGCAGCGCGGTGGCATCGTTGAGCAGGCTCTCGCCCTGCAGGATGGCGGTGAGGCGGTACGGCACCCTGAACTGGCCGAGCACGGCGCTCGCCGCCACCGCATCAGGCGGTGCGACGATGGCGCCAAGCGCGACCGCCGCCGCGACCGGCAGCCCGGCCATTTTCCAGCCGACGAAGGCAACGACCACGGTGGTGAAGACCACGGCGCCGAGCGCCAGCAGCACCAGCGACAGCCTGTAACGCTTCAGGTCACGCAGCGACATGTCATAGGCCGCATCGAGAAGCACCGGCGCGATGAACAGGGCAAGAGCCAGTTCCGGATCGATCTCGATCACCGGCGCACCGGGTACGAAGGCAATCGCGACGCCCGCCAGGGCCAGAAGGGAAGGATAGGGAATCTCCAGCCGCCGCGACAGCGCCGTCAGCGCGACGGCGGCCAAAAGCAGGACAAGCGTCAGTTCGAAAAGAGCCATGCGATATCGTAGCGGCCGAATGAAACGATGGGCAGTGCCAAAGTCATGGCGTGAAACAACAGGATAACACCTCTGGCACGGGTTGTGTCGCCGCCGGCACGAGGAATCCGGAACGCTGGAGCACCCGTTGGGAGCGCCAACCGACGGTGGACTACCTAATGCAGCACCAGCATATCGCTCGACGAGAACGAAATCTCGGCCTTTTCACCGACCGCGGGTGGTGGCGTCGCCGGGCTGTTGAACGTGTCGAGCGACACCGTGTTGCCGCCGATGCCCACGCGAACACGGATCACCGAGCCGAGGAAGTGCACTTCGGAAATCTCGCCCGAAAGGCTGGAATCACGGCCGGGCTGGCGGCCGAGCGAAATTGCCTCGGGCCGCAGCGCCAGCGACAGCATGTCGCCGGACTTCGAGCCGTTGAGCTTGCCCTTGAGCGAGACTTCCTGCGTGTCGACCTGCACCGTGCCGGACGCGGCGTCGGTAACCTTGCCTTCGAGCACGTTCAGCGTACCGACGAAATTGGCGACGAATTTGGTCGCCGGCCGGTTGTAGATCTCGAACGGTGTGCCGACCTGCTCGGCCTTGCCGCCATACATGACGGCGATGCGGTCGGAGATCGACAGCGCCTCTTCCTGGTCATGCGTGACGAAGATGGTGGTGATGCCGAGTTTCTTCTGGATTGAGCGGATTTCCTCGCGCAGCGACACGCGCACCTTTGCGTCGAGCGCCGACAGCGGCTCGTCCAGAAGCAACAGCTTCGGCTTCGGCGCGATGGCGCGCCCCAGCGCGATGCGCTGCTGCTGGCCCCCGGAGAGTTGGTAGGGATAGCGGTCGGCCATCTGCGGCAGCTTGATCATGTCGAGCATCTCGGCGACGCGGGCATCGATATCAGCCCTGGGCATGCCGGCGACCTTCAGGCCGAAGCCGATGTTCTGCGCCACGGTGAGGTTCGGGAACAGCGCATAGGCCTGGAACACCATGCCGACATTGCGCTGGTTGGGCTTCAACCGGGTGATGTCCTTGCCGGCTACGACGATCTTGCCGGCTGATGGCTCCTCGAAGCCGGCGACCATGCGCAGCACAGTGGTTTTGCCACAGCCGGACGGCCCAAGGAACGAGACGAATTCACCCGGCTCGACGTCGAGATTGAAATCCTCCACGACCGTGGTGGCGCCGAAGGATTTTCGGACGTGCTGGATGGAGAGGAATGGCTCGGCCATGGTTCTTTCTTTCGATCAATTCGGACGGTTGGCGGACTTCGGCGCAAACCGCGACAGGACCTGGATCAGCGACATGCACCCCCAGGTGATTACGAAGGCGATTATGGACAGCGCTGCCGGTTCATAGGCCCGGTTGGCAACCAGGTTCTGCAAATATGGACCGAAAGCGGGCCGATTGAGCAGACTTGCCATGGTGAACTCGCCGATGACGATCGCGAACGTCAGGAAGGCGCCGGAGAGCACGGCGATCAACACGTTGGGAAGGATCACGCGGGTGACGATCGTACCCCAGCCGGCACCGAGTATCTGAGCCGCTTCCGTCAGCGTCCGCACGTCGATGGTCCGAAGTCCGGTGTCGACTGCCCTGTACATATAGGGCAGCGCCAGCGCCGCGTAGCCGATGACCAGCAGAGCATTTGTGGCCAAATTGTTTGACAGGAACGGCAGGGGCGAATTCGAGCCATACATCCTGATATAGCCGAAAACGATGACGATGGCCGGGATGACCAGCGGCAACAAGGTGATGAACTCGACCACCGGGCGAAGCTGGGGCAGACGCAGCCGGATCCAATAGGCCGTGGGCACAACGATCAGAACACCAAGAAGGATGGTGAAGACCGCCACGATCACCGAATACATGAAAGTTGTCTGGAACTGGCTATCGCCGAGCACGACCTTGTAGGCGTCGAAGGAATAGACGCCGCGGCGCATGCGCAGCGAAAACTCGATCGTCGAGATGAGCGGTATGAAGAAATAGGCCGCGCCGAGGATGAAGACGACCCAGGCCCAGAATTTGCCAGCCTTCATTTGAGCCACCTTTCGGAACGGGTCCGGAACCAGATGTAGAAGATGTTGGCCAGCCCGGTGATGAAGATCATGCCGAACGCAATCGCATAGCCGAGGTGGGCATTGTGCAGCACGTCGCCGCGTATCTGCGCGTAGAGCAGGATGGGCACGATGTTGAGCGAAGAGCCCGTTAGCGCATAGGCGGTGGCGATGGCGCCGAAGGCGTTGGCGAAAAGCAAGATCACGGTGCCCAGGAAACTCGGCCACAGCACGGGTATCACAACCATCCGCCAGTACTGCGACTGTGTGGCGCCGAGCGTCGCTGCGGCCTCACCCCATTCTTTCTTCAGCCCGTCGATCGCCGGCACGATGATGACCACCATGAGCGGGATCTGGAAGTAGACATAGGTGAGCGTCAGCCCCCAGAACGACAGCAGGTTGAAACCATGCGCATAGAGATTCAGCCCAACCAGCGTATTGAGCAGAACGGTAACCAGCCCAAGGCGGCCAAGCGTGGCGATGAAGGCGAAGGCAAGCG
The DNA here is from genome assembly GCF_020164715.1 of Mesorhizobium sp. ESP7-2. NCBI lineage: Bacteria > Pseudomonadati > Pseudomonadota > Alphaproteobacteria > Hyphomicrobiales > Phyllobacteriaceae > Mesorhizobium > Mesorhizobium sp. ESP7-2. The sequence goes on from NZ_JAIUGQ010000005.1 coordinate 42,650, forward strand.
GCACGCCGGCGAAATTGGAAGCCACCCCGGAAAAGGTCAGCGTTGCCGACCGTATCCAGTTCGGCAGACCGCCGCGCACGATGGCAATCGCGATGGCAAGGCCTGCAAAGGCGCCGATCAGCGACGAGGCCAAGCTTACCTTGATCGATATCCAATAGGCGGCAACGATGTTCGCCTGCGATAGCGCGAAGATGTTTTCCAGCGTGAATTCGCCGGCATCGTTCTGAAATGCGCCGAGCATCAGGTAGAGCGTCGGCAAAATCAGGAACATGATGGCGAAAATGAAAAACGGCGTCACACCGAGCCACTGCGTCGGAAACCGCAAGGCGCGCGCTTCTCCTGGGGGCGCGGTCTTTCCCGCAATAGCCTGACTGGAAAGCGTAAGATCGGTCATGCGCCGGCTACCGTCTTCGAGGAAAGACCGGGCGGCCACGTGGCCGCCCGGTGGATTTCAAGTTTTTACTTGACGTTGGCGCCGACGACAGCGTCCCAGTTCTTGGTGATGGCTTCCTTGGCCTTGCCCTGTTCGTCGAGCGTCGGGAACGCGGCGGCGGCATAGGATTCCGCCGGCGGCAGCTTGGCCAGGACATCAGCCGGGACCTTGCCGTTCTTGGCAAGGTCGTTGAAGCGGATCGGGTGGCAATAGCCCTTCAGCCAGCCGACCTGGCCTTCGTCGGAATAAAGGTATTCCATCCACAGCTTGGCTGCATTCGGATGAGGCGCGAAAGCGCTGATCGCCTGCACGTAGACACCGGCGACGACGCCGGTCTTCGGCACGATGACGTCGACGGGCGGGTTGCCCTTCAGCGTGTCGCGGCCCGAAAGGGCGTTGTAGTCCCAGGTGACAAGGATCGGCGTCTGGCCTTGGGCGAGCGTCGCCGTCTTGCCGATGACCGGCACGAAATTGCCGGCGGCGTTGAGCTTCTTGAAGAAGTCGAGGCCAGCGGTGCCGGCGGCTTCACCAGCTGCCGCACCACCGGAAAGGCCCGCGGCGTAGACGGCCTGGATGGCCTGGTTCGAAGCGCGTGGATCACCGGCAAGGGCGACCGAGTTTGCGAATTCCGGCTTCAGCAGGTCGGCCCAGTCGGTCGGAGCTTCCTTGACCAGATCCTTGTTCACTTCGAAGGCGAGCACGCCGTAATAATCGCCATACCAGGCGCCGTCGGCATCCTTGGCGCTGTCCGGGATCGAGTCCCAGGTCGACACCTTGTAGGGCATCAAAAGGCCGTCGGCCTTGGCGGTCGGGCCGAACGAGAGGCCGACGTCGATGACATCAGGAGCCTGCGGGCCCTTGTTGTCCTTGTTGGCCTTGATCGCCTCGACTTCGTCGCCGGAACCGGCGTCGGGGTTGAGTTCATTGACGGTGATTTCCGGATATTTCGCCTTGAAGCCGGCGATGACCTCGCCGTAACCACACCAGTCATGCGGCAAGGCGATCGTGGTGAGCTGGCCTTCGGCCTTCGCGGCCTTGATGAGATCGTCCATCGAAGCGGCGGACGAAATCACCGACGACACCATGAGGGTCGCGGCCGAAAGGGAAAGCACTTTCCCCGTGAGTTTGAACATGTGTTCTCTCCATTGAACTGACGCCGTTGGACGTCTGCGATGCGGTATCGTTTCCGTGTGACAGCCAGATGAAAGCTTTGTGAAACCGGCGCCTCGCAGCGTGAAAAGTTAACTCTTTTTAACGGGCTGTAGCAATTAGCCATCACTTTATTTTCCGGCTAATCATTAATCCGTCCTATATTGCCCCTTCCCCTTTCCTTTCCCTTCGTTTCCCAATCAACTTCCGCACCCCGGAACCGGCCTTAGACCGTCCCGGCGATAGCGTTTTCGAGCAGCGTCAGCGCGGCCTTCTTGGTCAGCTTGACCGGATTGCCGCCGGCCGTCGGATCGACCACCGCCATGTCGGCGATCAGCGCCTTGCGCTTCTTGTCCATGTCGAGCCCCTTGATCAGGCCCGGCAGCGCGTGCGGCACCTTCAATTCCTTGCGCAGTTTGATGATCGCCTTGGCGAAGCCGTCGAAGCCGCCCTTGATGCCGCAATAGGCGGCGAGCCGGGCAATACGCTCCTCGATGGAGTCCCGGTTGAAGGCCAGCACATAGGGCATGAACACGGCATTGGTCATGCCGTGGTGGGTGTCGTAGAGCGCGCCGATAGGATGCGACAGCGAGTGGATGGCCCCCAGCCCCTTCTGGAAGGCGGCAGCGCCCATGGCGGCCGCGCTCATCATATGGGCGCGGGCGACAAGGTCCTTGCCGTTGGCATAAGCCTTCGGCAGGTTCTCGAACACCAGGCGCACGCCTTCCACGGCAATGCCGTCGGCCATCGGATGGTACCCTGGTGCACAATAGGCTTCGAGGCAATGGGCGAGCGCGTCCATGCCGGTACCGGCGGTGATGAAGCCCGGCATGCCGACCGACAGTTCCGGGTCGGCAATGACGATCGCCGGCAAAAGTTTCGGATGGAAGATCACCTTCTTGGTGTGAGTCGCCTCATTGGTGATGACACCGGCGCGACCAACCTCCGAGCCGGTGCCGGCCGTGGTTGGCACCGCGATGATCGGCGCGATGGCGTCGGAGTCGGCGCGCGTCCACCAGTCGCCGACATCCTCGAAATCCCACACCGGCCGCGTCTGGCCGGCCTGGAAGGCGATCAGCTTGCCGAGGTCGAGCGCCGAGCCGCCACCGAAAGCAATGACGCCGTCATGCTTTCCCTTCTTGAACACCGCGATGCCGGCGGTGAGGTTGGAGTCCACCGGGTTCGGCTTCACCTCGGAGAACACGCCATAGGGCACTTTGGCCTCATCCAGGATCTTCAGCGTCGAGGCGACGACCGGCAGTTTCGCCAATCCCGGATCGGTCACGAAAAGCGGGCGCTTGATGCCGGTGGCCGTGAGCACCTCCGGCAATTCCTTGATGCGCCCGGCGCCGAAGCGGACGGTGGTGGGATAGTTCCATTTGGAGATGAGCTTGGACATTGCTTGTCTTTCGAAAATTAGATGGCTTCACGCAGATGGAAGGACTTCGGCCGGGTCAGATTGTCGTAGCCGAGCGCCGACAGGGCAACGCCCTTGCCGGTGTCCTTGACGCCGGTCCAGACCAGCGCCGGATCGAGATAGTCGCAGCGGTTCATGAACACCGTGCCGGTCTCGACCCGGTCGCCGATCGCCACCGCATGCTCGGTGTCGCGCGTCCAGATCGAGGCCGTCAGTCCGTAGGGGCTGTCGTTCATCAGCGCGATCGCTTCCTCGTCGTTGCGCACCTTCATGATGCCGACGATCGGGCCAAAACTTTCCTCGCGCATGACACTCATCTGGTGGTCGACTCCCGTCAACACCTCCGGCGCCAGATAGGGCGAGCCGGCCCTGTCGTTAGCCACCTTCATATTGATGTGCGCCGCCGCACCCTTGCGCAACGCCTCGGCCTTCTGCTCGCGGATCAGGTCGGCGAAACGCGCCTGCGCCATCGGCCCCATTGTCGTAGCTTGCTCCAGTGGATTGCCGACGACATAGTTCCTGGTCTCGGCGATGAAGCCTTCGACGAACTCGTCATAGACCTTCTCGTGCACATAGATGCGTTCGATGCCGCAGCAGCACTGGCCGGAATTGAAGAAGGCGCCGTCGACGAGGTTGGCGACCGCGTGGTCCATCTTGGCATCGGGCAGCACATAGGCCGGGTCCTTGCCGCCGAGTTCGAGGCCGAGCGTCATGAAGGTGCCGGCCGCCGCCTTTTCGATGGCACGGCCGCCGCCGACCGATCCGGTGAAATTGACATGGTCGATCTTGCCGGAACCCAGCAGTTTTTCGGTCTGGGCGTGGTTGAGAACCACATTCTGGAACACGCCCTTGGGCAGGCCGGCCTTGTCGAAGGCTTGGCTGAAGCGCTCGCCGACCAGCAATGTCTGCGCGGCGTGTTTCAGGATGACGGCGTTGCCGGCCATCAGCGCCGGCACGATAGTGTTCACGGCGGTGAGATAAGGATAGTTCCAAGGGGCGATCACCATGACCACGCCGAGCGGATCTTTCTTCACATAGCGGCGGAACCCATCCTTGGGATTGGAGGCCGGCACGGGCTTGAGCGCCTGCTCGGCGATCTCGACCATATAGTTGGTACGTTCCTTGACGCCGCCGAGCTCGCCGCCATAGCGAACCGGCCGCCCCATCTGCCAGGCGATCTCCGGCACGATCTCGTCGGTCATCGCGACCAGCGCTTCGAGCATCGCCAGCATGTACTTGCCGCGCTCGACGATCGGCGTCTTCGCCCACGTCTCCTGCGCCGCCTTGGCGCGCTCGACCGAGGCGTTGATCGCCTGGTCCGTGGCGATCGGACGCTCGGCGTAGATCGAGCCGTCGATCGGAGATTTTAACTTGACCGTTTCGGTCATTCGTTCAGTCCTCGCACTTCATGAAATCTTGATTGGCGCCGCCGCCTTCGAGCGATGGCCGTAGGGCAGCGGTGGCTTGGTTTAATATCGCTCGAACCCTCTGTGCAGTTCCCAATCCGTGATCCGGCGGTCGTATTCGAACTGCTCCCACTTCGCCGTGTGGACATAGTGTTCGAGCACATCCTCGCCGAGCGCCTGTTTCAGCATCTTCGACTTGGCCAGCGTCTCGGTGGCGTCTCGCAGCGTCTTCGGGATCTCCGGCAAACGAGAGGCCTGATAGGCGTCACCGACGAACGGCTTCTGCAGGTCGAGCTTTTCGTCGATGCCGGCAAGGCCGGCGGCGATCAGCGCGGCAAAAGCCAGATAAGGGTTGAGGTCGGCGCCGCCGATGCGGCATTCCATGCGGATGCCCTTGGTGCCCTCACCGCACAGGCGGAAGCCGGCGGTACGGTTGTCCTCGCTCCACATGATCTTGGTCGGCGCGAAGGTGCCGGCCTGGAAGCGCTTGTAGGAGTTGATGTAGGGCGCCAGGAACCAGGTGAACTCCTTGGCGTATTTCAACTGCCCGGCCGCCCATTGCTGACCGAGCGTCGACAAGGTCCAATCTGCCTTTTTGTCGAAGAACAGCGGCGTCTTGCCGTCGGCGCTCCACAGCGAATTGTGGATGTGGCTGGAATTGCCGGCGAGCCCGTAATTGTATTTGGACATGAAGGAGATCGCTTTGCCTTCGGACTCGGCGATTTCCTTGGCGCCGTTCTTCAGGATGACGTGGCGGTCGGCCATGTCGAGCGCTTCGGCATAGCGCACATTGATCTCTTCCTGGCCCGGGCCCCACTCGCCCTTGGAATTCTCGATCGGGATTCCCGCCGCTTCCATCTCGTTGCGAAGCCGGCGCATGACGCCTTCTTCCTTGGTGGTGATGCCGATCTGGTAGTCGCCGATATAAGGCGATGCGGTGTCGAGACCTTGCCAGTGCTTCTTGCGGGCGGAATCGTAGGTCTCGTTGAAAAGATAGAATTCGAGCTCGGAAGCGAAATAGCCGATGTAGCCACGCTCCGTCAGCCGCTTGACCTGCTTCTTCAGGATGGCGCGCGGTGAGTGCGGCAGGTCGTCATGGGTGTGGTGGTCGAGCACGTCGCAGATCACCAGCGCGGTCTTTTCCAGCCAGGGAATGCGCCGCAGCGTCGCGAGGTCCGGCTTCATGACGAAATCGCCATAGCCCTTCGACCAGCTTGCCGCCTTGTAGCCCGGCACCGGTTCCATATCGATGTCGGCCGCGAGCAGGTAGTTGCAGCCATGCGTTTCGTCATGCGCGGAATCGACGAAGTACTGCGCCAGGAACCGTTTTCCCGCCAGCCGGCCCTGCATGTCGACAATGCATGCCAGCACCGTGTCGATCTCGCCATTGGAGATCGCTTTCTTCAACTGATCGAACGAGAAATTTCCGGCCATTCCTTTGGCACTCCAGTGCTTGGTCGTTTCGGGCTTGTCATGTTGACGGAACTAGAAAACCGTGGCGAGCGAACCCGCCACGGTTTGATTGGCTGTTCAGGCGGATTCGCCGACGGCCTTTTCGGCCGCTGCGATGATCGCCCTGCGCTTGGCGATTGCCGCCTCGCCGATAGGCGGCCCCTGGAAGCGGCGATTTTCAACGGCGAACCACAAAACGACGAGCAGAATGATCAATCCGATCGCATAATTGATCAGGATGTCGAAGGGCGGTTGGATGCCGGCATACATCAGCACCATGACACCAATCACCGTGATGATGGCGAACGGCTTTGACCAGATGCCGAGCCGGAACGGTCCGAATTCGGTCCAGGTCTTTCCTTCCGCAAAAAGTCCGGCCGCTATCGGCATGGCATAGGAGACGTAGAGGAAGAGAGCGCAGCCGGCTGCAAGCGCCGCGAAAGCCGGCGAATAGAGCGTGGCGGCGATCGACAGCACGACACCTAGCCAGATAGCCGGGACCGGCGTGCGCCAGGTCGGCGAAACCTGCTTCCACAAGGACGATCCCGGCAGACCTCCGTCACGTGAAAAGGCGAAGATCATGCGCGAGGTCGAAGTAAGGCCGGCCAGCGCGCACAGATAGTTCGACAGCACGATGCAGATGCCGAGCAGATCCTTGAGCCAGGTCGGCGCCGGCAGGTTGTTGAAGAGATTGAACCAGGCATTGCCGCCGTCCTTGGCGGTCGCCACGAGATCGGGGCTCGCGAGGACGAAGGAGACCGCCATCACGAAACCGAAGACGAGAGACCAGAGAACCGCGTGGATCATACCTCTGGGCACCGCAACGCGGGCATTGTGCGTTTCCTCGGCGGTATGCGCCGAGGCGTCGAAACCGGTGATCGTGTAAAGCGGGTAGAGAAGGCCGATCAGGAAGGCCACGAGTGCAGTGCGGGCCGTCGGAACATAGCCACCACCGAGATCGCCGGTCGTGTTGACGAAGGTCGTCAGTCGCGAAAGGTCGAAACCATGCGCGCCCCAGATCAGGAAAGTCAGCGTCAGCACGACCGCAACGACGAGGATGAGGTAGCCGGAAAAGTCGGTCAATCTCGTTGTCGTCTTGATGCCGAGATGATTGAACAGACCTTGGGTGACGGTAATGATCACGACAGCCACCGTCTGCTGCCAGAAGCCCCAGGTCGATGTGTCCCAGCCGAAGATCGGGCCTGCGACGAGCCCTTGAAAAAGCAGGTAGACGCCGACATTCACCGAGGCGACCACGAAGATCAGGCCGAGCAGGTTGATCCAGGCCGTGGCCCAGCCCCAGCCGCGTCCGCCCAGGATCGACGACCAGTGATAGAGGCCGCCGGCGGTAGGATAGGCCGAGCCGATCTGGCCCAACGAAGCAGCGACGACAAGGGCGAAGACGCCCCCGATGACCCAGCCGATGGTCGCCTCGAAACCACTGCCGGTGGCCATCGCCAGCGGGAAAGACGTAATGCCGCCCGCCAGAATGCAGATAATCGAGAAGGAAATGGCGAAGTTGGAGAAGCCGCTCATGCGGCGAGCCAATTCCTGGGCGTAGCCCATACTGTGAAGGATTTTTGTGTCCTCCGACTTGTCGGAGTGATCAGGTGTTGTCATGTCAGAATTCCCCTGTTGGTTCTTAGCTGGCCGATTGAACTGACTTTCCGACTGCGCTTCGTCGAGAGCCCTTGGCCTCCTCTGGCTCCAGATTCAAAAAAATGCCCGTAAGCAGATCCGCCCATTTCCGCTGCCCGGTTTCACCGGAGATTTCATCGTTGCGGATTTCGATCATCGCACAGGGCAAGCCACGCGAACGCGCATGCCGTTCCAGCGTGAAATAGACGCGGTCGGCAGGCGAATAGGGTTCGTTGACCCCGACCGCAACCCCGGCCAACCGCTTCAGCGCGCCGATCAGCGGCGCCGCCAGGCGGCGATCCTCGTCATGGATGATGCCGATATGCCACGGCCGGTTGCGGCCCTTGTAGACCGGCGTGAAGGAATGCACGGAAACCAGCCGGGTCTCTTGCCCGCGCGCCAACCGTTCCTCGACGATGCGCTCGATGGTGCTGTGAAATGGCTGCCATGACAGAGCGACCCGCGCCGCGCGCTGCTTTTCGGACAGGCCGGTATTGCCCGGTATTGCCGTGCTTTCGCTGACCGGCGGCACCAGATCCGGCGCGTCGAGCGGCCGATTGCAGTCGATGACCAGCCGCGAAATGCGAGTTTCGACCAGCGTCGCATCGAGCGCCTGCGCCATGCGCAGCGCCACCGGCAGCGCGCCGGGATCCCAGGCGATGTGACGCGACAGGTCCTCGGCGGCAAGGCCGAGCGTGCCGAATTCGGCCGGCAGGAAATTGGAAGCGTGGTCGCAGGTCAACACGAAAGGGCACGATCCGCCGGGGTTCGTCACCCGCGCGGTATCAGACGATGCAAGGCTGGCGGGCCGTGCTTTCTCCATAGTCTGCAGTCCCCGGGGAGCGCTGTATCGTATGTTACGTATTTTGCCTCATTGCGTCCCTATGGATGATTTCATACAGTTTGCTTGGCTTTGTCAAATGCGATCTGAGGAAAAGACCGTCTGCGGGCCAAGGTGGGGAAAAGATGATTTCCAACATTGCCGAATTGATCGCCGACCGTATCGGCGCGATGCCTGCTGGCGAACGACGCGCGGCGCAGACTCTGATCGCGAGCTATCCCATGATCGGCCTGAAGACGGTGGCCGAATTCTCGGCCGCAGCCGGCGTCTCCTCGCCGACGATCCTGCGTTTTGTCGCCCGGCTCGGCTTCCAGAACTACCCGGAGTTCCAGTCGAGCCTGCAGGACGAACTGGCGGCGCAACTGCAGTCTCCGGCGATACGAACACTCAACCCGCCTTCGCCCAGCGGCGGCATGGCGTCTCCGATGCTGGAGGCGACGCTCGACAATATGCGAGAGACCTTCCGCCATCTGTCCGACAAGCAGCTTGCCGACATTGCCACTAGGCTGGCCGAGCGGCGCGGCAAGACCTTTCTCATCGGCGGCCGCTTCACCGATCCGCTGGCGCGCTACATGGCCGCCCATCTGGCCGTCATCCAGCCCGACGTCTTTCACCTCGCCGGCCAGGAGAGCATGTGGCGCGACAGGCTGATCGACATGGGCAAGCGCGACGTGCTGGTGATCTTCGACATCAGGCGCTACCAGGACAGCCTCGTCCGCTTCGCCGAGAAGGCGCATCAGCGCGGCGTTCAGATCGTGCTCTTCACCGACCAGTGGCTGTCGCCGATCGCCCGCTTTGCCCGCCATGTCATCGCCGGACGAACCGCCGTGCCCTCCGCATGGGATTCTTCGGCGGCGCTTTTCGTCGTCGCCGAAACGCTGATCGGCGCCGTCACAAGACAACTCGAGGCCGACGGCGCCCGGCGCATCCGCGAGATGGAAGGCCTGCGATAAGCAGATTCCCCGGCCATCGCATCAGTTCCGCTACAGCGTCCCGAATTCACGTTACCGAGATTTAATGTGCACGATTGCGTGATAATTGCCATAAACCGATGATAATCGGGCGCGGCCGGTTGTTGCCGCCAGCCCGCATCGTCGCTGCATCCGCTTCCACCTGGAACCCAGCGGACGATTGTTGCCGCTGGGGTATCGATGTCGAGCTGGAAACAGATTGTTCTTGCATTTGTGATTGTGGTCGCCGCCGTGGCTGCGTGGGCGCGTTTCTACCCCGGCGCTCCTGAAGTGCTGGCACGCTGGGACTGGGCGTATGGCGCGACGCCTCCAGCGAAGGAAACCGCGGCGGTTGGTGCCCGGCAGGTGGGGCGCACCCGGATTGTCACGATCGTCGCGTCGCCAGCCAGCATGGCCACCATCAACGATCGCCTGCAGGCGATCGGCACCGGCCGTGCGAACGCCTCGGTGACCGTCAATCCCTACAGTTCCGGCCGCCTTGCCGAGTTGCTGGTCGAATCCGGCAGCCGTGTCGACAAGGGGCAGATCATCGCGACGCTCGATTCCGAGACGGAGATCATCGCCCAGAACCGGGCCAAGCTCGCCTTGCAGGACGCGCAAGCCAAGCTCGACCGCGTCAAGTCGCTGCGCGCCTCCAACGCCGCCACGCCGGTCGCGGTGGCCGATGCCGAAGTGGTGCTGGCCGGAGCCAAGCTGGCGCTTCAGGATGCCGAGCTTGCGCTGCGGCGCCGCTCGATCCTGGCGCCGATCGCCGGCACCGTCGGCATCCTGCCGATCTCGGCCGGCAACTACGTGACCGACCAGTCGGCGATCGCCACGCTTGATGACCGGTCCTCCATCCTGGTCGATTTCCAGGTGCCCGAGCGCTTCGCCGCCGCCGTCAAGGTCGGCGCGCAATTGACGGCGACGCCGATTGCCAATCCGAGCAACGCCTATACCGGCACGGTTTCCGCCATCGACAACCACATCGACGAAAAGAGCCGCACCCTGCTGGTCAAGGCCAAGATCGCCAACCCCGCCGATTCGCTGCGCGCCGGCATGTCGTTCGGAATCACCGTGAAGTTCCCCGGCGAGACCTATCCCTCCGTCAGCCCGCTGGCGATCCTGTGGGGATCGGACGGCGCCTATGTCTGGCGGATTGAGGACGGCAAGGCCAGGCGGTTGCCGGTTCGTATCATCCAGCGCAACACCGAAACCGTGCTGATCGACGCGGAGATCGGCAGCGGCGACATGGTGGTCACCGAAGGCACCCAAAGTGTCAGCGAAGGCGGCGAGGTTCGCATCGCTGGCCAGGAGCAACGCACCGTCGACGCCGCGGAAGGCTCATGACCGGCACCGTCAACGCCGCCAGCGATACAGGCTTCACCGCGCTGTTCATCCGCCGGCCGGTCATGGCCTTCGTGCTGAACACCCTCATTGCCGTTGCCGGCCTCGCTGCCTTCTACGGTGTCGAGGTCCGCGAACTGCCCGACGTCGACCGCGCCGTCGTCACGGTCTCCACCACCTTCGAAGGGGCCGCGGCCGAAACCGTCGACCGCGAATTGACCGACACGATCGAGGGCGCGGTAGCCCGCGTCTCCGGCGTCAAGTCGATCTCGTCTTCCTCCTCCTTCGGATCGAGCCGCGTCACCATCGAGTTCAACGACGGTGTCGACCTCAACGTCGCCGCCTCGGATGTCCGTGATGCCGTTGGCCGCGTCGCCAACCAGATGCCGGACACGGCCGATCCGCCACGCATCGTCAAGGCCGACGCCAATTCCGACGCGGTGATGCGGCTGGCGGTGACCTCCGACAGCATGTCGATCCAGGACATGACGGTCGTGGTCCAGGACCAGATCGAGGACGAGCTGGCAGCCGTGCCCGGCGTCGCCGACGTCCAGGTCTATGGCGATCGCGACAAGATCTTCCGCATCGACGTCGACCAGAACAAGCTCGCCAGCCTTGGCTTCACGGTCGCCGATCTCCGGGCGGCGCTCGCCTCCGTCGCCTTCGATTCCCCGGCCGGGTCGATCACCACGACCAACCAGGATCTGATCGTGCGCACCACGGCCGACGTGACGACGCCCGAGGAATTCGAAAGCATCATCATCGGCGGCACGACGCGCATCCGCGATGTCGCGACCGTCACGCTCGGCCCCGATGTCGGCCAGACGACGCTGCGTTCGGACGGCAAGACCGGCATCGGCCTCGGCATCATCCGCCAGGCGGAATCAAACACGCTGGACATTTCGACCGGCGTCCAGGCCGCCGTCGCCAAGCTGCAGGAGAACCTGCCCAAGGGCATGGCGATCAAGATCACCAGCGACGATGCTGTCTTCGTCAAGGGTGCGGTACACGAGGTCGAGATCGCGCTCGGCCTGTCGGTCACCATGGTGCTGATCGTGATCTATGTCTTCCTGCTCGACTGGCGCGCCACGCTCATCCCCGGCCTGTCGATGCCGGTCGCCATGATCGGCACCATAGCCGCCATCTACCTGGCCGGCTTCTCGGTCAACATCCTGACGCTGCTTGCCCTGGTGCTGGCCACCGGCCTTGTCGTCGATGACGCCATCGTGGTGCTGGAAAATATCGTGCGACGGCGCAACGAAGGCATGGGCCCGCGCGCAGCCGCCGTGCTCGGCGCACAGGAAGTGTTCTTCGCCGTCGTCGCCACGACGCTGACGCTGGTCGCCGTCTTCGTGCCGATCTCGTTCCTGCCCGGCCAGACCGGCGGCCTGTTCCGCGAATTCGGCTTCGTGCTTGCGATGTCGGTGCTTCTGTCCTGCGTGGTGGCACTGACGCTTTGTCCGATGCTCGCCTCGCGCATGCTGACCAGCGCGTCGCTCCAACACGAAGGCGGCCACGGCATCGGCGCGCGCATCGGCGGCGCTCTGAATGCCGGCTACAAGCGCGCGCTCCATGCATGTCTCGACGCGCCGTGGATCGTGGTTCTTGTCGCCGTGCTGTTTGCCGGCGTCGCGTTTGCGCTGTTCGGCACCATCCGCCAGGAGCTGACGCCGACCGAGGATCGCGCCGCTGTGCTGTTGCGCATCAACGCCCCGCAAGGCGTCAGCCTCGACTACACGACGCAGCAGATGCAGAAGATCGAGCGGCTGATCCAGCCGATGCGCGATTCCGGCGAGATCCGCTCGACCTTCGAAAACGCCGGTCAGAACGGCTCCTACAATTCCGGTTTCATGGTGATGACGCTGGCGCCGTGGGACGAGCGCAGCCGCAGCCAGCAGCAAATCATGGCCGAGATCAGCCAGTTGACCAGGCAGGTGCCCAGCGTGCGCATCTTCCCGGTCCAACCCAACAGCCTCGGCATCCGCGGCGCCGGCAACGGCCTGCAGTTCGCGCTGGTCGGCAACGACCGCAAGGCGCTCGGCGATGCGGCGGTCAAGATCATCGACGAGATGCAGAAGGACCCGCGCTTCCAGTCGCCGCGCCTGTCGATCGACCCGACGCAGCCGCAGCTCTCCGTCGCCATCGACCGGGAGCGCGCTTCCGATCTCGGCATCGACATATCGGGGCTCGCCAACACCATGCAAGCCATGCTCGACGGCAATGACGTCGTCGATGTCTACATCGCCGACCGCAGCTACGGCGTGAAGCTGGTCTCGACCACCAATCCGATCAACGACCCGACCGATCTGGAAAATGTCTTCCTCAAGACGGCGGATGGCCGCTTCGTGCCGATGTCGACCATCGCCACGCTGACCGAACGCGCCGTGCCGCCGTCGCTGTCGCGCGAACAGCAGCAGCCTTCGGTGGCGATCACCTCGAACCTCTCGGGCAATTTCGCGCTCGGCGATGCGCTGGCGCGCGCGCAGGAAATCGCCACGCCGCTCCTGCCACCCGGCAGCCGCATCCTGCCGCTTGCCGAAGCCGCGACTTTGGGCGAAACCAACAGCGCCATGGTCACCATCTTCGGCTTCGCGCTGGTCATCATCCTCTTGGTGCTGGCCGCCCAGTTCGAGAGTTTCGTCAGCGCCGTCATCATCATGGCGACGGTGCCGCTCGGCCTTGCTTGCGCCATTTTCGCCTTGCTGCTCTCCGGCACCAGCCTCAACGCCTACAGCCAGATCGGCCTGGTGCTTCTGGTCGGCGTCATGGCCAAGAACGGCATCCTGATCGTCGAATTCGCCAACCAGCTGCGTGATCGCGGCCTTGGCGTGCGCGAAGCGATCGAGCAGGCCTCCACCATCCGCCTGCGACCGGTGATGATGACGATGATCTGCACGATCCTCGGCGGTGTGCCGCTTGTGCTGGCCGCCGGCGCGGGCGCCGAGGCACGCGTGGCGCTCGGCTGGGTCATCGTCGGCGGGCTTGGCCTGGCCACCGTCTCGACGCTGTTCCTGACACCGGTCGCCTATCTCCTGCTTGGCCGTTTCGTCACGCCGAAGATCCATGAGCAAGCACGGCTGAAGCGCGAACTGGAGGAAGCCGCCTACACCAATGTGGAACCGGCGCAATAGAGATAGCTATTTCAGCAGCCGGCCCTCGATCGACCACCGGGCGGCAATAAAGTTCAGCACAGCCGCCACGATGACGCCGCCGATCTTTGCCGGCCACACGCCCGCGATACCGGCGAAGAGTGCGATCGACAGGCTGGAGACGCCGAGCGAAATCAGCGCTCCGAGCGAGACGAACCGCAGGAAGGCGTCATGCAGCCGGATGGCATGATTGCGCTCGAACGACCAGAAGCCATTCGCCACGAAAGAGAAGATCACGGCAATCGACCACGAGACGACATTGGCGGATAGCGGCGGGACGTGCAGCTTGAGCAGCAGGGAAAAGCCGGCAAGATCGATGGCCGTATTCGCCAGTCCGACAAGCGCAAAACGGACGATCTTGCTGCCGGTCGAACGCCGGGGCTGTTCGGCGCCGCTCATCCCTTGCCGTCCATGATCTCGACACCGGCGCGGGCCAGGCGTGCGCCGAACGCATCCGAGGCCAGTACCCCGAACTCCACTTCGCGCACGCCCTGCATCAGGTCGCGCGCGCGCAGCGTGTCGTCGACATGGCCGGGGTGGCACATGAACAACCCACGATCCGGCAACGCTTCGACCGCAGCCTCCAGCAATGGGGCAAATTTTTCAGGTTGCCGCCAGTCATAGATGCCGGCGAGCGGCTTCCAAACGGCAAAGCCGGCCCGCTGCATCGATTGGTTGAAGCCGGCGGCCACGGCAGCGATTGCCGCGATCTTCGGCGCGACGGCGGCATCGCTGAGCGCCGGAGCGCCGCGCAACAACGGCCTGCCGGCAGCTTCGCGAAAATGCGCCCGCAGCCATCCGCGCACGACGGGCAGGAAATGCACGTGCTGATGACCGTCGATGAAGTCGGGCTTACGGCCCAGCGCCTCGACGAAACGGCTGTACTGCGCGTCGAGTTCGACATGGACGTCGCGCTCGTCGATCCGGCCGCGCAGGACCGGCAGAGCCAGCGAACGAAGCGGCGGCAGCCGGCCCTCAGGCGCCAGGCTCGATTTGCCCGTGACGGCTGGCTGATCCGTGAGGGTCAGGTGCAGCCCGATCGCCGCGCGGCCGCACAGTGGCTTTATGCGCGCTGCCGCCTCGGTCCATTCCGGAAAACCGGTCATGCAACTGGTGCCGGTAAGGCGTCGCCGGTCGAGCAGGTCTAGAATCCCGGCGCAAACCCCTGGCGCCAGGCCGTAGTCGTCGGCGATCAGGCGAATACGCCGCGTCATGTCCGGGACGCGCCTGCCGGCCTATCCGACACGTCGCTGCGCAGGACATCGCGCACGAGATAGACTGGCCGGTCCTTGCTTTCCGAGAGTGTGACCCAGACATATTCGCCGATCAGTCCGAGCAAGGTGAGGTTGAGGCCGCCGAGCAGCACGACGGCGACCATCAGGCTGGGGTAGCCAGGCACGGCGATGCCGTAGAACATCACTTCGAAGAACACCTTGGCGCCGTAAACGATGCCCGCCAGCGCCGCCAGCATGCCGCTCAGGCTGATGATGCGCAGCGGGATGACCGAAAACGACGTAAAGCCTTCCAGCGAAAAGGCGATCAGGTTGAGCCGGCTCCATTTCGAGGTGCCGATGGCGCGGTTCTCCGGCGAATAGGGTATGGCTTTCTGGCGGAAGCCTGCCCAGGCGAACAGGCCCTTGTTGAAGCGCCGCTTGTCGCGCAGGCTGGTCAGCGCGCGCGCGACGGCACCGCGCATGACACGAAAGTCTCCCGCGTTCTCGGGGATGTCGAAACGCTGGCTGCTGTTGATCAGGCTATAAAACAGCTTCGCCAACTGGCTGCGCCGCCAGCTGGCCTCGCGCCGGTCGTTCTGGGCGTAGACGACGTCTATATCGGGGTGCTCCACCAACTCGGCAATCATCTGCAGGCTGATGTCCATGGAATGCTGCAGGTCTGAATCCATGATCAGCACCATGTCGCCGCGCGAGTGGTCGAGGCCGGCAAGCACCGCGACCTCCTTGCCGAAATTGCGGCTGAGGCGGACGATCTCCCACGATCCCGACAGGGCCTGGGAAAATCGCCCGGCGCCATCGTCGCGGCTGCCGTCGTCGACCAGGATCTTGTGGATGGCCATGCCGAAACGGCTCGATACCGCTTCCTCGAGCCTGTCGAGCAGCGCGGCAAAGGCCGACGCCGACTGCGCCTCGTTGAAGAAGGGCGCTACGATATCGAGTTTCTGACGCAACTCAGCCATGTGCAACGGGTCCGACATTCAGTGTCTTTTGGCGCGCCTTGGCCCAGAACCACCAGATCAGCGAACAGGCGATGAAGGTGATCGCGAGCGGCCGGAACCAGGGGTAGAAGAAATCATGCATGTGGCGCTCGACGCCGGTCAAACCTGTGAGGAACAATACCGTCGACAGCACCGAAGCCAGGACACCGCCACGCTCCTCCCGCCACAGTATGGCGATAGCGAGGCCGGCAGGCACGGCGATCATGGCATAGGTATTTGGCTCGACGCGCGGATTGAAGACGCACATGTAGAAGGCGGCCGTCAGGAAGATCGCCAGTCCCGCCATCCCAGGCTGGAGCTTGCGGTCGAACCAGAGGACGATCGATAGCGTGAGCAGTGCCACGACGACACGCACGATCGTGGCGGCGAATTCAGGCATGGGCACTCCCGCCGAGGTGAAAGGCGCCGTGAAGTCGGTGGGGACGAAGTGGCCGGACTTGTCGACGGCCATAGAAGTCAGCATGCGGGCGAAATCACCGTACTGCTCGTTGACGTAGCCTGCAGGTGCGAAGGCATATGGTATGGCGAGCACGAACAACACCGCCAGCGCGAGCATGGGTATCAGCCGTAGGCGCAGAGCCCCGACCAGCAAAAGCATGATGATCGCGGTTGGTTTGGCGATGATGGCGACCGAAGCCCAGAAGAAGGTCTCGGCGCGCCGCCCTTCGAGCGCCGACAGGGTCAGGAGCCAGCATGCGCCGGTCAGGAGGATCGTCGCCTGGCCGTTGCGGACAGCACCCAGCGCCATCGGCAAGGCAAGGAAGAGCCCGAAGGAAAGCAGCCACGGCAATTCTTCACCGCCAAGCTTGCGCACCTGCCGCATCGCCGCGAAGGTGAGCGCCGCGAAGCCCACCGCATGCCACACCACGCCGCCCAGATACGGTCCAAGCTTCAGCACCGGAATGTAGAGCGCGGCGAAGGCCGGCGCGTAGAGATAGCCCATTTCCGACTGGAGATTGTACAGTGGCTGGCCGCTGAGGAATGCCTCGCTGCCATATCCGTAGGCCTGCATCACCGTGCGCGTGTAGGGCGACCATAACACCAGGCCGAGAACGACCAGGAATGCCCCGACCCACATACCCAGCCCCAAACGGTCGAAAACCGGCTTGGAAATCGTCATCAATACACCCCGCACGCCATCGCGGAAGACGCTTCAGCCTGGCGCCTTCCCGGCATTCGATGGCGGCGACATATCACGGACAAAGCGACGAGGCATAGGGGGCTCAATGGTGCAAGCCGCGATCCGGCCGGTCCGATGGCAGCCGGACACGTGATTGTGTCGACCGTCGAGAGCAAGGTCACCCCTTTAGGGCCGGATGAAAACCTTGCCGTTGGGCTTGGCCAGTTCCGCCGGCACGCGCACCATTGCCTCGGCCAGCGGAATGACCGCCGTCACGTCGGTCGACCAGCGTCCGTCGGAAAAACGCTTCTGCGCTTCGACGATCGCCGGGCCACGGCGATCTCTAGATTGCCGCATCCATTCGCTCAGCCAGAAGCCCTCGATGTGCTTGTGCTGAAAAATCAGCTGGCCGGGCTCGCGGATGATGGTGGCCTCGGGATCGAGCCGGCCGTAGATGATCCAGCGCGCCCGTTTCGGCATCGCATTGAAGATGGCTGACGCCAGCGGGCCAGTGACCGCATCGAGGAAGATGCGCGGCTGTTCGGCCTTCATCACCTCGCGCAGCGTGGCCTCGAAATCCGGCGCCTTCTCGTTGAGGACATGCGCCGCGCCAAGCTCTTTCAGCAACGCGATCTGCTCGTCGCGGCGCACGGTGACAACAGGCCGGAACCCTTCCTCGCTGGCGAGGCCGATGATCAGCTTGCAGAGCTGGCTGGCGCCGGCGGTCATGACGAAGGCCCTTTCGCCTTCCTGTTTGACGATGTCGAACATGGCGATCGCGGTCAGCGGATTGACGATCATCGCCGCGCCATCCTCGTCGCGGACCGTATCGAGGAGCGGAATGCAGGCTGCCGCTTCGGCGACGGCATATTCAGCCCACGAGCCCCAATTGCTGAGGCCGGTGGCGAAGGCGACACGCTTGCCGACGAGGCTCTTGGCATAGGGCTCCTCGCCACCCGCGACGACCGTGCCCACGCCCTCGAAACCGGCCGGCTGGCCCTTGGCGCGTGGCTGGCCGTACTGGCCCTTGATGAAGGCGATATCCGACGGATTGATCGAAGCCAGGCTGACCTTGATCAGCACCTGGCTCGGTTCGGGCGCCGGCACCGCAATGCTGCCCGGCTGGAGATACGGCTCCATCGCCTCGAGCACACTGCCGCTCGGCGTCCTGGTATAGCCGTCACCGACCAAGAGCAGCGCCTTCATTTCGGACGGAATCGTCATTGGTGATATTCCTTTTTCGTCGGCGGCAAGGCGGCCGGACAGCGCTCAGACCTTCTCCTGCGTGTATTTCTTCAGCTCCGTCCGCGCCACCTGCCGCCGATGCACGGCATCCGGCCCGTCGGCGAGGCGCAGCGTTCTGAGATGCGTCCACGAACGCGCCAGCGGCGTGTCCTGGCTGATGCCTTGCGCACCGAACATTTGCACCGCCTCGTCGGTGACCTTTAGCGCGACACGCGGTGCGATGACCTTGATCTGGCTGATCCAGGGCGCCGCGGCGCGCGCGTCGCCCTGGTCGATCATCCACGCCGCCTTGAGGCAGAGCAGCCGGGCCATCTCGATCTCCATGCGGCATTCGGCGATGATGTCGAAATTGGCGCCGAGCTTCGCCAGGGGCTGGCCGAAGGCCTCGCGGCGCACGGAACGCTGGCACAGCATCTCCAGCGCCATCTCGGCCTGTCCGATGGCGCGCATGCAGTGGTGGATGCGGCCCGGCCCGAGCCGGCCCTGCGCGATCTCGAAACCCCTGCCCTCGCCGAGGATCAGGTTCGAGGCTGATATCCGCACATTGTCGAAGCGAAGATGCATGTGGCCATGCGGCGCGTCATCGTCGCCATAGACCTGCATGGCGCGGACCTTGGTCACGCCCTTCGTGTCCGAGGGAACCAGGATCATCGAATGACGGCGATGCCGTGGCTCGTCATCGCCGCCGGTCCGCACCATGACGATGTAGATGGCGCAGCGCGGATCGCCGGCGCCCGACGCCCACCATTTCTCGCCGTCGAGCACATAGTCGCCGCCTTGCCGCTCGCAGCGCATGGAAATGTTGGTGGCGTCGGAGGAAGCGACATCCGGCTCCGTCATCAGATAGGCCGAGCGGATTTTTCCGTCCAGCAACGGCTCGAGCCATTCCCGCTTATGCTCGGCCGAGCCGTAGCGCTCCAGAACCTCCATATTGCCGGTGTCGGGCGCGGAGCAGTTGAAGGTTTCGGCGCCGAGATGGGCCTTGCCCATCTCCTCTGCCAGATAGGCGTATTCGACGGTGGACAGGCCGTAGCCGCGTTCCGAGCCGGTCAGCCAGAAGTTCCACAGCCCTCGTTCCCAGGCGGTCTTCTTCAGCCCTTCGAGGATCTCGCTCTGTCGCTTGCTGTAGACCCAGCGGTCGCCGGCCTTGCCGACTTCGCCCAGAAATTCCTTGTCGAGCGGCATGATCTCGTCGCGCACCATGGCCGCGACGCGTGCGTGGATCGGCTTCAGCCGCTCGGTCATGCCGAGATTCATCTGCGTCATCGGTCGCTAACCCTTCATGCAGGCCGGGCATTTTATCCGTGGCAAGGATGACCGTACTTCGGATAGCCTTGTCAACGCGAACTGTTTTGCCCGCAGGCGAGGCAAAGGCGCGGAGAATTTGGATGAGCTATCTGGATGAGCTGTTTTCGGTTGCCGGCAAGACGGCGCTGGTGACGGGAGCGGCGACCGGCATCGGCCGTATGGCGGCAACCGCGCTGGTCAAGGCCGGTGCCAGCGTGATGATCGCCTCGCGCAAAGGCGAGGACTGCATCAAGGTCGCCGGCGAATTGAACGGACTTGGCGCCCCGGGCCGGGCGGAAGGCTTTGCCGGCGATGTCTCCAGTGAGGCTGGCATTGCCGCTCTGGTCGGCGAAGTCAAGGCACGGACCGAAAGACTGCATATTCTGGTCAACAATGCCGGCGTGTCCTGGGGCGCGCCGCTGGAGAGCTTCCCTTATTCGGCATGGGCCAAGGTGTTCGGCGTGAATGTCACCGCGGTCTTCCATCTGACACGCGAATTGCTGCCGCTGCTCGATGCTGCTGCAAGCGACGCCGATCCGGCCCGGGTGATCAATCTGGGCTCGGTGATGGGCACGCAGCCGCTGGCCGATGACGCCTACTCCTACACTGCCTCAAAGGCCGCGGTGCACCACCTGACACGCACGCTGGCGATCGAATTCGCTGGCCGCCGCATCACCGTCAACGCCTTCGCCCCAGGCCCGTTCCAGAGCCGCATGACCGCATTCGCCACCGGCACGGACGAACAGGCCAGGCATGTCGGCAGCCATGTCCCGATCGGCCGCATCGGCACACCGGATGACATTGCCGGCGCAACGCTCTATTTGTGCAGCCGTGCAGGCAGCTATGTCACCGGCGCCATCCTGCCGATCGACGGCGGGCAGTCGGTGCAGCATGGGTTGACCTTGTTCAAGGAATGACATTTTCCGGCCGCAGAAGCCGGGGGTGAAACAGGAGGACATGAGCGTGGAACCGATAAGTCTCGATGTGCTTCTGGCCAGCGTCGGCAAGGAGGTCGGCGTTTCGCCCTGGCGTGTGGTTACGCAGCGCATGATCGACCAGTTCGCCGACGCCACCGACGACCACCAGTTCATCCACTGCGATCCAGAGCGGGCCAAGCGCGAAACACCGTTCGGCGGCACCATCGCGCATGGTTTCCTGTCGCTGTCGCTGCTGTCGGCGATGACGTTCGAGACCATGCCACCGCTGGAAAACGGCAAGATGGGCGTCAACCATGGCTTCGATTCGCTGCGCTTCCTGGCGCCGGTGAAGACCGGCGCGCGCATCCGCACCCGTTTCGTGCTGGCCGACGTCAAGGTCAGGCCATCGGGCTGGGTGCAGACGGCGCACGACGTGACCATCGAGATCGAAGGTTCGAAGAAACCGGCGCTGACCGCCCGCTGGCTGACGCTGACCTTGATTGAACGTCAGCCCGAGACTGCATGAGCGACCCGAACGCGCTCGACCAGGCGGCGCTTGCGCCTTACCTCGAGGCGCACATCCCGGGCTTTTCCGGGCTCACGGCAATCGAAAAATTCAAATCCGGCCAATCCAACCCGACCTATCTCCTGACGGCGGCAAGCGGCCGTTACGTGCTGCGCGCCAAGCCGCCAGGCCAACTCCTGAAATCGGCGCACCAGGTCGACCGCGAATTCCGGGTGATGAAGGCGCTTTTGGGCACCGCCGTGCCTGTCCCAGAAATGCTGCATCTGTCGGCCGAGGATTCGCCGATCGGCCGCATGTTCTACGTCATGGATTTCCTCGATGGCCGCATCTTCTGGGATCCGGCGCTACCTGACGCCCGCGACAACGGTGAGCGCGCCGCGATCTACGACGCCATGAATGCGACGCTCGCCGCCCTGCACGATGTCGATGTCGAGGCCGTGGGTCTCGGCGATTTCGGCCGCCCCGGCAATTACTTCGAACGGCAGCTGGCACGCTGGACCAGCCAGTACCGTGCCTCCGAGACCGGCACCATTGCCGAAATGGATCAACTGATTGCCTGGCTGGAACCCCATATGCCGGCCGATGATATCAGCGTGTCGCTGGTGCATGGCGACTACCGGCTGGACAACCTGATCTTCGCGCCGGACCAGCCAAAGGTGCTGGCGGTGCTCGACTGGGAATTGTCGACGCTTGGCCACTCCTTCGCCGACATCGCCTATCAGTGCATGCAATGGCGCCTGCCGCATGATTCCGGCTTTCGCGGCCTGGGCGGCGTCGATCGCTCGGCACTTGGCCTGCCCGGCGAAGAAGATTATGTCACCGCCTATTGCCAGCGGCGTGGGCTCGCCGGCATCGACAACTGGACGTTCTTCCTCGCCTTCTCCTTCTTCCGGTTGGCGGCAATCTGCCAGGGTGTCTACAAGCGGGCGCTCGACGGCAATGCTTCCAACCCGGAGAAGGCCAAAACCTATGGCGAGGCGGTCAAATTGCTCTCGCACCTCGCCGCCAAAATGATCGACGAGCAGACGTAAAGGGGGAGACGGATGGGTCGCTTCGACGGCGCAACGGTGCTGATCTCGGGTGCGGCCGGCGGGCTTGGCCGGGGAGCCGCAAAAGGCTTTGCCGCCGAAGGCGCGCGGCTAGTTCTGTCTGATATCGACGGGATGGCGCTGGCCGTCGATGGCGGCGTCCGTGCCATCTGACGCCTGCCGCATGGGAACCGGCGGCACCCTTGTTCGTTTCCGTACAGCGTATATAATTTAGCCAGGCACCAACCAGACAAGGGCAACTGACTTGCCGCTGAGCGTCCAGAAACGCCGCGAGAAACAAAAGGCCGAACTGCGCTCGGAGCTTGTCGCGGCCGCGCACAAGCTCGTCCAGGAAGAAGGCTATGAAGGCCTGACCATCCGCAAGCTGGCCAAGCGGGTCGGCTATGCGCCGATGTCGGTCTATTCCTACTTCGCCGACAAGCAGGACATCCTGTTCGCGCTGGCCGAGGACGCGTTCGAAACGCTTGCCCGGCGCATCGAGGAGCACCCATCGGACGATCCGATCGAGGCCTTGCAGGCGGTCATGACCGAATATGCCGCCTTCGGGCTCGGCAATCCCAACGAATACCGCACCGTCTTCATGACCGAAAAGACCAAGCTGCCGGAAGGCAGGAGTTACGAGGACATGGAGGAAGGCAACCCGGCGATGAAGGCGCTGATCAGCAGGGTCGAGGCCTGTGTCGCCGCCGGCAAATTGCATGGCGATCCGCGCGCCATTGCCACCATGCTGTGGGCGGTCGGCCATGGCACGATCTCGCTGTTGATCACCTTCCCCTTTTATCCGTTCGGCGACCCGCAGGCTTTCGTCAAACGCATGTGCGATTTCACCCTTGCCACGCTCAGCACGCAAGATGTGCCGCCGTTGACCGAGACACCGGTCAACTGCTGAGCGCCAGCCCTTTCGTCTTCCCGTTTCCTCACCGCCCTCGCAGCCAAGTCTAATGCATGTCGCCCGGAAGTGTCCTCGGTTCCGGGATAACGACATGCATAAAATCAGAAGCTTACAGCAGGTCGGGCGAATCTTATTCGCCGCGACACGCTGTAGGCGAATTTCTTGGTTAACAAAAATTTACCGTACATGTACGATTTTCCCTTGAACTCCCCGATCGTCGGACGTATCTGTACGAAGCAACGTACATGTACGGAACAAATTCACCGTCAAAAACGGAGACCGACAATGAAAAAGACACTTCTCACCCTCGCCGCCGTGCTGGCACTTTCGGGCTCGGCTTTTGCCGCCGGCTCCGCTCACCCGGTCAAGCACCCGGCTGCCGCGACCTGCGTCGACACCAGGACCAATGTGAAGCTCGATTGCGCTTCGACCGGCTCGGTCGACAAGAAAGCCTCTACGGAAGCCACCACCGACGGCAAGGGCCCGCGGCTCGGCATCACGGTGAACCCGTGGATCATGCCGAGCGCCTACTGAGATTTTCCGAAAGCCGGTTCTGGCCGGCTCGGCCGGCCAGATGCGGTTTCAGGCGACCGAGACCGGCAGCTTGGTCGCGGAACTTTCGAAGGCCGCGTCGATCAGCTTTTGCATGTCGGCAGCCCGCCGGAATGACGGATCGCCGTTCTGTCCCGCGTCCAGCGCATCGGCAAAGCGCCGGGCATTGTGCTTGACGTCAGGCGGCGTCAGCGTCCGCCAACGGTGCTGATCGACGTCGTCACCCAGGCAAGCCGACAGCCGCGAAACCTTGCCGTCGGTTTTGACCTTGAGCGCGCCCTTGGTGCCGTGCAAGGCCAATGACAGATCATTGCCATGGCCCGTCGTGTAGCGGCTGGCCATGATCGTGGCCAGCGCGCCTGATCTGAGGCGCGCCGTCATCGCCAAGCTGTCATTGACGTCGAGCACATAGTCGCCGATGCGGTCGCCCTCCGCCTTCGGAAACGTCACCAGATCGGCATGCAGACTGACGATATCCTGGGCCGCCCCATAGGTCGCGAAGTCGAGGATATGGATTCCGACATCGCCCAGCACGCCCGTCGAACCGTGCCGGCTCGACAGCCGCCACAGCCATTTGTCGTCGATCCGCCAGTCGCCCCAAAATTTGCTGACCAGCCAGCTTTGCCTGTAGCTCGCCTCGACATGGCGCAGCTCGCCGATCTCGCCGGCCTGCACCATGCGTCGGGCCTCGTGGATCACGGGTGAGTTGCGATAGGTCAGGTTGACCATGTTGAAGAGCCCGGCCGCCTCGGCGGCTTCGGCCATCGCAAGCGCATCGGCATGGTTCGGCGCCAGCGGCTTTTCGCAGAAAACATGTTTCCCGGCGGCAAGCAGGGAGAGCGTCGTCGCCTTGTGGACTTGGTCCGGCGTCGCATTGATGGCGGCATCGAACTCGCCCCAGGCGATCGCCGCTTCGAGGCTCTCGAAGAAAGTGCCTATCTTGTTGGCGGCGGCGAACGCCGCCGCGCGGCCCGGCAGATGATCGACGCAGGCGACGATGCTGCAGCCGGGAACCTGACCGAACTCCTCGATATGATGCGCCGCGATCCAGCCGGTGCCGAGCAAAAGCAGGCGATGCATCAGCTCAACCCCTTATCGCCGTCGGCATGCAGGCGCAGGCCTTTCTGGACGATCTTCTCCTTGGCCTTGTCCGTCGGCACGTTCGGCGCGTTGGTGATGCCGGACCAGGCCGAGGCCGGGTTTTGTGCCCAATGCACGGCGTTGCGCAGCACCTGCTGAACGCCTTCATTGTGATAGATCGGATAGGTTTCGTGGCCCGGGGAGAAGTAGAAGATTTTTCCCGCGCCCCGCTGGTAGGTCAGCCCCGATCGGAACACCTCGCCGCCTTCGTACCAGGAGATAAACACCGTCTCCAGCGGCTCCGGCACCGCGAACGGCTCGCCATACATTTCCGTCTCGCCGATCTCCAGGCATTCGCCGATGCCTTGGGCGATCGGGTGGCCGCGGTTGATCGCCCAGACCCGCTCGCGCTCGCCCGCCTCGCGCCATTTCAGCGAACAGGGCGTGCCCATAAGCCGCTTGAATATTTTCGAGTAATGGCCGGAATGAAGCACGATCAGCCCCATCCCTTCCCAGACCCGCTTCTGCACGCGCTCGACGATCTCGTCCTTGACCTCGCCATGGGCGGCATGGCCCCACCATAGAAGCACGTCGGTGGCCGCCAGGCGCGTCTCGCTCAGGCCGTGTTCGGGTTCCTGCAAGGTCGCGGTGGTCGCCTCGATGCGCTTGTCCTGGTTGAGCGCGGCGGCAATGGTGCCATGCATGCCCAAGGGATAGAGGTCGCGCACGGCGGCATTGGTCTGTTCATGGACGTTCTCGCCCCAAACAACGGCTCTAACAGGCATTTTTCCTCTCCAAAGCGCTTTGAATACCGCATCCGCCGAGGCCTTGGGAAGATGCCTTCAGCCAAATTTCAGAAATCAGGGCTTGCGGGTCTTGCGGCCAGGAACAGTCTTGGCCTTGCCGGCTTTGGCCGGTGCGCCAGAAATGGACGACCCCGTAATCGACACGGGATCGCTGGCCGGGAACGTATCCTCGAGACCTTCCTCGAGCTCTTCTTCGGCGTCGGCTTCGTGGCGCCGCTCAAGTTCTAGCGAACGGACTGCCGCGGTTTTCGGCGACTTCGGCGCGGACTTCGACGGCATCGGCATTCTCCTCGACCTGTCGCCGCACAACGGACGCGGGCGGCAAACGTTCCGGGTCAGCCGGCGGCGTCGCGGGCTCCCTCGGACAGGAAAGTAAAGACATAGTCCGAGAAGGAACGCCAGCATTCGACCCTGAAAGCCTCGTCGGCCGTGCGCAACAGCACGATCTCGGCCTTGCCCAGGATGGTGCGCGAAGCGGCGCCCACCGGGAAGGCTTCGAGCGACAGATCCTGCGGGCAGCCCGAATTGATCGCGGCTTCCGCCGCCGGACCGGTGACTGCAATCGCGATGTTGCGATGCGAGATACCGACCGACGAGTGCAACGCTGAAACCTTTGCGCAATCGGCGAGTGGGTCCTTGCCGGCCTCGTCGATGACAAGCCACTCGTCCGGCCCAAGCCACAGCGCCGTTCGCCCGCCCTTCGACGCCGAGGTTTTCGGCTGCTTCGGCAAGAATACGCCGAGTGCCTTCGACAGGGCAGCGACCGAAGCTTCCGGCGCGCGCAGCGAGACGCGCTCGGCCGGCGGCAGCACCTCGACCTTAACACCCGTTGCGGAGACGGTGCGCCCGGCCAGTGCCGGACGCCGCTCTGCCGAGGGCGAAACCGTCGCGGCCGTCTTTGCAGCAGCCTTAGCCATTGAGGCGCCCTCCCGTCTCGTCGAAGAACACCATGCCGGTAACCTCCACTTCGATCACCCCGTTCGGCATCGGCACGTAGAGCGTATCGCCCATCCGGTCACGACCGCCGGCGACCAGCGCCAGCGCGATGGAACGGCCGCAATTCTGCGACCAATAGCTCGAGGTGACATGGCCGATCATCTTCATCGGAATCGCCTGCTTCGGGTCCTCGACGATCTGCGCGCCTTCTTCCAACACCACCTTGGAGTCCTTGGTCTTGAGGCCGACCAGTTGCTTGCGGCCTTTGGCCACGAGGTCAGGCCGCGTCAGGCCGCGAATGCCGACGAAGTCGGCCTTCTTCTTGCCGACCGCCCAGTCGAGACCGGCATCGTTGGGCGTCACCGTGCCGTCCGTATCCTGGCCGACGATGATATAGCCCTTCTCGGCGCGCAACACGTGCATCGCCTCGGTGCCGTACGCGGTGGCGCCATGCTTCTGGCCCTCGGCCCACAGCGCTTCCCAGACCGCCTGGCCATGGTCGGCCGGCACATTGACCTCGAAACCGCGCTCGCCGGTGAACGACATGCGAAACAGCCGTGTCGGCACGCCGCAGATCTTGCCCTCGCGCACCGACATATGCGGCAGCGCTTCATCGGACATGTCGATGCCTTCGACCAGCGGCGCGATGATGTCGCGGGATTTCGGACCCTGCACGGCGATGACCGCCCACTGCTCGGTGATCGAGGTCAGCCAGACATTGAGATGCGGGAACTCGGTCTGGAGGTAATCCTCCATGTGGTTCATGACGCGCGGCGCGCCGCCCGTCGTCGTGGTGACATGGAAACGGTCCGGCGCCAGCCTGCCGACGACACCGTCATCATAGATGAAGCCGTCCTCGCGCAGCATGATGCCATAGCGGCAGCGGCCTGGCTCCAGCTTCTCCCACGGGTTGGTGTAGAGCAGTTCCATGAATTTGGCCGCATCCGGCCCGACCACTTCTATCTTGCCCAGCGTCGAGGCATCGAACAGGCCGGCCTGGTTGCGGACGGCGACGCATTCGCGGTCGACCGCCGCATGCATGTCCTCGCCGGCTTTCGGGAAATACCAGGCGCGCTTCCATTGGCCGACATCCTCGAACACCGCGCCTTGCGCCTCGGCCCAGGGATGGATTGCCGTCTTGCGGGTCGGGTCGAACAGCGGCCCACGAGCGTGGCTGACGATCGCGCCGAAGGTGACCGGCGTGTACGGCGCGCGGAACGTGGTCAGGCCGACCTCGGGGATCGGCTTGCCCAGCGTCTCGGCGGCAATCGCCAGCCCGTGCATGTTGGACGTCTTGCCCTGGTCGGTCGCCATGCCGTTGGTGGTGAAGCGCTTGACATGCTCGATCGAGCGCATGCCTTCATGCACCGCCTGGCGGATATCCTTGGCGGTGACGTCGTTCTGGAAATCGACGAAGGCTTTCACCGTCGTGTCCGGCCCGGCGCCGGGTGCCGCACCCAGCATGCCGCGCGACCAGCTCTCCGAGGCGTCCACCTTCGGCTTCACACCCTTCGCGGCTTTCGCGCCAGCATCCTTGGCCGCCTTGGCGCCCGCCGCATAGGCTTCGTCAACCGTTGCCGACAGGCCGTCAGTGCCGTTGCAGGCGCCGACCGAGACGCAGTCCTGCGCATAGGTGCCCGGCACGAAGCGCTTGGTCTCGTCGTTGAAGGCGACCTTGCCGCGCGACTGCGAGAACAGATGCACCGACGGCGTCCAGCCGGCCGACATCAGGATCGCATCGACCGAGATGGTGCGTTCGCCGCCGCCATTCTTCGGCTGCACCGTCATCGACGACACGCGCAGCTTGCCGCCGGCGCGGATCACGGCACGGCCGAAATTGATCTCGATGCCGAGCGCCCTCGCCTCGTCGATCACCGGGCCGGTCGGGTTGTCGCGCAGATCGACGATCGCCGCCACGTTGACGCCGGCCTTCTTCAGGTCGATCGCGGCGCCGTAGGCTGAGTCATTGGCCGTGTAGACACCGACATTTTTTCCGACCGCGACACCATAGTGATTGAGGAAGGTGCGCGCCGCGCCCGCCAGCATGACGCCTGGCCGGTCATTGTTGGCGAACACCATGTGGCGCTCGATGGCGCCGGAGGCCAGCACCACGCGCTTGGCGCGGACCTGCCAGAGCCGTTCGCGCGGCAGGTCGTGGCCGGGAGCCTTCAGGTGATCGCTGACCCGCTCGACCAGGCCGACGAAATTCTGCGCGTAGTAGCCGAACGCCGTGGTGCGCGGCAGCACGCGGACATTGTCCATCGCACTCAGCCTGGCGATCGCCGCTTGCGCCCAGGCAAAGCCGCCCTGGCCGTCGATTTTCGCACCAGACTCGAAGCGCAGGCTGCCGCCGAACTCGGCCTGCTCGTCCGCGAGGATGACGCGCACGCCGGTCTCCGCCGCGGCAAGTGCCGCCGCGATGCCGGCGGCACCGCCGCCCAGCACCAGAACGTCGCAATGGGCGTAGCGCGAGGAATAATGGTCGGGATCGGGCCTGTCGGGAGAGGCGCCAAGGCCGGCGGCCTCGCGGATCTTCGGTTCGTAGAGGCTCTTCCAGGCCGCCTTCGGCCACATGAAGGTCTTGTAGTAGAAACCGGCCGAGAACAGCGGCGATGCCAAATCGTTGACCGCGCCGATATCGAAGGACAGCGACGGCCAGCGGTTCTGCGAATTGGCGGCGAGCCCGTCATAGAGCTCCTGCACGGTGGCGCGCACGTTGGGCGTCTTGCGCGCGTCATCACGCACGATCTGCACCAGGGCGTTGGGCTCTTCCGCGCCGGCCGACAGGATGCCGCGCGGGCGGTGGTACTTGAACGAACGGCCGACCAGATGCACGCCGTTGGCAAGCAGCGCCGAGGCCAGCGTGTCGCCCTCGATGCCGGCGTAGGACTGGCCATCGAAGCTGAAGCGGGCGGTCTTGGCCTGGCTGAGGCGTCCGGCACCCGGAATGCGCAATGCGCCGCTCATTTGGCAACCCCTTCGTTGGAGTTCTTGGGCAGCTTGGAAGGTTTCGGCTCGCCGGCCTTGTAGGTCATGACGAACTTGTCGGTGACGGTATCGCGCACCGCGTTGAAGAAGCGCGCGCAGCCATGCATGTGCCGCCAGCGCTCATAGATGATGCCCTTGGGATTGGAGCGGATGAAGAAGAACTTCTCGAAGTCGTCGTCGCTCTCGCCGGCCATGTCGGCCGAGCGCGCTATATGCGCCTCGCCGGCGTTGCGGAATTCGAGTTCCGGGCGCTCTTCCTCGCAATAGGGGCAGCGGATGAGAAGCATCGTGTTTGTTCCTACAATTCGCCGTGGCCGACGCGCGCGCCGGGGGGTTGGTCGCAAAGCTTCTGGCCAATGATCATGAATGGAGTCCCCGCCAGCATCAGCGGCATCGCCACAGCCATCTCGGTCATCATCAGTGCGCCACCGCCGCCGCAGCAGCCTCGTCGATGAGGCGGCCGGTGCGGAAGCGTTCGATGGTGAAGGGCGCGTTGATCGGATGCGGATCGTCCTTGGCGATGGTGTGTGCAAAGACATGGCCCGAGCCAGGCGTGGCCTTGAAGCCGCCCGTGCCCCAGCCGCAATTGACATAGAGGCCTGGCACCGGCGTCTTGGCCAGGATCGGCGAGCGGTCGGGCGTCACGTCGACGATGCCGCCCCACGAGCGCAGCATCTTCATGCGCGTGAAGATCGGGAACATTTCGCAGATGGCGTCCAGCGTATGCTGCAAGATGTGAAGCCCGCCGGTCTGCGAATAGGAAACATACTGGTCGGTGCCGGCGCCGATCACCAGTTCGCCCTTGTCGGACTGCGAGATATAGGCGTGCACCGTGTTCGACATCACAACGCAGGGCACGACCGGCTTGACCGGCTCCGACACCAGCGCCTGCAGCGGATAGCTTTCCAGCGGCATGCGCACGCCTGCCATGTTCATGATGACGGAGGAGTGTCCGGCGGCAACGACGCCGACTTTCTTGGCGCCGATGAAGCCGCGCGTCGTGTCGACGCCGGTCACCGCGCCATTGGCGGCCCGCTTGACGCCGGTGACCTCGCAGTTCTGGATGATGTGGACGCCGCGCGCCGAAGCGCCGCGCGCATAACCCCAGGCGACCGCGTCATGGCGCGCCGTGCCGCCGCGGCGCTGCAAGGCCGCTCCGACGACCGGATAGCGCGCGTCTTTCGAGATGTTGAGCGGCGGACAGAATTCCTTGGCCTGCTCCGGCGACAGCCATTCATTGTCGATGCCGTTCAGCCGGTTGGCATGGACATGGCGCTTCAGCACCTGGATGTCGTGCACATTGTGCGCCAGCATCATGACGCCGCGCGCCGAATACATGACGTTGTAATTGAGCTCCTGGGAGAGCCCATCCCACAGCTTCAGCGCATGGTCGTAAATCCCAGCGCTCTCGTCATAGAGATAGTTGGAACGGATGATGGTGGTGTTGCGGCCGGTGTTGCCGCCGCCCAGCCAGCCCTTTTCCAGCACCGCGACATTGGTGATGCCGTGCACCGTGGCCAGATAATAGGCGGTGGCCAACCCATGGCCGCCGGCGCCGACGATGATGACGTCGTATTCCTTCTTCGGCTCTGGCGAGGACCATTGTTCCTCCCAGCCCTTGTGGCCGCGCATGGCCTCGCGGGCGATGGCGAATACAGAGTATTTCTTCACGGTCCAGCCTCGCAAATGGCAGCCGGGCGTTCATCATCAAGCCCCGGCGCGCGAGGTGTATCACTAGCGAAACAGCGCTGCCATCCTTGCGCTGTTTGCGACGGCGCTTGCCGTTTTGCGCCGCGCTGAAAAAGAGGTATCCGGTCTGGCCCCGATGATTGCCTTCAGTCACACTCCTCGGCGTCGGGGATTCGGAGGACGATGGTGGGCAACGCCTGGTGGAATCTTACATTGCGCTTCCTGCTGGAGCTTGCCGCGCTGCTTGGCCTCGGCATGGCAGGCTGGAGCCTCTTCGAAGGCTTGTGGCACTGGATCCTGGCCCTTGCCCTGCCACTCGTTGCTGCAGCGCTATGGGGGATTTTTGCCGTGCCCGGCGATCCGAGCCGCTCAGGAAGCGCACCGGTGCCGGTGCCGGGCGCCGTCAGGCTGGCGCTGGAATTCGTCGTCCTGTTCGGCGGCGCCGCGGGGTTCCATGTGGCAGGCCATGCCACCACGGCCATCATCATGGCCGTGCTGATCGTCATCACCTACGCGTTCTCGCTAGACCGTCTGGCATGGCTGCTGCGGCAATAATTGGTGCGAACCTCTGCAGGTATCGGGTGGCTGCTCCTGAAGCGGATGGCCCAGCCGCAAGAGATCGCCCGCTCCGCGCTCTACCTTGCCTCCGACGCCTCGAGCTTCACCACGGGAACCGCGCTGTTTGCAGATGGCGGCGTGTCGATCAACCGGACGTGAAGGATTTTTATGGGGAACGGGCCTGTTCGTCGTTGTGACGCAGGCCGCAGGACTTGCTTTTTCGGCGCGATTTGGCGATTCCGTTTTCTGTCTAAACGGGTCTTCTTGCCAAGACGGGTCCTGGAACCATGATGCTGATCCGAACCTATGTCGCCCAGAGCGCAATCGAAGGCGTCGGCATGTTCGCCGCCGAGCCCATCCGCAAGGGCGCCTCGATCTGGCGCCTGGAGCCGGATTTCGATCGGCTGATCCCGATGAACAAATACGAGACGGCGCCGCAGGCCCTGAAGGAATTGCTCGACCGTTATGCCTATCCGAGCCCGGACAAGCCCGGCTTCATGGTCTACGAGGTCGACAATGGCCGCTTCATGAACCATTCGGCGACCCCGAACACCGATTTTTCGCAATATGGCGGCGCCATCGCGACCCGGGATATCGCCGTTGGCGAGGAGATCACCTGCGATTACGGTGAGTTCTTCGACGATTTCGAGCGGCTGCACCTGGCGACGGCGTAACGGGCACACTATCTCCAGGCGACCGTGGCAATTTGGCTGTCGTCTCTCATTTCGACTGTGGACAGCGAGGCTTGATTCTGCTATCAGCCGCCACAATTCGTGGTGTCGAGCGCCGCGGAGGCTTGTGGCTATGGCTGCTTGCCTGTTGATATCAAACCCGAAAGACAGGATTGCCCGTGCAGGTACTCGTCCGCGACAATAACGTTGATCAGGCGCTTCGCGCGCTGAAGAAGAAGATGCAGCGCGAAGGCATTTTCCGCGAAATGAAGATGCGCGGCCACTACGAGAAGCCTTCCGAGAAGCGAGCCCGTGAAAAGGCCGAAGCCGTTCGCCGCGCTCGCAAGCTGGCCCGC
The DNA here is from genome assembly GCF_020164715.1 of Mesorhizobium sp. ESP7-2. Classification (NCBI taxonomy): domain Bacteria; kingdom Pseudomonadati; phylum Pseudomonadota; class Alphaproteobacteria; order Hyphomicrobiales; family Phyllobacteriaceae; genus Mesorhizobium; species Mesorhizobium sp. ESP7-2. The sequence continues at coordinate 75,337 of NZ_JAIUGQ010000005.1, forward strand.
AAGCGCGCACAGCGCGAAGGCCTGCTGCCGATGACCCCGCGTCCGGTCGCTGCTGGCGGTGCCGCGGGTGCAGCGCGTCCGCCGCGCTGATTATCGCCAATATTTCGTCCTTTTCGAAGGATACCAGGGTGGCGCGATGCGGAATCGCCGCCACCCTTTTATTTTGATTGTGACCCGGCCCGGAGGGGGGAACCGGACCTGAACGACGGCGCAAGTGAGGACAGGGCAGACATGAACGCAACAAGCGTGGAGCGCGGGACCGCATTGCGTGGTTTCGCCCTGACAGCGGCCCTGCTTTCCGGACTGGTGCTTGCGGGCTGCCAGACATCGGGCCCGGCCGGCGAGTTCAACAACATCGATAAGGCGCAAGGGTCGAGCGAGAACATCTCCTCGCTGTCGGCGGTCATCCAGCGCAATCCCCAGGATCCCGAAGGCTACAATGTGCGCGGTTCCGCCTATGGCCGCGGCGGCCAGTACCAGCAGGCGCTCAAGGATTTCAATCAGGCCATCCAGCTCAACCCGAATTTCTACCAGGCCTATTCGAACCGGGCTCTCATCCAGCGTTTCCTCGGCAACCAGGAAGCCGCACTCGCGGACTACAACCGTTCGATCCAGATCAACGGCAATTATGACGCCGCTTATATCGGCCGCGGCAATCTCTACCGCAAGGCCGGCCGCACCCAGGATGCCTTCAACGACTTCCAGAAAGCGATCCAGCTCGATACCACGGACGCCCGCGCCTACCACAATCGCGGCCTGATCTATCAGAGCCAGGGCCAGCACAAATTCGCCATCGAGGATTTCTCGACCGCTATCTCGCTGGCCCCTGACGCCGCCGAACCTTACAATGGCCGTGGCCTCTCCTATCTGGCGACGGGCGACGAGGACAATGCCTTCTCCGACTTCAACATGGCGATCAAGCTCGATGGCCAGAACGCCGAGGCCTGGGCCAACCAGGCGCTGATCTACGAACGGCGCGGCGACAAGGCAAAGGCGGCGAAGGCCTATCGCGAGGCCGTGCGCCTCAACCCCAGCTACCAGCCGGCCAAGGACGGCCTCGCCCGCGTCAGCTGACATCGGCTTCGTCAGGCCCGCGCCAAGCGCCCCACTGCATCGTGTGCGTGTCCGAAAGGACACGCGGCGTTGAAGATCGCCGCCAATCCGGCAACCCTGTGTTAACCCCCGCGGCAAGCCGTTGACCCTTGCCTTGTTCGCGCCAAGTTTTCGGCGGAACGGTCTGACCATTCAAGCCGTTATCACGAAGCGATTTGCGAAAGGACCCTCCCCATGATCAAGAAACTCGCCTGCGCCGCCGCCCTTGCAACGACTGTCTTCGCTGCCGCCCCCGCCAGCGCCGGTAGGTTGCAACTCGGCACGCTCGACTGCACCATCGATGGCGGCACCGGCTATATCGTGACCTCCAACAAGGGCGTGTCCTGCGTCTTCCGGCCCCATCATCACGGGCCGTCGGAGATTTATACCGGCGTCATCTCCAAGCTCGGCGTCGATGTCGGCAAGACGCATCAGGGCCAGCTCATCTGGGCGGTTTTTGCCGCGACCCGCGACCGTGACGCGGGCGACCTTGCCGGCAGCTACTACGGCGTCAACGCCGAGGCGAGCGTCGTGACCGGCGGCGGCGCCAACCTGCTGGTCGGTGGCTTCGACAGCGCCTTCATGCTGGAGCCGCTCAGCGTCCAGGCGCAGACCGGCGTCAATCTCGCCGTGGCGGTGACTTCGCTGGAGCTGATCCACTCGCTCAAATAAGTGGTTTGGAGCTCGGCTCCAGGCCCTTCACTCTGCGGCGCGGAACCGGACAGGATGGTTCCGCGCCGTTTGATTTTTGGGGGGACGAGGACAGCCATAGCCGCTGCCATCACTGCAACCTGCCGGCAAGCAGTCCATCCAGGTCGACGCTGGCTCAAACATATCTTGAAAAATCCCTTGAGCTCAACCGAGGTTGAGGTTCTACAAACCCGCCCCGAGCAAGGCCGCGTCTCGACGCCGCGCCCATGGTCCTGCCAGAAGCCTCGCGCTGGCTCCTGGCGCCATGCGGCTGCATCGCGATATGCAAAAGCAGGGGATGGACATGACTGAAATCAGCACAAACAGGGTTGATTGGCGCGCATTGTGGGCGAGCGGCGACCTGGCGCGCTTCTGCTTCATCAGCCTCGGCATCCTGCTGCACGCCACCAATGAGACTATGGTGGCCACCGTCATGCCGGCCATGGTCGGCGAACTGGCCGGCGTCCAGCTCGTCGGCTGGTCGCTGGCGATCTACGAACTTGGCGCCATCGTCGCCGGTGCCGCGGCCGGACGGCTCGTGAGCTATGTGGCGCTGCGCACCAACATGGTGGTCGCGGCTCTGCTCTACGCGGCCGGGGCGCTGATCTGCGCCACCTCGCCTTCCATGCAATTGTTCCTGGCCGGCCGTCTGATCGAGGGTCTTGGCGGCGGCGCGCTGGTGTCGCTGGCCTTCGTCTCGGTCGAGCGGCTGTTTTCGCGTGCCATCTGGCCGCAGCTTTTCGGCATCATGTCGGCGATCTGGGGCGTCGCCGCCTTCAGCGGCCCGCTACTCGGCGCAATCATGACCGAATTGCTGTCCTGGCGCTGGGCCTTCGGCGTCTTCACCCTCGGCGGCACCGCCATGGCGCTGGCAAGTTTCCTCGTGCTCGACACACCGGAAGCGACAAGACCCGGCACGAGGGCCGGCAAGGCGCCGCCCTTCCCGTTCACGGCGCTTGGCTGCCTTGCCATTGCCGTGGTGCTGATCGCCTCGGCCGGCGTCGACATCGCCCTGCTGCGTTCCTCGCTGTTGATCATCCTCGGTCTGGCGGGTCTCGCGCTGTTCTTCTACATCGATGCGCTGAAGCCGCGCTCCCGGCTGTTCCCGGCGCGGCTGTTCTCCTGGCGCACGCCGGTCGGCGCCGGCATGACCATGGTCGCCGCCTTTTCGATCGCGACCTGCTCCTTCGGCGTCTACGGGCCGCTGCTGCTGACCAGCCTGCACGACATTCCGCTGCTGACCACCGGCTATATCATCGCCGCCGAATCGATCGCCTGGTCGATCCTGTCGATCCTCGTCGCCAACGCGCCGCCACGGCGCGAACGTATGATCATCGTCTGCGGCGCCCTGATGATCGCGGCGGGCATCGCCGTCTTCGCCTACACCATACCGCTGGGCTCTATCCCGCTGATCCTGGTCTGCGCCCTGCTGCAGGGCGGCGGTTTCGGCATTGCCTGGCCGTTCCTGACCCGCGTCATCGTCGCCTCCGCGCCGGACGAGCAGACCATCGCTTCGGCCGCGGTGCCGACCATGCAGCGCATCGGTTATGCCGTGGGTGCCGCCCTTGCCGGCATCGTCGCCAATGCCAGCGGTTTTTCGCAAGGGCTGAACCATGACGCGGCCGCTGGTGTCGCGAGCTGGCTGTTCCTTGCCTTCGTGCCGCTCGGCATTCTCGGCTGCCTCGCCGCCTTGCGGACCTCGGCGGCGGCAAATCGTCCGCTCGCAGCCATTGGCTGACGCGGGGTTGTATCGGGCGGGTTATTTCACTCGACACGCAGGCGGTATCCGACGCCGGTTTCGGTGGTGATGTAGCGCGGCTGGTCGGGGGTTTTTTCGATCTTCTGCCTGAGTTGGCGCACATAGACCCTGAGATACTGCACGTCGGTCGAATCGTCCCAGATCTGCTTCAGGATGAAGTGGTGGGTCAGCACCTTGCCGGCATGCTGCACCAGGATGCGCAGTATGTCATACTCCTTCGGCGAGAGCTTCACCTCCCTGTCCTCGACCTTGACGATGCGCTTGACCAGATCGACGCTCAGGTCGCCGCTCTGGAAAACCGGCTTCTCGCCCTGTTGCTGGAACTTGTGGCGCAGCGCCACGCGGATGCGCGCCACCAGTTCGTTCATGCCGAACGGCTTGGTGACATAATCGTCGGCGCCGAGTTCGAGCGCGCTGACGATGCCGGCCTCGTCGGTGCGGCTGGAGAGGATGACGACGGGAATGTCGACGCCGTCGTCACGCCATTGGCGCAGGAGCTCATGGCCCCCCATCCCGGGCAGGCCGAGATCGAGCAACACCAGATCCGGCTTTTCCTGTTCCATCAGCTCGATAGCGACCTTGGCGTTCGGCGCCTCGCTGACCGCATACCCCTGGCTGGCGAGGCCGACCCGCAGCAGCTTGCGGATCGGCGGCTCGTCATCGACAACCAGTATCCTGACATTCGAATTGGTCATCGGGGCTGGTCCACGCCGGGCTCATCGCCGCGGTTGTCGATATCGCGCGCTTGCGCCGGCACGGGCATCCTGATGGTGAAAGCGGCACCGGGGCGGTCGGTCCGGTTGGCGGCCGCGATCGTGCCGCCCATCGCCTCGACGAAGCCACGGCAGATCGACAGGCCGAGCCCGGTGCCGGCGCGCACCTGATCGCCCTTGCGCACCCGGTAGAAGGTATCGAACACGCGTTCCAGGTCTTGCGCCGGAATGCCCGGCCCCTCGTCCATGATCTGCACGACGACGGAGCCATTGTCGGTCCATCCCTGGACACGGATCGTCGAGCCCGGCGGAGAATATTTCGAGGCATTGTCGAGAAGGTTGAACAGGACCTGCTCGAACAGCACGGGATCGAGCCGCAACATCGGCAGGTCGGGCGGAATATCGACCTCGATCTCGTGTTCGCCGGTGATCTTGCGGGCGCGGTCGAGTGCCGTGCCGACGATATCGCCGAGATAGTGGAGGGCGTAGTTGGGCTCCATCGCCCCGGACTCGATCTTGGTCATGTCGAGCAGGTTGGCGATGAAGCGGTTCAGCCGTTCCGATTCGTCGATCACAGTCGACAGAAGCTCCACCCTGTCCTGCTCGGGCAGGTCGGGCGCGAATTCCTTGAGTGTGCCGGCCGCGCCCATGATGGCCGAGAGCGGCGTTTTCAGGTCATGTGAAATCGATGTCAGCAGCGCCGAGCGCAGCCGGTCAGCCTCGGCGGCGAGCTTGGCACGGTCGACATCGGCGACGAGCTGGACGCGTTCGATCGCCACCGCCGCCTGGTCGGCCAGCGCGTCGAGCAGCCGCTGCTGCTCGGGCGTCAGCAGCGGGCCCTGCTTGTCATTGTCGAGGCCGACGACGCCGATCGCCGTGCGCCCCGTACGCAAGGGGAGATAGAGGCGCTTGGCGCCAGGCAGCGTGTCCGCGCCGCGTCCTGCGGCGCGGTTGTGCTCCCAGGCCCAGCGGGCGGCGGCGATGTCGGCCTCGGCCAGCGTGTCGTCGGGCGGATAGCCTGCCTTGACTGTGATGGTGCCATCTTCCGGCAGAAGCAGCACCACGCGCAGCTTCAGCATCGAGGCGATCTGGAAGGCGGTGGCCCAGAGCACGTCATCGAGCGTGCCGGCGCCGGCGAGCTTCTTGGAGAACAGATAGATGTCTTCGGTTGCCCGCGCCCGCGAGCGGGCGGCGGCGGCCTGACGCTGCACGCGCGCCGTCAGGTTGCTGGCGATGACGGCAACGGCGAAGAAGACGGCAATCGCAACGATGCTCTCCGGATCCCGGATCGTCAGCGTGTAGCGCGGCTCGAGGAAGAAATAGTTGAAGGCAAGTGTGCTCAGGAAACAGGCGTAGAGCGCCGGCCAGAGACCCCCGGCCACCGCCGATGTCAACACGGAGAGCAGGAAGACGATCGCCAGGTTGCGAACGTCGAGAAACTGGTCGAGGGCGGAGCTGACGGCCAATGATCCGGCAACGTAAGCGGTAGCCAGCAAATACGGCTTGGGCTGGAACCGCCTCTGCTCGGCGGCCGCGCTCACTCTCCTGGAAGGCGTCTCGGTGTCCCGCTCCGTTCCGGAGATGACATGGACGCTGATGTCGCCGGCATTGCGGATCAGATCGTAGGTGAGCGACCCCTCGATCAGTTCCCGCCAGCGCGAACGGGTCGGCCTGCCGACCACGATGTGCGTAAAATTGTTCACCGTCGCGTGGCGCACGATATCCTGTGCCAGGTTCTGCCCTGGAATGGTCGTCACCTCGGCGCCGAGCTGCTCGGCCAGGCGCAGGAGTGTGGCGAGCCTGTCCTTGTCGTCCTCGGACATGCCGGCCGAGCGAGGCGTGTCGACATGAAGCGCCGTCCACGGCGCACGAAGCCTGTCGGCCAGCCTGCGTGCATAGCGAATGCGGGCTGCACCGCCCGGACGCGCATCGACGCAGACGAGAACCCGTTCCCCGGCAGCCCACGGACCCTGGATGGCGTGGGACTGCATGTGGTTGAGCAACTGCTCGTCAACGCGCTGGGCGGTACGGCGCAACGCCAGTTCCCGCAACGCCGTCAGATTGCCCGGCGAAAAATAGTTCTCGACGGCACGCTGCGCCGTGTTGGGGAAATAGACCTTCCCCTCCTCCAGCCGCTTGATCAGGTCGTCGGGCGTCAGGTCGATGATTTCGACGTCATCGGCCTGGTCGATGATGGAATCGGGCACCGTCTCGCGCACCCTGACCCGCGTGATCTGGGCGACGACGTCGTTCAGGCTTTCGACGTGCTGGATGTTGAGCGTCGTATAGACGTCGATGCCCCGCGCCAGGATTTCCCGGACGTCGAGATAGCGCTTGGGGTGGCGGCTGCCGGACGCGTTGGTGTGGGCGAGTTCGTCGACCAGGACCAGCGCCGGGTGCCTGGCAAGGATGGCGTCGATGTCCATCTCGTCGAGGACACGCCCTTTGTAGTCGACCTTGCGGCGGGCAATGACTTCATACCCCTCGACCAGGGCCTGGGTTTCCTTGCGGCCATGCGCCTCGACCACGCCGACCACCACGTCGACGCCGTCGGCCAGCCTGGCACGGCCCGACATCAGCATCTCGTAAGTCTTGCCGACACCCGGTGCCGCGCCGAGGAATATGCGCAGACGGCCGCGCCCTTCCCGCTCGGCATGCTCGAGCAGCGCGTCGGGGGATGGTCTGTTTTCGACGTTGCTTCTGTCGTTCGGCATCGGATCCGATCATGAATGGCGCCGGGGACCGTGTCGATCCCCGGCGCCGGCCATCACCTATTTCGCGGCATCCAGCGCCAGGTTGAGAGCCAGCACATTGACCGCCGGCTCGCCGAGCACGCCCAGTTCCCGGTCCTCGACCTGACTGTCGACGAGCGCCTTGAGCTTGGCTTCGTCGATGCCTCTGGCCTTGGCCACGCGCGGAACCTGGAAATAAGCGGCCTGCGGGCTGATCTGCGGGTCGAGGCCGCTGCCGGATGTGGTCACAAGGTCCATCGGCACCGGCTGGTTCGAGTTCTCCGCCGTCAGCTTCTCCGCATCGCCCTTGATGCGTTCGATCAGCTTCGGGTTGGTCGGGCCGAGATTGGAGCCACCCGAGGCGCCGGCATCATAGCCATTGCCCGCGGCTGAAGGTCGTCCGTGGAAATACTTGTCGCTGGCGAAGGCCTGGCCGATCAGTTCAGAACCGATCACCTTACCGTCCTTCTCGATCAGGCTGCCATTGGCCTGGCGCGGGAACAGCGCCTGGGCGATGCCGGTCATGCCCAAGGGATAGATGAGCCCGGTCAGCACGGTGAAGAAGACGATCATGATGATCGCGGGTCTGATTTGCTTGAGCATCGCAATGATCCTTATGCAAGGCCGAGCGCCGTGACGGCCATGTCGATTGTCTTGATGCCGACGAATGGCACGACGATGCCGCCGAGGCCGTAGACGAGAAGGTTGCGGCTGAGCAGCGCGCCGGCGCCGATCGCCCGGTACTTCACCCCGCGCAGCGACAGCGGGATCAACGCGATGATGATCAGCGCGTTGAAGATGATGGCCGACAGGATGGCGCTCTGCGGTGTCGCAAGGTGCATGATGTTGAGCGCCTGCAGCGGGCCGGTCGTCTGGCCGGGCGCGACGTAGAAGACGGCGAACATGGCCGGGATGATGGCGAAGTACTTGGCAACGTCATTGGCGATCGAGAAGGTCGTCAGCGAACCGCGCGTCATCAACAACGCCTTGCCGATCTCGACGATCTCGATGAGCTTGGTCGGATCGCTGTCGAGGTCGACCATGTTGCCGGCCTCGCGGGCGGCGACCGTGCCGGTGTTCATGGCGACGCCGACATCGGCCTGCGCAAGGGCCGGCGCATCGTTGGTGCCGTCGCCGCACATGGCGACCAGCTTGCCCTTGGCCTGCTCGTCGCGGATCAGCTTCAGCTTGTCCTCGGGCGTTGCCTGGGCGAGGAAGTCGTCGACGCCGGCTTCCGCCGCGATGGCTGCCGCCGTCATCGGATTGTCACCGGTGATCATCACCGTGCGGATGCCCATGCTGCGCAGCTCGGCGAAGCGCTCGCGGATGCCGCCCTTCACGATGTCCTTGAGATGGACGACGCCGAGCAGCCGCCCGTCCCTCTCGACCGCCAGCGGCGTACCGCCTGATTTGGCGACCTCGTCGGCGATCGCCTGCAGGTCGCGCACGGTATCGCCTCCAGGCCGTGTGCCATGCGTGGCCGATGTCGACTGTCTGACATAGGTCAGGATCGAATCGACCGCGCCCTTGCGCACCGAGGAGCCGTCTATGTCGACTCCGCTCATGCGGGTCTGCGCGGTGAAGGGCACGAAAGTGGCGTGCAATGTCGCCATGTCGCGGGCACGGATGGCATATTTCTCCTTGGCCAGCACCACGATCGAGCGGCCCTCCGGTGTCTCGTCGGCGAGCGAGGCAAGCTGTGCCGCGTCGGCCAGCTCCTGCTCGCTGACGCCCTTGACCGGGCGGAACTCGGTCGCCTGGCGATTGCCGAGCGTGATCGTGCCGGTCTTGTCGAGCAGCAGCGTGTCGACGTCGCCGGCGGCTTCCACGGCGCGGCCCGACATGGCCAGCACGTTGAAGCGCACCAGGCGGTCCATGCCGGCAATGCCGATGGCCGACAGCAGCGCACCGATCGTGGTCGGGATGAGCGTCACGAACAGCGCGACGAGCACGGTCACCGAAATGTAGCCGCCCGAGTAGGAGGCGAAGCTCGGGATGGTCGCGGTGGCCAGAACGAAGATCAGCGTCATGCCGACGAGCAGGATGTTGAGCGCTATCTCGTTCGGCGTCTTCTGGCGCTCGGCGCCCTCGACCAGCGAGATCATGCGGTCGAGGAAAGTATGGCCGGCGGCGGCGGTGATGCGCACGCGGATCCAGTCGGAGAGCACCTGCGTGCCGCCGGTGACCGCCGAGCGGTCGCCGCCGGATTCGCGGATGACCGGCGCGGACTCGCCCGTGATCGCCGCCTCGTTGACCGAGGCGACGCCTTCCACCACCTCGCCGTCGGACGGGATGATGTCGCCGGCCTCGACGAGAACGATGTCGCCGACCTTCAAACCGGTGCCCGGCACCAGCTTGAATTTCGTCCGATCCTCGCCGGCCAAAAGCTTGGCCTGGGTTTCGGTGCGCGCCTTGCGCAGCGAATCCGCCTGTGCCTTGCCGCGACCTTCGGCGACGGCTTCGGCGAAATTGGCAAACAGCACGGTGAACCACAGCCAGATGATGATCTGCAGCGTGAAGCGCGGATCGCCGCCTCCGGTGACGAGGTCCTTGACGAACAGCACCGATGTCAGTGCCGAGACGACGGCGACGACGAACATCACCGGGTTGCGGGCCAGCGTGCGCGGATCGAGTTTGCGGAAGGCACCGCCAATGGCGGGCCACAGGATGCCGGCATCCATGATGTTGGCCGATTTTGAGTGGCTCATTTTGAAGCTCCGGCTTCAATGTTGATGTGCGGCACCGATTGGTCGGTCCGGAAAAAGATGAGGAAGTCCGTAGGCCAGCAGCCAGAGCGCGATCATGGCGGCGGCAAGCCCAAGAAATGTCGACAGGGTCGGGAAAGGAGGCGGCATTCCCTCCTTCTCCGGATCGGCCCGATGCCTGACATTGCGGCGCTTGTTGTTGAACCAGGACATGTCCGCCTCAGAATGTCTGTCCATGGATCATCGCCAGGTGCTCGACAACAGGTCCGACGGCGAGCCCCGGGAAGAAGGTCAGGCCGCCGACGATGACGATGACGCCGACCAGCAGCCCGACGAACAGCGGGCCGTCGGTCGGGAAGGTGCCTGCCGAGGCGGGCACGGTCTTCTTCGCCGCCAGCGCGCCGGCGATGGCGAGCGCTGGGATGATGACCAGGAAACGGCCCATCAGCATGCCGATGCCGAGCGTGATGTTGTACCAGGGCGTGTTGCCGCTGAGACCGCCGAAGGCGGACCCGTTGTTGGCCGCCGCCGAGGTGTAGGCATAGAGGATTTCGGAGAAGCCGTGCGGCCCGCCATTGGCGATCGAGGCCACCGCGCTCGGCAGCACCACCGCGATGGCCGTGAAGACCAGCATCGCCAGCGGCAGGCACAGGATGGCCAGCATCGCCATCTTGACCTCCTTGGCCTCGATCTTCTTGCCGAGATATTCAGGCGTGCGGCCGACCATCAGGCCGGCGACGAAGACGGCGATCAGGATGAACATCAGCATGCCGTAGAAACCCGCGCCGACGCCGCCGACGATGACCTCGCCAAGCTGCATGTTGATGAGCGGGATCATGCCGCCGAGCGCGGTGAACGAGTCATGCATGGCATTGACCGCGCCGCATGAGGCCGCCGTGGTGATGACCGCGAACAGCGCCGAGAGCGCGATGCCGAAACGGGTCTCCTTGCCTTCCATATTGCCACCGTCGATGCCGAGCGCATGGACCAGCGGATTGCCCGCGGCTTCCGCCCAATAGCAGACGGCGACGCCGGCGATGAACAGCGCGCCCATCGAGGCCAGGATTGCCCAACCCTGACGCTTGTTACCGACCATGCGGCCGAAGACGTTGGTCAAGGCAGCGCCGATGACGAAAATCGACAGCATCTGGATCAGGTTGGAGGTGGCGTCGGGATTCTCGAAGGGATGTGCCGCGTTGGCATTGAAGAAACCACCGCCATTGGTGCCGAGCATCTTGATGGCGACCTGCGAGGCGACCGGGCCGAGCGCGATCGTCTGCCTGGCGCCCTCCAGCGTCGTGGCATCCACGTAAGGCCCGAGCGTCTGCGGCATGCCGAGCCAGACATAGACCAGGGTGAGCACGATGCAGAGCGGCAAAAGCACATAGAGCGTGGCGCGCGTCATATCGACCCAGAAATTACCGATCGATCTTCCGGAGGAGCGCGCAAATCCGCGGATCAGCGCAATCGCAATGGCGATGCCAGTAGCGGCCGAAACGAAATTCTGGACCGTCAGGCCGGCCATCTGCACGAGGTAGGACATCGTGCTTTCGCCGCCGTAGTTCTGCCAGTTGGTGTTGGTCATGAAGCTGGCGGCGGTGTTGAAGGCGAGCGCCGGGTCGACCGCGCTCATGCCGGCCGGATTGTAGGGCAGGCTGCCTTGCAGGCGCTGCAGGACATAGAGCACCAGGAAGCCCGCCAGGTTGAACAGCAGCAGGGCCACCGCATAGGTGGTCCAATGCTGTTCCTCGCGCTCGCTGGTTCCGCAAATGCGGTAGAGCCCCCGCTCGAGCGGGCGGAAGACTGGCGAAAGCGGCGTGCGATCGCCTTTGAAGACGCGGTGCATGTAGAAGCCAAGCGGCTTCACCAGCAAAGCGAGGATCCCGCAATAGAGGACGATCTGTATCCACCCGTTCAGTGTCATGGCTGTGGCTTTCCGCGCCTTCAGAAGCGTTCTGGACGAATGAGGGCGTAGGTGAGGTAAGCAAGCAAGAACAAGGTTACGCCTCCACCGAGGATGTAATCGAAAAGCATGATTCGATCCTTCCGCTCAGATTCTGTCGCAGGCTTTGACGTAGACGAGGGATAGAGCGAAGAACAAAACCCCGATCCCGACAACAATGACGTCCATGATTGCCTTCCTTGCTTCTACTTTGTCTTTCGGCCACGATGGAAGAGGCCAAAAACCGTTCGCGCTTGCTCGTCGCCTCGATGGCGACGGCATTCAAAGCTTCTGTGGCGTGTTATATGGACCCGATCGCCATAAAGGTTCGAGACGGGGCGGATGGGAAAGAAATAGGAATTTTATAAAGGTTTTCGGGGTGGGCGGCGGGCCACCCTAGACGCAGTGACGCGCTATAGATGCCGTTGCACCCAGTCGCATCCAATGGCATTCTGAGGATTTATGGCGGAGAGAGCGGGATTCGAACCCGCGTTACGGTCTCCCGTAAACACACTTTCCAGGCGTGCGCCTTCAACCACTCGGCCACCTCTCCGTCCTTGCATTTTTCGCGATGGCCGGTTTCGCCGCGCGGGTTGGGGACAATGCAGTCCCTTCAGGGAGGCCGGTACGCGATATCAGCGCCGTGGATGCCGCCAACCAGCGAACACCTTCCCTTCGCACCTGAGCCGTCGAAGCAACAGGCGCGGGGCTCATCTAGTCGATCCCGCGCCGAATGCCAAGCCATAACGGCAGTCTATTCGCTTTGCCGGCCACACACCGCTCCGCCAGGGCGCGCTCGCGCCCGTCTTTCAGGCTGCCGCCCCCCGAATGATGTGCACAGCCAAGGCCACAAGGCCGGCCGCGCTTGACTTCGCGGCGGGCCACCTGTCGAGTGAAACGGAGGCTTTGCGGGGGCATCGTCCGGACATGACATCAAGCAATGAACAACCGGCCAGTGGGCAGCAGCCAGTCGGGCGCCCAGGCAGCGACCTGTCTTATGTCCCGGTGGGCTGGCTCATCTTCGTCATGGCGTGGTCGGTCTACGGCCTGGCCTCGGCCTGGTGGCTGACCGGCAATTCCGGCCTGCCGGACAGGATCTTCTATTTCCTCCTAGGCGGGCTTGCCGTCGACGTCATCACCATCCTGTGGGGGCTTTACCTGCTCGGCCTTGCCTTTGGCCGCTCGGCGCGCTTCCCGCGCCACTTCATCATATGGCAGGTGGCGACCATCGTCTGGGTGCTGGCGAGGCTGGCCTATGTGCTGGCCGTGCCCGATTTCGTCTTCTCGGCCAGGAGCTTGCTCATAGCCGGCGCCGAGATCGCCATCGGCCTGCTCTGCATCTATCTGCTGCGCCGCGGCTCCGGCGCCGAAGGCGTCTATTCCAGGCCGTCGACCGAAGCGCCGTCGGTCTTCGTTTCCGTCGTCGCTGCCTTGCTCGGCATCATCCTGGGCGCGGTCATCGGCGCCGTTGGCGGCTTCCTGGCTGGCTCGGTGATCGCCGATGTCGCCGAGGTCAGTTGCTTCGAGGGCGGCTGCGGCTACTTTGCGGCCTTCATCGGACTGGCCGGGCTGGTGGTCGGCGCCATTGCCGGAGGCATTCTTGCCGTCTTGCTCGTTCACCGCCGCGGGCGCAAGCCAGTCGCATAGGGTTCAGAAGGCGCCGCCTTCAAATTCGCGTATCGCGATTGCGGACAAACCGCACGCATTCTATTTCTGGTTTCGGGACATGTGCCGGAGGTCTCCTGGTTAGCGTCCAGGATCAGCCGGGGGAGAGCCTTGATGTTTCGCTTCGTCTTTCGTCTTGCGGCCATGATCGCGCTGTCGGTTTCCGTCATCATGGCGGTGCTCGACACGACGCGCACGGTGGCGGCTTCGGCCCTTGTGCTGACCCCGCTCAACGCGAGCTGGCTGGCCGTCTCGCCGGACACGCGGGCCGCCTTCGAAAGCTTCGTGCGCGCCAAGGCCAGTCCACTGCTGTGGGATGGCGCCATCGCCTGGGTGCTCAACCAGCCGGGCTTTGCCGTCTTCGCGGTGCTGGCTTTCCTGCTTTACGCCATCGGCTACCGGCGGCAGCGGCGCACGGGACAGTTCGCCGCGAACTGACCCGGCGCCATTCCGGCCACCTCCCGACGGCTTGCGCGCAAGGAGCGGATCGCAGCGTGGCTTGCCCGTGGCACGCTTTTCCAAAAGGTCAAAATTCCGCGTGAATTTTGTTTCGGGCCGTGCCAGATTGCCCGGGAGCTGGAGGGGAATACACTCCTGGCTGACGTCGTTTGCCGGCCGGAGAACCGGGCAGGCAGGCGGTGCGTAACGGAAAAAATAACCGACAGGGTGTGGATCACATGAAACGTATCGTTCTCGGCCTCCTGGCCGCAACCGCAATGGTTCTTCCGGCTTTCGCCGCGGATGTCCAGCCGGCCATCCTCTATGATCTGGGCGGCAAGTTCGACAAATCCTTCAACGAGGCTGCCTACCACGGCGCCGAGAAGTTCAAGACCGAGACCGGCACCCCCTATGTCGAGTTCGAAGTGTCGAACGCCTCGCAGCGCGAGCAGGCGCTGCGCCGCTTCGCCGAGGACGGCCACAACCCGATCGTCATGGCCGGCTTTGCCTGGGAGGATGCGCTGAAGAAGATCGCGGCCGAATATCCGGACCTCAACTTCGCGATCATCGACGATGCCGTCGACCTGCCCAACGTCCGCTCGCTGGTGTTCAAGGAGAATGAAGGCTCCTATCTCGTCGGCATCATGGCGGCGATGGCGTCGAAGTCGAAGAAGGTTTCCTTCGTCGGCGGCATGGACATCCCGCTGATCCGCAAGTTCGAATGCGGCTATGTCGGCGGCGCCAAGTCGGCCGGCGCGACCGAAGTCATCCAGAACATGACCGGCGACACGCCGGCCGCCTGGAATGACCCGGCCAAGGGCGGCGAAATCGCCAAGACCCAGATCGACCAGGGCTCCGACGTGGTCTATGCGGCCGCCGGCGGCACCGGCGTTGGTGTGTTGCAGGCGGCGGCGGATGCCGGCAAGCTTGGCATCGGCGTCGATTCCAACCAGAACGGGCTGCAGCCCGGCAAGGTGCTGACCTCGATGCTGAAGCGCGTCGACGTTGCCGTCTACACCGCCTTCATGGATGGCAAGAACGGCACCTTCAAGGGCGGCGTCGAGAATCTCGGCCTCAAGGAAGGCGGCGTCGACTACGCCATGGACGACAACAACAAGGCGCTGGTGACCGACGAAATGAAGGCGGCCGTCGAAAAGGCCAAAGCCGACATCATCGCCGGCAAGATCCAGGTGCACGACTACACCGCTGACAACGCCTGCCCCTATTGATCGGTGGCCATACGGCAATGACTGGAACCGCCGGGCGTTGCCCGGCGGTTTTGCATCGGCCTATAGCTTGCCGGCCAAGTAACCGAGCGCGAAGACCGCCATCAGCCCGATGGCAATGACAAGTCCAAGCCGGCCGCCAAGCGCGTGCACGCCAACGCCATGTGGTGGCCGGGACAGGCTTCGGATCACCGTCGGCGACCTGGCATCGTTGCCGCCCAGGCCAACGCTGCGCATTTGCGGCAATTCGGCGAGGCGTTGCGTAACCAGCGGCCAATGATTGGCGCCCGCTGGTTTTTCTGCGCGGTCGAAAACATGCATGCGTTCGGCGAGCTGCACCACCGCGTCGCGGAAGGCAGGATCGATTTCGAGATCGCGCTCGGCCCGCTCGCGCTCGGCATCGTTCATCAGGCCCAGCACATAGTCGCCGGCCCTTGCGATGCGGTCGCTTTCACCGGCCATGGCCAGGCCCCTCCCCTTCTGCTTACCAGTGTGGCGGTTTGGTCACCGGCACATCCGGTGCCGCCTGCTCTTCAAGCGCCAGGAAGCGGTCGGTCAGCGCGTCGAGCTTGCGCTGCATGCGTTCGATCACCTTCCACTGCTCGGCGATCTGGCCCGATAGTTCCTCGATGGTCTTCTCCTGCTCGGCAGCGCGGATTTCCAGCGTCGTCAACCGGTCGGCGGGCATGATCATGCAAAGTCCTCAGTTTTGTACCGCGACACCTTGCGCCGCAACGTCAAATCGACCTCGGCATATTAGCGAAGGCGAGAGCTTCGGCCACGTTCGAAATTGACAAGCGCGCGCGGATTTGTCGAGAGTGGACGCTGCTCCGGACAATTGGCACGGGCGGAGCGTCATGCTAGGCGTCTTGACCAAGCGATAAAAAAATTATGAGTGGGACGGGCTGCATGGCGCAAGCCGCAATCGAACTGATCGGTATCAACAAGAGTTTCGGCGCGGTGCGCGCCAACCGCGACATCAATCTGGAGATCGCGCGCGGCACCATCCACGGCATCGTCGGCGAGAACGGCGCCGGCAAGTCGACGCTGATGTCGATCCTCTACGGTTTCTACCAGGCCGACAGCGGCGAGATTCGCGTCGGCGGCAAGCCGGCGTCGATCAAGACCCCCAACGACGCGATCGCGCTCGGCATCGGCATGGTGCACCAGCATTTCATGCTGGTCGACAATTTCTCGGTGCTGGAGAACATCATCCTCGGCGCCGAGACCGATGCGCTTCTGAAGAGCAGCATCGCCAAGGCGCGCTCCGAGCTTGACCGGCTGGAACGCGAATACGGGCTGGAAGTCGATCCCGATGCGATCATCGAGGAACTGCCGGTCGGCCTGCAGCAGCGCGTCGAAATCCTGAAGGCGCTCTATCGCGGCGCCGAAATCCTGATCCTCGACGAGCCGACGGGCGTGCTCACACCGGCCGAGGCCGACCACCTGTTCCGCATCCTCAGGCAATTGAAGGAACAGGGAAAGACGGTGGTGCTGATCACCCACAAGCTGCGCGAGATCATGGCCATCACCGACACCGTGTCGGTGATGCGTCAGGGCACGATGGTGGCGACCCGGGAGACCAGGAAAACCACCGTCGAGGAACTGGCGGAACTGATGGTCGGGCGCCGCGTACTGCTGAGGGTCGAAAAGGGCGAGGCCGATGCCGGTGCCATCAAGCTCGCGGTGAAGAATCTGACGGTCAGGGATTCCCGCGGCGTCACCATGGTCGACGACGTCTCCTTCGATTTGCGCGCCGGCGAGATCGTCGGCATCGCCGGCGTCGCCGGCAACGGGCAATCCGAATTGCTCGAGGCGATTTCCGGCATCAGGCATGCCGTTTCCGGTTCCGTGATGCTCGAGGGCAAGCCGATCGATCTCACCGGCAAGGCCGATCCCGGCGAATTGCGCGACCGCGGCCTCGCCCATGTGCCGGAAGACCGCCACCATGTCGGGCTGGTGCTGGCCTTCGAGGAAAACGAGAATTCCATCCTCGGTTACCACGACGATCCCCGCTACCTCAAAGGGCCGTTCCTCAACGTCGACGCCATCATGGCCGACGCCAAGGACAAGATCGAGAAATACGACATCCGTCCCGGCAATCCGCGCCTGAAGACGGCCAATTTCTCCGGCGGCAACCAGCAGAAGATCGTGCTCGCGCGCGAAATCGAACAGGATCCCGGCGTGCTCATCGTCGGCCAGCCGACGCGCGGCGTCGATGTCGGCGCCATCGAATTCATCCACAAGCGCCTGATCGCCATGCGCGACCAGGGCAAGGCGGTGCTGGTGGTCTCGGTCGAACTCGACGAGATCCGCTCGCTCTCCGACCGCATCCTGGTGATGTTTGCCGGCCGCATTGTCGGCGAGCGCGGCCCCGACGCGACCGAAGGCGAGCTTGGCCTGTTGATGGCCGGTGTCGAGCATCAGGAGGCAGCACAATGAGCACGCCTTACGCCAAATTGCCGGCCTGGGCCGACTACGGGCTGATCCCGCTGATCAACCTGTCGGTCGCCTTCATCGTCGCCGGCTTCGTCGTCATGCTGGTCGGCGAAAACCCGTTCCGCGCCGCCGTCATCCTGGTCGAAGGCGCCTTCGGCAAGGGAACAGGCATCGCCTTCACCCTATTCTATGCCACGACCTTCATATTCACCGGGCTTTCGGTGGCGGTGGCGGCGCATTGCGGCCTGTTCAACATCGGCACCGAGGGGCAAGCCTACATCGCCGGCCTCGGCATCGCCATCGTCTGTCTTTCCTTCGACAGCACGCTGCCCTGGTGGCTGACATTTCCGCTGGCCATCGTCGCCTCGGCGCTTGTGGGCGCGTTGTGGGCGTTAATTCCCGCCTACCTCCAGGCCAGGCGCGGCTCGCACATCGTCATCACGACGATCATGTTCAACTTCATCGCCGCATCGATCATGGTCTACCTGCTGGTCGGTCCGCTGAAGCCGGCCGGGTCGCAGGCGCCGCAGACGCGCAACTTCCTCGCCGGCGCCGAACTGCCGAAGCTCAACTGGATCATCGAACTGTTCGGGGCCAAGATCCGCTCGGCCCCGCTCAACATCTGCTTCCTGCTGGCGCTGGTGATGGCCTTCCTGGTCTGGCTGCTGATCTGGCGCACAAGGCTCGGCTACGAGATGCGCACCTATGGCCACAGCCCGAAGGCGGCCCGCTATGCCGGCATTTCGGAAACCCGCATCATCATCACCGCCATGATGATTTCGGGCGCGCTGGCCGGCATGATGGCGCTCAATCCGGTGATGGGCGACCAGCACAACGTCGCGATCGACTTCGTTTCGGGCGCCGGTTTCGTCGGCATCGCGGTGGCGCTGATGGGCCGCCTGCATCCGGTCGGGATCGTGCTGGCGGCAATCCTGTTCGGCATGCTCTACCAGGGCGGCGCCGAACTCGCCTTCGAGATGCCGGCGATCAGCCGCGACATGATCGTCATCATTCAAGGGTTGGTCATCCTCTTCGCCGGCGCACTGGAGCACATGTTCAGGCCCTATATCCAGGCTCTGTTCGCTTCGTTCAGCCCGAAATCGGTAGGCATGCAAGCGGTCAACGGAAAGGGCGCTTGAGATGGATATCTTCAACGCAATCATCCAGGTGTTGGACTCGACCATCCGCCTGTCGGTGCCGCTGCTGCTTGCCTGCCTCGCCGGCCTCTATTCGGAGCGGGCCGGCATTTTCGACATCGGCCTCGAAGGCAAGATGCTGGTCGGCGCCTTCGCGGGTGCCGCCGCGGCTTCCGTGTTCCATTCGGCGGTTCTCGGCCTCGGCATGGCGATCCTGATCTCTGTCGCCTTCGCGTTGGTGCACGGCTTTGCCTCGATCACCCATCGCGGCAACCAGATCGTTTCGGGCGTAGCGATCAACTTCGTCGCCGCCGGATCGACCATCATCCTCGGCCAAGCCTGGTTCCAGCAGGGTGGCCGCACGCCGGCGCTGCAACCGGGCGAGCGGTTCGAGGCGATCATCTGGCCTGGCGCCGACGCGGCCAGGGACGTGCCGATCATCGGTCCGGTCTATGCCGAACTGATCTCCGGCCATTCGATCCTCGTCTATTTCGCCTTTGCCATGGTGCCGTTCACCTGGTGGGTGCTGTTTCGCACGCGCTTCGGTCTCCGGCTGCGCGCGGTCGGCGAAAACCCGGCCGCGGTCGACACCGCCGGCATCTCGGTCGCCTGGCTGCGCTACCGGGCGCTGATCTGCACCGGCATCCTCACCGGCGTCGCCGGGGCGTATCTGTCGATGGTGCAGAATGGCGGTTTCGTGAAGGACATGACGGCGGGCAAGGGCTACATCGCGCTGGCCGCGCTGATCTTCGCCAAGTGGAAGCCGGTCAACGCCATGTTCGCCTGCCTGCTGTTCGGCTTCCTCGACGCTGCGTCGATCCGCCTGCAGGGAACACCGCTGCCCATTGTCGGCAAGGTGTCGGTGCAGTTCATGCAGGCCCTGCCCTATATCCTCACCGTCATCCTGCTCGCCGGCTTCATCGGCAAGGCCATCCCGCCGCGTGCTGGCGGCGTGCCTTATGTCAAGGAACGCTGAGGGTCGAGAGCACATCGGAGAGAACAACTGAATGTCGCATGATCTGTTCGAAGCGGCCAAGGCCGCCATGGCCAAGGCCTATGCGCCCTACTCGAAATTTCCGGTGGGTGCCGCTTTGCGCACCGAGGATGGACGCATCTTCTCCGGCGCCAACATCGAGGTCGCCTCCTATCCGGAAGGCTGGTGCGCAGAGACCACCGCGCTTGGCCACTACATCATGGCCGGCGGCGGCAAGATCGTGGAAATCGCCGTCCTTGCCGAACGCATGGCCAAATGCTCGCCCTGCGGCGGCTGCCGCCAGCGGCTGGCCGAATTCTGCCGTCCGGAAACCAAACTCTACCTCTGCGATAATACAGGCGTCACAGAAACGGTCACCATGGGCGAAATGCTGCCCTACGGCTTCCGGGGCGACACTTTGAAATGAAACGTTGGCTGAAATGAAGCGTTGGCTGAAATGATGGGCTGGCCGGGATGACGGAAAAGGCGCTGGACCATCTTGTCGAAAGGCTGGACGGCCTGGCGCCGTCGACCGCGCTGGTGCTGGGTTCGGGCCTGGGCGACCTGGTCGACCGGATCGAGAATCCCATCCGCGTGTCCTATGCCGACCTGCCCGGCTTTCCCAGGAGCGGTGTCAGCGGCCATGCTGGCGAAGTGGTGGCGGGGCTGTTTGCCGGCGTTCCGGTGCTGATGCTGTCCGGCCGCGCCCACTACTACGAGCATGGCAATGCCGCGGCGATGCGTCCGGTGCTCGAAGTGCTTGCCGGCATCGGCATCACGAAACTGATCCTCACCAACGCAGCCGGCTCGGTCGATCCGGATATGCCGCCGGGCTCGGTGATGCTGCTCACCGATCACATCAACTTCTCCGGCACCAATCCGCTGATCGGCGAGCCGAGCGACCGCCGTTTCGTCGGCCTGACCGAAGCTTATGATGCCGGCATCCGCGACGCGATCGAACGCGCGGCGATGGCGACCGGCACAGCGCTGCACAAGGGCGTCTATATGTGGTTCTCGGGCCCCTGCTTCGAGACCCCGGCCGAAATCCGCATGGCGCGCGTCATGGGCGCCAACGCCGTCGGCATGTCGACCGTGCCGGAAGTCATTCTCGCCCGTTTCCTCGGCCTGCGCGTCGCCGCCTGCTCGGTCATCACCAACCTGGCCGCCGGCATGACCGGAGCCGAGCTTTCGCACCAGGAAACCAAGGACATGGCGCCGGTTGGCGGATCGCGGCTGGCAACGGTGCTGCAGCGCGTGTTTCGTGACGGGCTTCTGGAGAGCTGATGCTTCCACAGGAAATCATCCGCCACAAGCGCGACGGCCATAGGCTGGCGCCTCAAGAGATCGCCGCCTTCATCGACGGCGTGACGTCGGGCGCCGTGACCGACGGCCAGGTCGCGGCCTTCGCCATGGCGGTGTTCTTCAACGGCATGAACCGCGACGAGGCCGTGGCGATGACGCTTGCCATGCGCGATTCCGGCGACGTGCTCGACTGGTCGGATTTGCCGGGCCCCGTCACAGACAAGCATTCGACGGGCGGCGTCGGCGACAATGTCTCGCTGATGCTGGCGCCGATCGTCGCCGCCTGCGGGGCCTACGTGCCGATGATCTCGGGCCGAGGTCTCGGCCATACCGGCGGCACGCTGGACAAGATGGATTCCATTCCCGGCTACACCAGCCAGCCCGACATCGCGCTGTTCCGCAAGGCGGTGCTGGAAACAGGCTGCGCCATCATCGGCCAGACCGCCGATCTGGCGCCTGCCGATCGCCGGCTCTACGCCATCCGCGACGTCACCGGAACCGTGGAGTCCGTGCCGCTGATCACCGCATCGATCCTGTCGAAGAAGCTCGCGGCAGGCCTGCAATCGCTGGTGCTCGACGTCAAGGTCGGCAATGGCGCTTTCATGGAGAAATCCCGTGATGCGACCGCGCTCGCCAACAGCCTTGTCGAGGTCGCCAGCGGCGCCGGGCTGAAAGTCTCGGCGCTGATCACCGGCATGAACGAGCCGCTGGCCTCGGCCGCCGGCAATGCGGTCGAGGTGCGTAATGCCGTCGATTTCCTGACCGGCCGCTTGCGCGACCGGCGGCTGGAGGACGTGACGCTGGCGCTTGCCGCTGAAATGCTGCAGTCGGCGGGGCTGGTATCGTCCAACCAGGACGGCATGCGCCGCGCCACTGAGACGCTCGCCAGCGGCCGCGCCGCCGCCACGTTCGCGCGCATGGTGACCGTGCTTGGCGGCCCTGCGGATTTCATCGAAAAGCCGGAAAAATACCTGCCCGAGGCGGCAACGGAATTCGCGATCAAGGCGACGACGGACGGCTTCGTTACCGGCATAGCCACCCGCGACATCGGCCTCGCGGTGGTCGGGCTGGGCGGCGGGCGCGCACGGCCCGACGACAAGGTCGACCCCGCGGTCGGCATCACCAGGTTGCTGCCCATAGGCGCGGAAGTAAACGCCGGAGATGCGCTGGCGCTGATCCACGCCCGCTCACAATCCGATGCCGAGGCGGCCGCCGCGACCGTGCTTTCAGCCTATGCGATCGGTGCTTCGAAGCCGGCCGCCGACAAGTCTGTCATCCGGCGGATTCTGCCGCGCGGCTGAGTGGACACTACTGAACCAATAGCAATGTGCCGTTCTCGGCCTGGTATTTGCCGAGCCGACTGAGGAAGCTCATGCCGATCAGGTTGGTGCGCAGTGCCTTGTCGTCGAGCACGATCGCCTGCACACTGTCGACGCTGATGCTGCCGATCTGCAGGCGGTCGATCATCACCACGGCTGCCTTGATGGTGCCGTTGGCGGTGTTGACCTCGTGGCTGAAATCGGCGGGATTGAGCGACAGCCCGATCCGGCGCGCCGTCGACGTATTGACCGCCACCAGCGTCGCGCCGGTGTCGATCATGCCGTCGATCTGACGGCCGTTGAGCTTGAAGGTGGACGAGAAGTGTCCACGCCCGTCCGCCGCGACCACGACCTTGCGGCCGGTCGGCAGCAGCGCCACCGGCTTGTCGGGAACGGACGCCAGGCTGACCTCGGGTTGCGTCTCGGCCCCAGGCTTGGTTGTCACCGCCGATTTCAGCAGGTTTTCGAATATTCGCGGATTCGACTGGTAGACAACCGGGATCGATGCCGACGCACCGGCAAAGACGCTGAGGATAAGAAGCTTGCGCAGCATGGATCGGCCTTTGTGATGGCCGATCCTTTTTAGCCCCGTATGGTGTTCGCCGCTTTAATGCGCGTCGAAACCGCGTCTTTGCGTAAACATTTGGTAAATCACACCAGCATTTTGCCTGATGTTACTTCGTCCCGTACATGCGATCGCCGGCGTCGCCAAGGCCAGGCATGATGTAGCCCTTCTCATTAAGCTGGCGGTCGATGGACGCGGTGAAGACCGGAACATCCGGATGCGCCTTGGTGAAGCGCTCGATACCTTCGGGCGCCGCCAGCAGGCACAGGAAGCGGATATTGGTGGCGCCGCGCTCTTTCAATTTGTCGATCGCCGCGATCGCCGAATTGGCGGTCGCCAGCATCGGGTCGACGACGATCACCAGCCGGTCGGCGAGGTCGCTCGGCGCCTTGAAGAAATACTCGACAGCCTCCAGCGTTTCGTGGTCGCGGTAGAGGCCGACATGGGCCACGCGGGCCGCCGGCACCAGGTCGAGCAAGCCTTCGAGCAAGCCGTTGCCGGCGCGCAGCACCGAGGCGAAGACCAGCTTCTTGCCCTCCAGCGTCGGAGCCTCCATCGTCTCCATAGGCGTTTCGATCGTTGTCGTCGTCAGCTCGAGATTGCGGGTCACCTCATAGCCGAGCAGCAGCGAAATCTCGCGCAGCAGGCGCCGGAAGCCGGCCGTCGAGGTCTCCTTCTTGCGCATGATAGTCAGCTTGTGCTGGACAAGCGGATGGTCGACGACGGTGACGCCCTTCATGATGTTCTCCTGATGCATGTCGCCCGAAACCGCGCCTGGATCCCTTCGGACGTGCCGCGCTTCAAGCTGCTTGGGAGAACCCTAGCGATATTGGACCGGCCAAGGAACCGCTTGGCCCGCACCGACCACAGCTTTGTCGGAAGAATCAGCGAGCGGCGCTGTTCAGCCGGACAAGAAGCGCCGCTTTGGTCTTGCGGTCGACGAAAGCCGCCTCGATCGCCGTCCTAGTGACCGCGACGAGCGCTTTCTCGCTCATCGCGAAATGCTCCGCCGCAATGTCGTACTCCCGCTTCAGCGAGGTCCAAAAATAAGGCGGGTCGTCGGAGTTGAGTGTCACTTTGCAGCCGGCCGCCTGCAGGGCCGGAAACGGATGATCGGCGAAACTGTCGAACACCTTGAGCGCGATGTTGGAACCGGGGCAGCACTCCAGCACGACGCCCTCGTCGGCGATGCGCCGGACAAGGTCGGGATTCTCGATGGCACGCACGCCATGGCCGATGCGCGACGGGCGGATATGGTCGAGTGCCGCCTGGACAGTCTGCCAGCCCGTCAGTTCGCCGGCATGGACGGTGACGCCGAGCCCGGCCTCGCGCGCGATCTCGAAAGCCCTGACATAGTCTTCCATGTCGCCTATGCGCTCGTCGCCGGCGACGCCGAAACCGGTGACCAGCGGGTGCCCGCAACGTGCCGCGAAGCGTGCCGCCCGTTCGATCGATTCGACGCCGAGATGGCGCACGCCGGTGACGATCATGCGCCCCTCGATGCCGGTCTTGGCCTTGGCGCGCAGCATGCCTTCGCCGAGCGCGTCGGTGTAGGCCTTGGGTGACAACCCGGCTTTCGTCGCGTGGTCCGGCGAGGTGAACACCTCGGAGTAGATTGCCCCGTCGCGCGCCAGGCTGGTCAGATAATGGTCGGCCAGCCGCGCATAATCCTCCTCGGTCCGGAACAGGTCGGCGGAAAAGTCGTAAGCCGCGAGAAAGGAGGTGAAATCGTCCCAGACGAAGGACCCGTTCTGGATGTAGGGCGAGGTATCCTTGCCGTATTTCTGCGCCTGGCGGATGACGAGATCGGGCGCCGCTGCCCCTTCGATGTGGCAGTGCAGTTCCGCTTTCAGAGGCATTCAAACATCCCGTCGGTCAGTCCAGGTCTCGAAAACCCGCCACCTGGAAGCGCGGCTGAACACCGCGCCTTAAACAATAGCGCCCGCACCATCGATCGGCTATGGTCCCGCCGGTTTTATGACGGATCAAAAAAATGTCAGTTGAGAGAACCACGGCCGCCGGCGGCATGGAAACCTCCTATGGTTTCAAGCGTGTAGGGGAAGGCGAGAAGCAGTCCCTGGTCAACGATGTTTTCCACAAGGTCGCCAATCGCTACGACCTGATGAACGACCTCATGTCTGGCGGCCTGCACCGGCTGTGGAAGGATGCCATGGTCGCCTGGCTCAATCCGCCAAAGCGGGCAGGCTGGCGTGTGCTCGATGTTGCCGGTGGCACCGGCGACATCGCCTTCCGCATCGTCGCTGCCAGCCATGGCCATGCCCATGCCACCGTGCTCGACATCAACGGCTCGATGGTCGCCGTCGGCCGCGACCGGGCTGAAAAGAAGGGCCTGTCCGGCAACACCGATTTCGTCGAGGCCAACGCCGAGGAACTGCCCTTCGCTGACGCCAGCTTCGACGCCTACACCATCGCGTTCGGCATTCGCAACGTCCCGCATATCGACGTGGCCCTGGGCGAGGCGTTCCGCGTGCTGAAACCCGGCGGCCGCTTCCTGTGCCTGGAGTTTTCCGAGGTCGAGATGCCGTTGCTCGACAAGGTCTACGAAGCCTGGTCGTTCAATGCCATTCCCAGGATCGGCAAGTTGGTCACGGGCGACGGCGAGCCCTATTCCTATCTGGTCGAATCGATCGCGAAATTCCCCAATCAGCAAAACTTCGCGGCGATGATTTCCCGCGCCGGCTTCGACCGCGTCTCCTTCCGCAACTATTCAGGCGGCATAGCGGCCCTGCATTCGGGCTGGAAGCTTTGACGCCGTCGCCCATCTCCAACACGCGACGTGCCTTGCGCCAGTTCGATGAACCGGTGGGGCGGACGCGGCCATGAGCACCGTCAGCGCGGGATTCCGGCTCGTACGGGCCGGTTGGGTGCTGGTGCGCGAGGGCGTCGTCGCGGCCTTGCCCGGCGAGGAACTGTCCGGCCTGCCGAAACTCGGCTGGCGGCTGGCGCGGCTGTTCACCCGCCGCCGCGCGCTCGCCTATGAGCGCAGCGATCGGCTGGCCAAGGCAGTGGTCCGGCTCGGCCCATCCTACGTCAAGCTTGGCCAGTTCCTGGCGACGCGGCCCGATGTCGTCGGCAACGACATGGCGCTCGATCTCGCCATGCTGCAGGACAAGATGCACACATTTCCGAAGGCCGAAGCGATCGCGGCCGTCGAGGCCTCGCTCGGCCGCAAGGTGGGCGATCTCTACGCGCGGTTCGGCGATCCCGTCGCGGCTGCCTCCATCGCCCAGGTGCATACCGCCGACACCATGCATGATGGCGTGACCACCCAGGTGGCGGTGAAAGTGATCCGGCCGGGCGTTCGCCGCCGCTTCTTCCACGATCTCGAAAGCTATTTTCTCGCCGCCCGCCTGCAGGAGAAATACATCCCTTCCTCGCGCCGGCTGCGGCCGGTCGAGGTGACCGAGACGCTGGCCCAGACCACGAAGATCGAGATGGACCTGCGCCTTGAGGCGGCGGCACTCTCCGAACTCGGCGAGAACACCAGGGAAGACCCTGGCTTTCGCGTCCCTTCGGTGGACTGGGAACGCACCGGCCGCGACGTGCTGACCATGGAATGGGTCGATGGTGTCAAGATGAACGACATCGCCAGCCTGCAAAGCGCCGGCCATGACCTGAAGGCGATCGCCGCCAATCTCATCCAGTCCTTCCTGCGCCATACGCTGCGCGATGGCTTCTTCCACGCCGACATGCATCCGGGCAATTTGTTCGTCGAGGCAAACGGCACCATCGTCGCCGTGGATCTCGGCATTGCCGGACGCCTCGGCAAGAAGGAGCGCCGCTTCCTCGCCGAGATCCTCTACGGCTTCATCACACGCGACTATCTGCGCGTCGCAGAGGTGCATTTCGAAGCCGGCTATGTGCCGCGCCAGCACAATGTCTCCGCCTTCGCGCAGGCGATCCGTGCCATCGGCGAGCCGATCCACGGCCAGCCCGCCGAAACCATTTCGATGGCCAAGCTTCTGACGCTGCTGTTCGAGGTGACCGAACTGTTCGACATGGCAACGCGGCCTGAACTCATCCTGCTGCAGAAAACGATGGTGGTTGTCGAGGGCGTGGCGCGCACGCTCGATCCGGCCTTCAACATGTGGAAGACAGCCGAGCCGGTGGTCAGTGGCTGGATAGCCGGGAATCTCGGGCCGCGCGGCTTGCTGACCGACGCGCGCGACGGCGGCAAGGCGATGCTGGCGCTGGTCCGCCAGGCGCCGGAACTCGCGCTCCGTACGGAACGGCTGTCGCGAGAGATCGACCTGATGGCCGAGCACGGCCTGCGCTTCGATGAGGCGACCGCCCGCGCCATCGGGAAGGCCGAGGCGCGCTACAGCCGTTCCGGCCGTGTGGCGTTGTGGGTGATCGCGCTGACGCTGGTCTATATCGCCTGGAAGATATTTTAGGCCCTGCCTTCGAGGCGAGGCCCGCGGCTTGCGGCAATTTGATTGCATTGCTATCATCGCTATCAGGCAGGATGGGGTGGAGTGCAATCATATGGCCAGCATCACGATCCGCAACCTGGATGATGAGGTCAAGGAACTGCTGCGCCGGCTCGCGGCGGAAAACGATCGTTCCATGGAAGAACAGGCGCGGGTGATGATCCGGGCCGCTGTCGACGGTCAGATCGGCCCGGTCGGCCGTCTCGACCAGATCGAGAAAGCCCTCCGCGAACTGGCCGGTCCGCAAGGCGCCTCGACCCCGACGTCAGCCTTGGCAGGCAACAGCTTGCCCCGAGGCTCACTTTCCAACAGACGCATCCTGCTCATCATCGGCGGCGGCATCGCCGCCTACAAGGCGCTCGACCTGATCCGCCGGTTGCGCGAGCGTGGCGCGGCGGTGCGGGTGGTCATGACGTCGGCGGCGCAGGAATTCGTGACGACGCTGTCGGTCGGGGCGCTTTCCGCCGACCATGTCTTCACCGACCTGTTCGACCGCAACGATGAACACGATGTCGGCCACATCAGGCTGTCGCGCGAGGCGGACCTCCTGGTGGTGGCGCCCGCCACCGCCGACCTGATGGCCAAGCTCGCCAATGGCCATGCGAACGATCTGGCCTCGACCGTGCTCATCGCCACCGACAAGCCGGTGCTGATGGTCCCGGCGATGAACCCGAAGATGTGGTCGCATCCCGCCACCCGCCGCAACCGCGCGACGTTGAGCAAGGACGGCATCGCCTTCGTCGGCCCCGCCAAGGGTGAAATGGCCGAGAGCAACGAGGCCGGCGAAGGCCGCATGGCCGAACCGCTCGAGATCGTCGCCGCGGTCGAGGCGCTGCTCGATGCCGGCCCCAAGCCGCTGGCGGGGCGCAAGATCATCGTCACGTCAGGCCCGACGCACGAGCCGATCGATCCCGTGCGCTATATCGCCAACCGGTCGTCCGGCAAGCAGGGCCACGCGATTGCCGCGGCACTGGCAAGGCTTGGCGCCGATGTCCGCCTTGTCTCGGGTCCCGTGAGCATTGCCGACCCAGCCGGTGTGAAAACCATCCATGTCGAGCGAGCGCAGGAAATGCGCGACGCGGTGGAACAGCTGCTGCCCGCCGACGCCGCGGTATTCGTCGCCGCCGTTGCCGACTGGCGCACCGAGAATTCAGCCGGTGAGAAGATCAAGAAGGTCGCGGGCGAAGGCCCGCCGGTGCTGCGCATGCTCGAAAACCCCGACATCCTGGCTGATGTCGGCCACCACGGGCAGCGACCCGACCTGGTCGTCGGCTTTGCCGCCGAGACGCAGGATCTCTTGCGCAACGCCGAGGCCAAGCTGAAGAAGAAAGGTGCCGATCTCATCGTCGCCAACGATGTATCGCAGACCAGCGGCATCGGTCCTTCAGGTGTGATGGGCGGCGATCGCAACCGGGTGCGGATCGTGTCGAAGTCCGGCGTCGAGGAATGGCCTGAAATGACCAAGGACGAGGTGGCGGCGCGGCTCGCCGCGCTCATCGCCGAGCGGTTGAAGACGATCGTTGTCTGACAGGGTGTTGGCGGAAGCCGCCAACACCCTGTCGCTCGCGGTGACCTAGAGCAATTCCAGGAAAGTTGCGCAGCGGTTTTCCGTCCGGAATTGCGTGAAAACAAATAGTTAGAGCGGTCCAGCGATTCTATCAAACGCTGAACCGCTCTAAGCCGTCAGTTGGCCAAAAGCTCCGCCGTGCGGGCAAGCGCCCCGCCGAAGCCGTTGAGCGGAATGGAAAAGCTTACGACTTGCCCGGTATCGGCCGCGAACGCGTCGATCTTCAGCGTGGTGCCGTTCTTCAGCAGCGGCGTGACATTGGCATCGAACGCCACCGGCACCAGGCAGCCGACCACCTGGCAGGTGTTGAATGGAAGGCTGCCGTCGAGCTTCTGGTCGTCTATGGTCAGCGCGACACCCTTGGCAAGCGCCAGGCCGAACGGCAGGGCAAGGGTTCCGCTCGCATCCTCGCCGGTCTTGCTCGACAGTTCGATCGCCAGCAGTCGCTGGTTGCTTTGCTTGTTGAATTGCTGATGCGACAGGCTGCAGACCTTGTTCGTGCCCGATATCTGGCAATTGACCGTCCAGTCGCCATGGGTTTCGGACAAGGCCGATGCACCGCCGGGCAGCTGCGGCGCGGCGACTGCGGCGGGCGGTGTTGCCGCCACCTTGTCGCTCTTGGTTTGCGCCGCCATGGCCGGCAGGCCGGCGATACAGGCAGCACCCAGCACTGCTGCGAAATACGCGTATTTCCTCATCAAGATCTCTCTCGCCCGGCCCGGCCCTGAGCCAGCCTAGAAACTGACCTTGAGAGACGCGCTGACTGCATTCTGTTGACCGTTTCCCCGAAGGCGCCATTATACCTGACGGACATGCCGACACCATTGACGCCATTCAACTCGAGGCCGGCGCCGACCCGATAGAGCGGCGAATCGATCGCTTCCGTCAAGTGCAATGCCGGGTTGCCGGGCAGATTCTCCGCAGCCGCAAAGCGGCCTTCGATCTCCCACTGCTTGGTGGAAAACTCCACCCCGGCCTTTCCATAGAGGCGAAGACTGGCAATATCGCTGAGTGCGATGTCGGTTCCGATTTCGAGCGCCGGCGTCGCCGCATAGAAGGTGTCTGCCGATCCATCGAAGTTGAAACCGGCAACCGACCCTTCTTCCTTTCCGGAAACACGCAGCCAGCGCGCGTCGAACTGCAAGGTCGGCTGCAGGTAGAACGCGCCCATCTGTTGCGTGAAGCCAAGCCTTGCACGCACCTGTCAGCGCCAGGGCGTCGCGATCTGGTTGTTGAGGTCCACGTCGCGGTTGGAGTGAGGGCGGTCAACATTCCCGCCATGGCATCGCCGGACAAACACCCTATATATCTGGTGTGATGAGATTTTTTTGCAGGAATGAGCGGATGTACACGCGTCGTTCGCCGATGATTTTCGTACTGGCAATGCTGGCTGGTGCCGCCGGCATTACGTCGCCCGCTTCCGCGCAGGTGCTCAATCCAGCCGTCAGAAACAATATGCTCATCCAGCAGGATGATCTGCAAGCCTTGCAGAACCGGATTCAGCGGCAGCAATTTCAGCAGCAGCAACAGCAATATCGTGCCCAGGATCGCGTCATCGTCCAGCAGCCTCCGCCTGTCGTTCCGCAGGTCAGGCCGAGCTGCCAGATGCAGATAATCGGCAATACCGCCGTCAGCACCTGCCGCTGACAGCCGGGCAACCTTCTTTTATTTAGCCGACTTACATGATAGGGCACTTTGGGTGCCCCTGCGGCAGTTTGGATTTTGCAAAGGCGTCGCATCACGCTAAGGGGCATTACAGCGACTGGATTGTTGAGATGGCAGCCACCAAGAAAAAGGCCGTACGCCAGGCCGAGAATGGCCAAAGGATCCGCCAGGTGGCGGCGATTCCCTTTCGGCTGAACACTCACGGTGACATCGAGGTGATGCTGGTCACATCGAGAACGACGAGACGCTTCATCGTGCCCAAGGGGTGGCCTATGAAAGGCAAGAACGGGCGCAAGGCAGCCACCATCGAGGCGCTGGAAGAAGCCGGCGTGGTTGGCAAGACGCTGAAGCAGCCGGCGGGCACGTATTCCTACTGGAAACGCTTGGCCAACCGCTTTGTCCGCGTCGACGTCGTCGTGTTTCTGCTGGAAGTGACGGAAGAGCTTGCCGACTGGCAGGAAGCCAAACGGCGGCAGCGGGCTTGGCTGGCGCCGGCCGACGCCGCGATGCTCATCGACGAGCCCGATCTCGCGACGCTGGTGAACACCTTGAAGCTTCCCGGACCTGCGCCGCTCGAGCAGGCATAAGCCCGTCGATGCGGCTTTCCTGCAACGTGTGAAAGCGCGCCCGAGCCTCGCGGCGGAGACTCTGCCTTAGCTCCCGCGGCTCTTGAAAAGGGCCGCTAAATTTCGAAGTCCTCGTTCAGGCTCTGGTCGCCAGCCCGAGCCTCCATACGCTTTCGGCGGTTCGCGCCTATGTCGGCGGCGAAAGGGGCTAGAACTGCCTCAGGACAGCCGCTCCAGCAGGATTGTCGGGGCGTCGTGATAGACGGTTCGCACCGCTTCCCGGTAGCCGCATTTCGTTGCGACGTTCAAGGAGGCGGTGTTCTCGGGATCGATGATGCAGACGGTTCTGACAGACCCGAACGTCTCTTCGCCCCATGCCAGGACGCGGCCGACGACCTCGGAGGCAAGACCCGCCCCGTGCGCGGCCGCCGCCAGCGCCCATCCGGCCTCCGGAATGCCTTCAATCGACGGCTGCATCTCACGCTTCAGATCATGAAAACCGGCTTCACCGATAAAATGGCCGGTGGCCTTTTCTTCGATGGCCCAGAATCCGTAGCCCAGCAGCGACCACAGGCCTGCGTGACGCAGGAAGCGCATCCAGCTTTCTTCGCGTGTGCGGGGCTTGCCGCCGATGAAACGGGTGACGACCGGATCAGCCCACATCGCGGCATAGGCATCGAAATCACCGAGCCGGTGTGCCCGCAGAATGGTTCGCGGCGTCTCGATGACCGGAGCGATGGTCGCTTGCGTCGTGTTCATTGCATTTGCCTCGCGTTACGGCCTGCGGTTAGCAAATCACCGGCGCGGTGCAAGAGCCAGGGAACCAGGAACCGTCATCCAGGACAAAGCCGCAACGTCCGGCAAGCCTTCATGACATCCGGGCCGCGCTATGGGATTTTCGCGCGGCGGTGTTATTTTCGACATGGGCTGATTCAGCGCGTCCCATTCATTCAGGCGCCGGCCGGTGCCGCCGATCCAAGGAAAACCGCATGGACACCACCGACCTCGTGCTCGCCATCCTCCACCATGTGCTGGTGTTCTCGCTGGCCGGGATCATCGGCGCCGAATTCGTGCTGATCCGTGGCGATATGCCGGCCGCCACGCTCAAGCGGCTCGCCGGCATCGACCGCCACTACGGCATCATCGCCGCGCTCATCATCATCGTCGGCATCGGCCGTGTCGTCTGGGGCCTCAAGGGTTGGGAGTTCTACGTCCACAACTGGGTGTTCTGGGCCAAGATGGCGGCGTTCGGCATCGTCGGCCTGCTGTCGATCGTCCCGACCGTCCGTTTCATTTCCTGGAACAGGCAGGCCCGCGCCAATCCTTCCTTCGGCGTGCCCTCGAGCGAACTGGCCTCGGTAAAGACCTTTATCCGCGCCGAGGCGTTCGTATTCCTGCTGATCCCGGTCTTCGCGGCGGCGATGGCGCGTGGCTACGGCTACTGATCTTCTGCAACCAAGGTTTCGAGCGGGGCGATCGGCACCAGCGGTGCCGGAATGCTGGTCGTCTTCACCTCCGCCTTGCAGATATCGGCGATGACGCAGGCCGGGCAATCCGGCTTGCGCGCCTTGCAGACATAGCGGCCATGCAGGATCAGCCAGTGATGCGCATGGCGCATATATTCGTCCGGGATGATCTCCAAAAGTCCCTGCTCGACCTGTTCCGGGGTCTTGCCAGGCGCCAGGCCAAGTCGGTTGCCGATGCGCAAAATGTGGGTGTCGACCGCCATCGTATGCTGGCCGAAGGCCATGTTGAGCACGACATTGGCGGTCTTGCGCCCGACACCAGGCAGCTTGACCAGCTCATCGCGGTCATCCGGCACCTCGCCGCCATGGTCGCGGATCAACGCCTCCGATAGTGCGATGACGTTCTTGGCCTTGTTGCGCCAGAGCCCGATGGTCCTGATATAGTCGCCGACCTTGGCTTCACCCAGCGCCAGCACCTTTTGCGGCGTATCGGCGGCCTTGAACAAAGCCCGCGTCGCCTTGTTGACGCCGGCATCGGTCGCCTGCGCCGACAGCACCACCGCCACCAGCAGCGTGAAGGGGTTGACATGTTCGAGCTCGCCTTTCGGCTCCGGCCGCTGCACCGAAAAGCGCCGGAATATTTCATGCACTTCGGCCGGGCTGTAGCGCGAAGTCTGCCGCGCGGGTCGTGGACGCGGCTCGGCGTTGGAGCCATCGCGCCGTCCGGGCGGCGGCTCTTTTTCGGACATGGATGATTCTTTGGACTTGGGGCGCGCCATTTCCCTCCTATAATAGTCTGTCATGAGCGATACAAACGCCTCGTTCCAAGCTGACGAGCCCTTCTTTCACGCATTGCTGACCCCACATCGGTCGCTGGGCAGGACGGGCTTCCTAATCCTGATGGGCGCGCTGCTCTTCGGCTGGCTGGTGACGGGTGCGTTTTTCCTATCGCGTGGCGCCTGGCCGGTGTTCGGCTTCTTCGGCCTCGACGTGATTGCAGTCTATATCGCCTTCCGCGTCAATTATCGGGCTGCCCGCGCCCGCGAGGAAGTATCGGTCTCGCGCACCAGCCTCGATATCCGCAAGACGGCCCCTTCGGGAAAGTCGGAAGCGCATCGCTTCAATCCGTTCTGGGCACGGTTTTCGGTCGCCCGTCACGCCGAGATCGGCATCACCGGAATGACCGTGGAAGCACAGGGGCAGAACGTGCCGATCGGCGGCTTCCTCGACCCCGATTCCCGCGAGAGCTTTGCCACCGCCTTCTCGCGCGCGCTGGCGACCGCCAAGGCGCGCTAGAAGCAATTCCAGGAAAAACGTGAAGCGGTCTTCCGTCAGAAGCGATAACGCAGCAGCCTGCCGACCTTGCGCAGCGCCGGAATGTACTTCCAAAGGCGGACGAACAGCTTGGCGGACCAGCCCATGCGAGCAGCGTGCTCAGGCTTGTAGGCCGAGATATCCTCGACAAAGCGCAGCTTCGGAATCGCCCTTTCCAGCTCGTGCGGGTCGTCGATCGCCCAGTGGACCTCGGCGCCCGTCGCCTTGATGGTCGGGTTGAGCCGAAGCAGCATCAGCCCGAAACGGCTGTAGGCGTCGAACATCAGTTCGCCACCGGCAAGATGCGAGACAAGCCGTGAAAGCAGGCGCAGCCCTTCGTCCGCCGGGAGATAGGGCGTCAGCCCTTCCGCCACCACGATGGCCGGGCGGTTGCTGGGTACGTCAGCCAACCAGCCGGGCTCGGTCACCGACGAAGCGATGGGGTGGTAATGGTCGCGGAACGGGTAGAGCTTGCGCCTGAGTCCGATCACCTCGGGATAGTCGACATCGAACCAGTCCACTCCCGGTGGGGGATCGACCCGGAAGATGCGGGTATCAAGCCCGCAGCCCAGATGCAGCACAATGGCCTCAGGATTTCTGGCCAGGAAATCCTCGACACGGACGTCCAATGTCTTGGCTCGGATCGCCAGGCCGATGCCGAGATTCTCGTCGACCTTGAGCCTGGCGAAATCATAGTCGATCTTGCGCACTGCCACGTCCGCGAAATGATCCTCAAGCAGCGAATCCGGCATCCGGCTCTCCAGCGCCTTGCCGTAGAGCGTCATGAGCAAGGTCTCTTTTGCCCCCGTCAAATGTACTTTTTCGCCAGCCATCAGCGGCTCCCTGGCTCGAATCCCGAGTCTATCTGGGCAAGTGCTGCAAGAAGGCAAGTTTCGGGTGGCGATGGGCGCCCCAAGGGGCGATATTCCAGCCCAAGGAGACAGGTCCATGAGCACACACACGGCAGTCCTCAAGAAGGACATCACGCCCGAAGGCAGCGACTACGAAATCGTGCGCCGCGCCATCGAGAAGATCAGCCTCGACTATCGCGACCAGCCGTCGCTGGAGGAACTCGCCGAAGAGGTCGGCGAGACGCCGACCGGCTTGCAAAAACTCTTCACCCGCTGGGCCGGCCTTTCACCCAAGGCCTTTCTGCAGGCGGTGACGCTGGACCATGCGCGCAAGCTGCTCGATTCCGGCATGCCGCTGCTCGAAACCTCATTCGAACTGGGCATGTCCGGCCCCGGCCGGCTGCACGACTTGTTCGTCACCCATGAGGCGATGTCGCCGGGCGACTACAAGACGCGCGGTGCTGGCCTCACCATCCGCTACGGCTATCATCCCTCTCCCTTCGGCACCGCCCTGATCATGGCCACGGACCGCGGGCTTGCCGGCCTCGCCTTCTGCGACGCCGGCGAGGAGCGCGCCGCCTTCGCCGACATGTCCAGCCGCTGGCCCAACGCCCTCTATGTCGAGGACAGGGAAGCGACAGGCCCCTATGCCGCGCGCATCTTCGAGCCGACGCTGTGGCGCGCCGACCAGCCGCTGCACGTCGTCATGATCGGCACCGATTTCCAGGTCCGCGTCTGGGAAGCCTTGCTGCGGATCCCGATGGGCAAGGCCCGCACCTATTCCTCGATCGCCGCCAGCATCGGCGCGCCGAGCGCCAGCCGGGCGGTCGGCGCCGCCAACGGCGCCAACCCGCTCTCTTTCGTGGTGCCTTGCCACCGCGCCATCGGCAAATCAGGCGACCTCACCGGCTACCACTGGGGCCTGACCCGCAAGCGCGCCATCCTGGGCTGGGAAGCGGGACAGATTTCGTCCTGAAGGACACTGATACTGCAACACCGGCGAAGCCTTTCGCGGATGCCTTATCTACGGACAAACGATATTACCCTGCTGATCTGCAAATGGCGCAGCACGTTGGCGCCTGCCATAACAGCATCCTCTGGAAAGCCATGATCTTACAGGATAGCTTCCGGCGCATTCAGCAGGAGGCATTCTTTGATTATCGTAGTCGGCTCGATCAACCTCGACCTTATCGCCAATGTCGACCGCTTGCCGAGCTCCGGTGAGACGGTGAGCGGTTCCGGTCTCACGACGGCGCCCGGCGGCAAGGGCGCCAACCAGGCGCTCGCCGCCGCACGTGCCGGCGCTCAGGTGCGCATGGTCGGCGCCGTCGGCAAGGACACTTTCGCAGCCGAAGCCCTGGCGTTGCTGCGCGAGGCCAAGGTCGACCTGTCAGGCGTGGGAGAAACCTTTGCCTCGACCGGCACGGCGCTGATCATGGTCGGCGACGACGGCGAGAACATCATCGCCGTGGTTCCCGGCGCCAATGCTTCCGTGGTGCCCGGCGACCTCTCCAAGGCGTTTCTGAAAAAGGGCGACGTCGTGCTGCTGCAGCATGAGATTCCGCTCGCGACGATCGATGCGGCACTCGACCAGGCAAGGACGGCCGGCGCGGTCACGGTGCTCAACACGGCCCCGTTCCACGCCGAAGCGGCCGGCTTCCTCGGCAAGGCTGACTACGTCGTCGCCAACGAGACCGAGTTCGACCTCTATGGTGAAGCGCTGGCTTTGAAGGGTCGCGATCGTGCGGCGCGCATGCGCGATTTTGCGGGGAAAACCGGACGCGCCATCGTCGTCACGCTTGGCGGCGAAGGCGTGATGGCGGCGACGCCGAGCGATTTCCTGACCGTTCCCGCGTTGAAGATCACGCCGGTCGACACGGTCGGGGCCGGCGACACTTTCTGCGGCTATTTCGCGGCCGGCCTGGCGTCGGGCTTCACGCTCGAACAGGCACTGGCGCGAGCCGGCGCCGCCGGCTCGCTGGCCTGCCTCAAGCCCGGCGCCCAGCCGGCGATCCCGCTGGCGAAAGACGTCGACCAGGCCTTGCAGGAAACCCGTTGAAATGATGCGCCCCCGCACCAGACATGCCGTACCCGCGGCCAGCGAGATCTGCCGCCTGTCGGCTGTCGAACTCGCCGACGCGATCCGCCGAAAGAAGCTCTCCGTACGCGAGGTGGTGACGGCGTTCCTCGATCGCATCGATGCGGTCAATCCGCAGGTCAACGCCATCGTCTCGTTGCGCGACCGCGCCGACATCCTGCGCGAGGCCGACGCCGCCGATGTCAGTCGGACGGACGGAACCGGCTCCCTTTTTGGCCTCCCCATCGCCATCAAGGACCTTGCCTCGACCGCCGGCCTCAGGACCTCGTTCGGCTCGCCGATCTTCGCCGATTTCGTACCGCAAGAAGACGATTTCTTCGTCGAACGCATCCGCGAGGCCGGCGCCATCATCATCGGCAAGACCAACGTTCCCGAATTCGGGCTGGGCTCCAACACCTACAACAACGTGTTCGGACCGACGCTGAACGCTTTCGATCCGGCGCTCACCGCCGGCGGCTCGAGCGGCGGTGCGGCGGTGGCGCTGGCACTGGACATGGTGCCCATCGCCGACGGCAGCGATTTCGGCGGCTCGCTGCGCAACCCGGCGGCCTGGAACAATGTCTACGGCTTTCGGCCATCGCAGGGGCTCGTGCCCAGCGGTCCCGACTTGGAGGTCTTCCACGCGCAGATGGGCGTCGAGGGGCCGATGGGCCGCAACGTCGCCGACATGGCGCTGTTGCTCGACGTGCAGGCCGGTTACCATCCGCAGGCGCCCCTATCCTATGAGAAGCAAGGCTCCTTCCTCGAAGGACTCGCGGCGGCGGCCGGCGGCCGCATCGCCTGGCTCGGCGACCTCGGCGGCCATCTGCCGATTGAACCCGGCATCCTCGATCTGTGCGAGGCAGCACTCAACCGATTCGCGGATGCCTCCTTCCTGACGGAACCGCTGTTGCCGGATTTCGATTTCGAGGCACTCTGGCAGGCCTTCGTGACGCTGCGCCAGGCCAGCAGCGGCTGCGCCCTCAAAGTGCACTATGACGATCCTGCCAGGCGCGGCCTGCTGAAGCCGGAAGCCGTCTGGGAGGTGGAGAACGCCATGCGGCTGACGGCGCCGCAAATCCGCGCGGCCTCGGTCGTCCGCACCTCCTGGCACCGGGCGCTGCTGTCGATCTTCGACCGCTTCGACCTCATTGCGCTGCCGACCGCGCAGGTCTTTCCCTTCGAGGTCGGCATTCATTGGCCCCGCGAGGTCGCGGGCCAAGCGATGGATAGCTACCATCGCTGGATGCAGGTTTCAGCCTTTGCCACCTTGGGCGGTTGCCCGGCGGTCAATGTGCCGGTCGGCTTCGACGACAGGGGCCGACCCATGGGCATGCAGCTGATCGGCCGGCCACGCGGCGATCTCGCCGTACTGAAGGCCGCGGCCGCCTATGAGACGACGTTGCCCTGGCCGGCCGGCGCCTGAGCCAAGCTTGCCGCGCGCCGGCTTGCGTCGTCCTTGCCGCCATGCATTGATTGTCGTCTGACAGGCCGCGATAGCGGCATTACGAGGGATGGTCATGTCGCTGGAACTCTACGCCGCCTATGTTCTTGCCTGTGTCGTCATCATCCTGGTGCCCGGTCCGACGGTCACGCTGATCATCGCAAACAGCATCCGCCACGGAACTCGTGCCGGTCTCGCCAATGTCGCCGGCACACAGGCCGGGCTCGCCGTCATGATCGCCATCGTCGGCATCGGCCTCAACACGCTGATCTCGGGCATGGGCCACTGGTTCGAGTGGGTGCGTCTGATCGGCGCCGCCTACCTGATCTGGATGGGGGTGCAGATGTTCCGCTCGAAGGGCACGCTGAACGCCGACGGAACCGCCCGCAAACCACGCGGTGGCTTCTTCCTGCAGGGCCTGCTGGTGGCGCTCAGCAATCCCAAGACGCTGATCTTCTTCGGCGCCTTCTTCCCGCAGTTCATCGCGCCGCAGGGCAATTATTCGCTGCAGATCGTCGTCATGGGCCTGACCGCCATGATCTTCGCCGCCATGTCGGATTCGACCTACGCGCTCGCCGCCGGCCGCGCCGGCCGCATGCTGTCGGCCAGCCGTGTCAAGCTCCTGTCGAGGATCAGCGGCAGCTTCATGGTCGGCGGCGGTCTGTGGCTGGCGTTCTCGAAGGCGAAGTAACCATGAAAGCGCCTTCTTCATAAATTTTTGCAGAGACATTGAAGAATTGTACGCTGCTGCACAACTCTTCAACATGCGCAAATCAAACGTTTCCTTTCGGGATCGCTTGCTTATTTGGCAATACGAATACAGCGACGCCGTGATCGGCGTCGCTTTCTTCTGCGCCTTTGCGCTGATGAAATCCATTGCGATTGTGGGGCTTCAGGCCAATCCGGTCGTCGCAACCCAACGCGTGATGGCCGTGGTCGAATACATCAGAGTGAAGCCTATCAGCCCGTACGCCATGGTAGGTCACAATCTATACTACACCTACGATGTGCGCCTTGATGACGACAACACGCGGATATCGATCGACGACGACGTCGAGCGACCGCATCTTATTGGCTCCCTCGTTCCTATTGAACGACAACACCACAAGCACGGCGTCGACACTTATCGATTGCTCAATGGGTGACAACGCGCGCTAGTGACAAGGCTCGCTTGTCGCCTGTCCAAAACGTCAGTTAAGCCGCCCCAGCCTCTCCACCAGCAGTGCGAAAAAGCCGTCATGGTCGATGTCGCGCATCACCATGGCGTTCTTTGCCCGCTTGGTCACGCCCCACCAGTCGATCACGGTCATGCCCATGGTCAGTTCCGAGGCCGTCTCGATGCTGACGTTGCAGTTGCGGCCCTTGAACAGGTCCGGCCTCAACAGGTAGGCGATGACGCAGGGGTCGTGCAACGGCCCGCCGTCGGTGCCGTACTTCTCCTCGTCGTAACGCTCGAAGAATTCGAGCATGTCCGCCGTGGCGATGCCGACCTTGCTGCCAAGCTTGCGGAAGGCTGCGATGCGCTTGGACGTGGTCAGCGCCTTGTGGGTGACGTCGAGCGGCATCATCACGATCGGGATGCCGGACTTGAACACCAGATCGGCGGCCTGTGGATCGACATAGATGTTGAATTCGGCGGTCGGCGTGACGTTGCCGCCTTCGAAGAAGCCGCCGCCCATCAGCACGATTTCCTTGATGCGCGGTCCAATGCGCGGTTCGCGGATCAATGCCAGCGCTATGTTGGTGAGCGGCCCGAGCGGGCAAAGCGTGATAGTGCCGCTCTCCTCCTTCATCAGCGTCTGGACAATGAAATCGACGGCATGCTGCTCCTGCAGCTTCATCGTCGGTTCCGGCAGTTGCGGCCCGTTGAGACCGGTCTTGCCATGCACTTCCTCGGCGGTGACCAGTTCGCGCGCCAGCGGACGGATGGCGCCGGCATAGACCTTGATATCGGGCCGGCCGGCCAGTTCGCAGATCTTGCGGGCGTTCTTTTCGGTCAGTTTCAGCGGCACGTTGCCGGCAACGGCGGTAATGCCGATGATGTCCAGTTCGCTACTGCCGAGCGCCAACAGAATGGCGACGGCATCGTCCTGGCCGGGATCGGTGTCGATGACGATCTTGCGTGGTTGGGGCATTTCAATTCCTTGTTTGGCTGGCCATCAACTCACCGGGCCGATCGTGCGCCCGAAAGACGCCAACCGGCTGCAAGCCGCCGAACCGCTTGACGGGGAACGGTCCCGGCCTGCGCGCTTCTCCTTGCATCCGCGCGTCGTTTCAAGCGCCATGTCGAATATTCCTGTGAGTCCACGATTGGTCTTTTTGGGCGGGTCTTTTGGTGGCTTGAACTTCGCCGCGGGGCGGACCATATCAAGGCCATCGGGAAAAATGCCATTTGGGTTTTTCCAGTTTATGTCGCTCTTGAGAGGACAGTGTAACA
Organism: Mesorhizobium sp. ESP7-2; assembly: GCF_020164715.1. Taxonomy (NCBI): domain Bacteria; kingdom Pseudomonadati; phylum Pseudomonadota; class Alphaproteobacteria; order Hyphomicrobiales; family Phyllobacteriaceae; genus Mesorhizobium; species Mesorhizobium sp. ESP7-2. Next base: position 115,871 of record NZ_JAIUGQ010000005.1, read on the forward strand.
TGAGCCGAATGACGCCTTTCTCCAGCCCGCTTCTTCTGGGTTTCGACGCCATGGAAAAGACCCTGGAGCGTCTGGCGAAGTCCGGCGACAGCTACCCTCCCTACAACATCGAGCGCCTCAGCGGTGCCGACGGCAAGGCCGAGAGGCTACGCATTACGCTCGCCGTCGCCGGTTTCGCCGAAAGCGATCTCGATGTGACAACGGAGGAAAACCAGTTGGTCGTGCGCGGCCGTCAAACCGACGACACCGAACGCGAATTCCTGCATCGCGGCATTGCCGCACGCCAGTTCCAGCGCTGCTTCGTGCTGGCCGACGGCATGCGCGTGATCGCGGCAGAGTTGAAGAACGGCCTTTTGTCGATCGATCTCGATCGGCCGGAGTCCGAACGGCTGGTACGAAAAATAAATATATCGGTGAAAGACTGATCTTCACTGATGGCTCTTATGCGGGATGGCCTTGAGCGGCGTCCTCGCGCCAAGGAGGCTTGAAATGACCAGAACTGACGAAACCATCACTATGACCAGCGGCGAATTCGCCCATCTCGGCGAGGGCTCGGTCGCCTATCTGCGCAAGGTCTCGAGCGACGAACTGCTCGGCCGGTTCCCCAACATCGGCGAAATCGCGCCCGGTATGGAGCTGTGGGCTCTGTTTGGCGCCAACGGCCAGCCGATCCTGCTTTCCGATGCGCGTGACCGTGCCCTGGCCGGCGCCATGGAAAACGACCTGACCACCGTCGCCATTCACTAAGGCGGGCGGTTGACGGAAACGAAAGGGCCGCTCACTGCGGCCCTTGGGGCGATATCTTAAAAAGGATGGCTTCAGGCCGCGTGCGAGGCCTGCGTGTCCGACAAAAGCGCGTGGATCGCCGTGGCATCACGCGTCCCCCTGATCTTGGCCACAGTGTCGGCGTCGCGCAGCACGCGCGCGATGCGCGACAGCGCCTTGAGGTGATCGGCACCCGCCCCTTCGGGCGCCAGCAGCAGGAACACCAGATCGACCGGTTGGTCATCCAGCGATTCGAAATCGACCGGCGTCTCCAGCCGGGCGAAAACGCCGGCGATGCGTTTCACGCCGGCGAGCTTGCCGTGCGGGATGGCGATGCCGTTGCCGACGCCGGTCGAACCCAGGCGTTCGCGCTGCAGGATGGTGTCGAACACCTCCCGTTCCGGAATGCCCGAAATCGCCGCTGCCCGCTCGGACAGCAATTGCAGAAGCTGCTTCTTGGAGTTCGCCTTCAACGCCGGCAAAATCGCCGGAACGCTGATAAGATCGCTCAGATCCATGCTTGAAAATCCTTGTTCGCCTGCCGCGCCAGTCCCCACCCCTCGTGCGGCCGGCTTTTATCCCTGTGCGACTTTGGTCGTGGACGGATCGATCCAGCCGATGTTTCCGTCGGGCCGGCGATAGACGATGTTGAGATGGTCGGTTCCGGCATTGCGAAAAACAACCACCGGACTGTCCTTGGTATCGAGCTCGATGACCGCCGACGCCACCGACATGGTCTTCAGCGTCATGGTCGATTCTGCGACGATGGCCGGTGCGAAATCCTCCGGGATCTCCTCATCGTCATCGGCAAGCGGTGCCATCACGGTATAGGCAATGTCGGTCAACTCGCCATTGGCATTGCCCGAATTGTGCGATTTCAGACGGCGCTTGTAGCGCCGAAGCCGGGTCTCCAGCCGATCGGCGGCGGCCTCGAAGGCGAGCGTCGGATCCTGGGCATCGCCCGTGGCCTGCAGCGAGGCGCCGGAATCCAGCCGAATCATGCAATCCGCCGAATAGCGCGAGCCCGACTTGATGACGGTGACGTGTCCCGCGAAGCCGCGATCGAAATATTTGCCGATCGCTTCGCCGACACGATCGTTGATGCGTGTGCGGAACGCATCGCCGATATCCATGTGCTTTCCCGATATGCGCAGATTCATCTGAAAACTGACCTTCCTTGCTCAGGCTTCAAACTGGCCCGAGTTTATACTCGTGATCCGTGCGCACAAGCTTTGCGGCGTCACTCGCGCCGATTTAAATCCGAACTTTCCGGTTGATCACAAGCCGCCTTCTTGACCGTCCCGGGTCATTGTCGTGACGGACCATCCGCTAGCGGGCATCAAGCCCATCTCATGCGGGCGGGCTTCTAGCCACTTCACCGTGGCTTGTCAATGTAACTCGAAAACTGTGGAAATCGCGAACGCCTAGCGGCCGGCGCTGGCGAGCGCCCGCTTCTCGCGCCGGCGTTGCACCGACGAGGGAATATTCATGCCTTCCCGGTACTTGGCGACCGTGCGCCGGGCGATATCGACGCCGCTTTCCCTCAGCATGTCGACGATAGCATCGTCCGACAGCACATCGACGGGCTTCTCCTCGTCGATCATTTGCCTGATGCGATCACGCACCGCTTCGGAGGAATGCGCGTCGCCGCCGCCCGAGGCCGCGATCGAGGCGGTGAAGAAATAGCGCAGCTCGAACACGCCGCGCGGGGTGAGCATGTATTTGTTCGCGGTGACTCGGCTGACCGTCGATTCGTGCATGCCGATGGCGTCTGCCACCGTGCGCAGGTTGAGCGGCTTCAGATGGCGTACGCCATGGACGAGGAAAGCGTCCTGTTGGCGCACGATTTCCGAGGCCACTTTGAGGATCGTCTTTGCTCGCTGGTCGAGGCTGCGTGTCAGCCAGTTGGCGTTCTGCAGGCACTCGGCCAGGAAGTCCTTCTCCGCCTGGTTTTTCGCGTGCGGCGATACCTGGGCGAAATAGATATGGTCGACCAGCACGCGCGGCAGCGTTTCGGCATTGAGTTCGACGGTCCAGCTGCCATCATTGGCAGCCCGGACCTCGACATCGGCGACGATGGCGTCGCTCGCGCCGCCCGAAAACGCCATGCCCGGCCGTGGGTCGAGCGCCCGGATTTCGGCCAGCATGTCGAGCAAATCCTCCTCGTCGACGCCGCAGAGCCGCTTCAGCGTCTGGAAATCGCGCCGCGCCAGCAGTTCCAGATTGGCGACCAGGGCCTTCATCGCCGGATCGAGCCGATCACGCACGGCAAGCTGCAGGGAAAGGCATTCCGCGAGATCGCGGGCAAACAGGCCGGCCGGTTCGAAGGTCTGGCATACGGCCAGCACCTTGCCCACCGCCACGCTGTCGATGCCAAGCCGCGCGGCGATCTCCGCCAGATCGGCCCTGACATAGCCGGTCTCGTCGAGCCCGTCGGTCAGCTCTCCGGCGATCAGCCGCCCTACGGGATCGGTGAAGGCGAGTGCGATCTGCTCGCCGACATGGTCGCGCAGCGTGATCGCGCTCGCCGCCATGTCGCCGGCATCGAGCCCCTCGGACGAGGAGCCGCCGCCACTGCCCGAAGCCGATTTCCATTGCGCCGTCAGGTCGGGTCCGAGCCGTTCGCTGGTGCCGGGATCATCGGGAAACAGGTTTTCCAGGGACGCATCGAGCTTTTCCGAGATCGCCTCTGCGCTCCATGCCGTCTCGTTCTCGAACCAGTCGCCATCGGGGGCCGCTTGCGGCTCTGCCTCGGGCTTCTGCGCCTGATCGCTCGCGGCATCGTCCTGCGGCTCGGCGCGCTCCAGGAGCGGGTTGCGCTCGATCTCCTCGTCGATGAAATGCTCGAGCTCGGCATGGGTGAACTGCAGCAGCCGAATCGACTGCATCAGCTGCGGCGTCATCACCAGCGACTGCGACTGTCGGAGCTGTAGTTTCGCCGCTAATGCCATGGTTCGGTTTCAAACGCCTCCTCTACGCGTCCGGACTTCCGGAATGAATTTCCCAGCCGGCCATAGAAACTGGCCCGGCTTTTGCTTGTCAAGGCAAAGCCTAGCAAAACTCGCTTACCGGAGCGTTATTCCGGATCAAAATCGCGGAAAACAGGTCGTCGGCGCGTAAAAAATCGTATCAGGAAACAAATTTCACGCTGAGAGCGATTTCAGGAGCCGGGAAAGAATGGCTTTCCGATCGGAATTCCGTGAAAAAAGAGACGGGGGCGGTTCGCCGTCTCAGACAGTGAACGTCTCAGAGCGTGAAACCCTCGCCGAGATAAAGCCGCCGCACGTCGGCATTTGCCACCACTTCGTCGGCGCGGCCATGGGTCAGCACCTGGCCGGCATGGATGATATAGGCACGGTCGATCAGGCCGAGCGTCTCACGCACATTGTGGTCGGTGATGAGGACACCGATGCCGCGTGCCGTCAGGTGACGCACCAATTGCTGGATGTCGGCGACGGCGATCGGATCGATGCCGGCGAAGGGTTCGTCGAGCAGCATGTAGGCCGGGCGCGTCGCCAGAGCGCGCGCGATTTCCAGGCGCCGCCTTTCGCCGCCCGAGAGCGACATGGACGGCGCCTTGCGCAGATGGCTGATGTGAAATTCCTCGAGCAGTTCGTCGAGGTTGCGCTCGCGGACCTTGCGATCCTTTTCGACCACTTCGAGCACGGCGCGGATGTTCTGCTCGACATTGAGGCCGCGGAAGATCGAAGCCTCCTGGGGCAGATAGCCGATGCCGAGGCGCGCGCGCCGATACATCGGCATCGAGGTGACGTCGAAGCCGTCGATCTCGATCGTGCCTTCATCCACCGGCACCAGGCCGGTAACCATGTAGAAACAGGTCGTCTTGCCGGCGCCGTTGGGGCCGAGCAGCCCGACGGCCTCGCCGGCGCGCACGCCCAGCGTGACGCCGCTGACGACCTTGCGGCCCTTGTAGCTCTTGGTCAGACCCTTGGCGATCAAGGTTCCCTTGAATTTCGCCTTGTCGGCAGTGACGGTGGCCGGAGCCGAAAGCTTGCCTGCGGCCCGTCCCGGGAGACGCGCCGTCAGCGACGACAGGCTGACCATCAGGGGTTCGTCGCTCCCGATTTCGACGCATCCGATTTCGGCGGGGGTGTGATCGACATCTGGACACGCTGCCCAGCGCATGGATCGACCTGGGCGAGCCCGCTTTTCATCTGCACGGTGAGCTTGCAGCCGACCAGGACGTTGTCGTTTTGCGACAGGACGACCTTTTTGCCCGAAAGCACCAGCACCTGGCTCTTCATGTCGAAGCTGCCCTGATCGCCGGTCGCGACCTGCTGATCCGATTTGATGTAGACCTTGTCGGAAATCTCCAGGTGATCGATGTTGGCCGAACCGGTCATGGCTGCCGCCCCGGCGGCTTCGGTACCCTTCGTACCCGCGTTGGGATCCTTGACGTAGTAGACCATCATCTTGCCGGCCTTCATCAGCGTCGGCCCCTGGACGACGGTGACATTGCCCGTGAAGATGGCGACACTGTCGGCCTGGTGGACTTCCAGCTTGTCGCTTTCGATCTGGATCGGCTTGTCGCCGGCCAGCTTGAGACCCGACACCTGGCTGGCCGCCCCCGACTGCGCCAGCGACGGCGCCAGGCTGAGCAGGAACAGCGCCGAAGTCGCGGCCGCAAGCCGTGTCGAACTAGTGAGCCACATTCGCTTCTTCGCCCTTTGCCTCAGCCGCCTTCAGAACGGCGGGATCGATATTGACACGAACTTTGTTCTCGAACACCAGGATCTTGCCATTGTCCTGGACCGACATCGAATCCGCCGTGATCTGCGACCCGCCACGGCTGACATCGACGGGATCATCCGTCTTCATAGTGCCTTTGCCCATGTCGAGGAAGACCGATTTGAACTTGGCCTGCATGCCGTCGGTCGTGGTGATGGTGACGTCGCTGTTCAGTTTCATCGTATTGCCATCGCGATCGTAGGTGCCGCGCGAAGCTTTTACCGCCGCGACATTGTCGGGAGCGATCGGCACCTTGGCGTCGATGCCTTCGAGTTCGATGATGCCTTGCGTGCTCACATCCTGTATCGCCCGCAGCGCCGTCATCGAATAGGGCTGCTTCAGCTTGGTGAAACCATTGAGTTTGGGATTGGCCATCACCAGCTTGCCGTTGGAGAAGGCGGTACCTTCCGCCTGTACCGCGACGGAAACAGGGGCGGCGAAATAGGAATAGACCGGGAAGGCGACGGCGATCAACGCGGCGGCCAAGGGCACGGCGAATTTGAGCACGCGCACGCGGCGCGAATGGCGCTGGGCGCGGTCGAAAGCCTCGCCCCGCGTCCAGCCATCCGCCGGGAGAGCCAACTCCGTCTCCGGGCTGGTCGGTTCATTCGGTCGCGCTAACATGACTGCTTTCTTCTAAAACCCCGCCCCGGGAGCACCGCCTATAGGTGGGACGCCAGCGCCCTCACGCAAGCACAAGCCGACGAAAACCGCAAAAATGTGACAGCTGCCATTGCACAAACGAAACCCGGGTCGGCGCAACAGCCAGTGCTTCATAGCAGAAATAGACGTGTTTGCGTCTTTTTTCATCACCGAAGTTCTTCCCACTTACCTTGCGTCGCTCGTACAGGCCAGTCACAAAACAGACAACATGTGGACCGTCGTGCGCGGATTGCCGCGCCATGTGCGGACGGAACTGCTTCCCGATGAAGACATCATGGTCTAAAAGCGTCTCTTCCCGCTGACTGTGAGGCTGACGATGGCATTGAGAGCCGACGACCTGATCGACCGCCGCCGCTTGCGGCGCAAGCTGACTTTCTGGCGCGTTGCGGCCTTTGGCATCGTGGCGCTCGGGGTGATTATGCTGTCGGCCTGGTTCTATGGCGACGATTTCGGCGGCTCCGCCATCGACCACATCGCCAAGGTCAGGATCGAAGGCACCATCACCGAGGACGACGAACTGATCAAGCGGCTGGAGACCATCCGCCAGTCGCCGAAAGTAAAGGGCGTGATCCTGGTGGTCGATTCTCCTGGCGGCACGACCGTCGGCGGGGAATCGATCTACGAGGAGGTGCGCAAGCTCGCCGCCGACAAGCCTGTCGTGGCCGAGGTCGGCACGCTCGCCGCGTCGGCCGGCTACATGATCGCCAGCGCCGCCGACCATATTGTCGCCCGCAAGACCTCGATCGTCGGCTCGATCGGCGTGCTGATCCAGTATCCTGACGTCAGCGGCCTGATGGACAAGCTCGGCGTCAAGCTGGAGGAGGTTAAATCCTCGCCGCTGAAAGCCTCCCCCTCGCCCTTCAAGCCGACCAATGACGACGAGCGCGCCATGGTCCGCAAGCTCATCCTCGACAGCTACGACTGGTTCGTCGGCATCGTCGCTGAACGCCGCAAGATGACCCACGAACAGGCGCTGGCGCTCGCCGACGGTTCGATCTTCACCGGCCGCCAGGGTGTTGCCAACGGGCTGATCGACGCCGTCGGCGGCGAATCCGTGGCGATCGACTGGCTGGCGACCAAGGGTGTCGACGCCAAACTCAAGGTGGTCGAGTGGAAGGACACGGAACGGCGCGGCGGTTTCCTGTTCTCGAAGGCGATGGCACACACGATCGCCGGCGCGCTCGGCCTGCCGGACTCCGGCGGCGACGTCATCCACGAACTTGGCGCCGACCGCTTGTTTCTTGACGGTCTCGTTTCCGTCTGGCACCCTTGAGACGCGTTGGGACAGCTGAAAAAGCAAATAAAATCATCCTGATAATTTTGGCCGAACTGCTTTCACGGGGACCCGTCTGATGATCAAGTCCGAGCTTGTGCAGATTATTGCCACGCGCAATCCGCATCTTTTCCTGCGCGACGTCGAAAACATCGTCGGCGCGATCTTCGATGAAATCACCGACGCGCTTGCCGAGGGCAACCGGGTCGAATTGCGCGGTTTCGGCGCTTTTTCGGTGAAGAATCGACCCGCCCGCACCGGCCGCAACCCGCGCACCGGCGAATCCGTCGAGGTCGAGGAGAAATGGGTGCCGTTCTTCAAGACCGGCAAGGAACTGCGTGAAAGGCTGAACGGCGGCAAGTAGCCGGACGACCTTGTCCCGGCCCGCTTGCGACGGAAATTATCATGCTCAATCGTTTCATGCTCATCGTGGTCTTCGTGCCCCTGGCGATCATCCTGATCGCCTTGGCCGTCGCCAACCGCGAACTCGTCGCCTTCACGCTGGACCCGTTCAACCCCGGCAATCCCAAGCTGACGCTGACCTTGCCGCTGTTCATCTTCCTGTTCCTGGCGCTCGCCATCGGCATGATCGTCGGCAGCCTGGCGACCTGGGTCAAGCAGGGCCGCTACCGCAAGCTGGCGCGCCAGCGCGGCGTCGAGGCCGAAAACCTGCGCCAGGCGGTCCGCGCGCCTTCAATGCCGCAAGCCCCGGTCCAAGGATCGGCCCAGGGGTCGGCCCAGGGGTCAGCATTGCCGAAGCCCACCAATTGAAGCGCCGGCCGGCCCATTTCTTTTCACGGAGCTTTTCATGCTGACCATTTCGGCGGCGGAGGTCGATCGTGCACTGACCTTTCCTGGACTGGTCGAGACGCTGCGCGCGGCTTTTCGCGAGGGCGCGGTGCAGCCAGTCAGGCATCATCATGCGGTCGAAAGGCCCGACGGTGCGGCGTCGACCCTGCTGCTGATGCCGGCCTGGACCGATTTTCACGCCGCGGGCGGTTCCGCCGGCGGCCATATCGGCGTCAAGATCGTCACCGTCTCGCCCGACAACAACGCGATCGGCAAGCCCGCGGTGATGGGGCTCTACCTCCTGCTCGATGGCGGCACCGGCGAACCGGAAGCGCTGATCGACGGCCAGCGGCTGACGCAGTGGCGCACGGCCTGCGCCTCGGCGCTCGCGGCATCCTATCTCGCCCGCGACGATGCCTCGCGGCTGCTAGTGGTCGGCGCCGGCGCGCTGTCACCCTTCCTGGCCAAGGCGCACAGCGCCGTGCGGCCAATCAAGACCATCCGCATCTGGAACCGTACCCCGGCCAACGCCGAGAAAGTCGCGGCCGAGCTGCGCGCCGAGGGCTTCGCGGCCAGCGCCGCGACCGATCTCGATGCCGAGCTTGGCCAGGCCGACATCGTCTCCTCGGCGACAATCACCACCACGCCGCTGATCAAGGGCGCACTGCTGCGGCCAGGGACCCATGTCGATCTGGTTGGCGGCTTTACCCCGACGATGCGCGAAAGCGATGACGAGGCGATCTTGCGTGCCCGCGTCTATGTCGACACCCGCGCCGGCGCCACCAAGGAGGCCGGCGACATCGTCCAGCCACTGGCCTCCGGCGTGCTGAAACCGGAAGCCATCGTCGCTGACCTGCACGAACTGACGCGCGGCCAGAAGCAAGGCCGCGGTAGCCCTGACGAGATTACGCTGTTCAAGTCGGTTGGCGCAGCACTCGAGGACTTGGCCGCCGGCATTGCCGTCTACAAGGCGCTCAGAGGCTAGCTCAAGCGAGTTTGGCGCCCATCGCCCCTGCGATCAGGGCGAAATCGGCCGCGCCACAAAGGTGCGGACCGAAATCCCGAGATCATCGGCCAGCACCCGCCCGCTCACCGGCCAGCGGTGCCGGCGCAGCGACTTGATCAGATCGAGCAGGCGTTCGGAACGGGACATGGACGACGATAAGGGCCAGGGCTGAGGCAACGGCAAGTGGCGACGGTTAGGAACGGCTTCGGCCCGGAACCGTTGTTGCGTCATGCGAATACATGGCTTCCTGCTGTTCTGGTCTGTCTTGACCGCCACCATCGCTGCGCTCAGCCTCGGACCGTCCTTCGCCCATGTCCTGGAATCGGCGCCCCGGCTCACCCGGTGGTCCCCGGCGCTTTGGCGCGAGGCGACCGTTTTCAATGGCCAGTTCCTGCTCTTCGCAATCGTTGGCGCGCCGCTGGATGTCGCGGCGGTCGCCTGCCCGGGACTGCTGGCATGGCTGCTGCGCGAGGATCGGTCGGCGTTCTCGTTCGCACTCGCCGCCACCTTGCTCTATGCGCTGTCCCTCGTGCTTTGGTTCGTTCTCGTCAAACCGGCCAACAACGTTCTCGCCACCTGGGTGCCAGGCCCGATTCCCGACAATTTCGAAGCCATACGGCTGCGCTGGGAGACCGGCCACATGGCGGTCACGGCAGCCAAGGCTGCCGGTTTCGTTTCGCTGCTTGTCGCCCTGCTTTCGATCGGGCGTGGCTGAGCCGTTCGCAATCGCAATGTCGCGCGGGTTTGTTGCGCCGATGGGCATAGCTGTGGCAGAAGCGGGCCGAACCGCCGGAGAAGCTGCCTCTTGAAGTCTTTTCGCGACAAACGCCGCGACGGCCGACCGCACCCAGCGAAGAGCGGGACCGTAGAGCCGCGCCCCACCGAGAATCGTTCCGCGGTCAAGCCAGATCCCAGGCCGCGCGAACAGCACAATGTGAAACCGGAAAACCAGCCGAAATCCGCGCCGCGCATCCTCGCCCGCCGCGAAGGCGCGCTGCCCGCTGAGCAACTTCCGGTAATTCTCGAAGTAGCTCCCAACGCGGATTACGCGCTGCTCGACAGCGGCGCCGGCCAAAAGCTCGAACAATACGGCCCCTACCGCATCGTGCGCCCGGAGGGCCAGGCGATCTGGCAGAAGGCCCTGCCGGCAAGGGACTGGGAGCGCGCCGACGCGATCTTCACCGGCGACACCGACGAGGAAGGCATCGGCCGCTGGCGTTTTCCCAAGACACCGCTCGGCGAAACCTGGCCGATGAAGCATGACGGTATCGACTATCTCGGCCGTTTCACCTCGTTTCGCCATGTCGGCGTCTTTCCCGAGCAGGCTTCGCACTGGGACCATATGGCGGGCTTGATCGTGGCGGCCGGGCGGCCGGTCAAGGTGCTCAACCTGTTCGGCTATACCGGCCTTGCCTCTCTGGTGGCCGCGCGCGCGGGCGCGGAGGTCACCCATGTCGACGCCTCGAAGAAGGCGATCGGCTGGGCGCGCGAGAACCAGGAGATGGCCGGCCTTGGCGCCAAGCCGATCCGCTGGATCGTCGACGACGCGGTGAAGTTCGCCGAGCGCGAGGAGCGTCGCGGCAGCCGCTACGACATCATCCTGTTCGATCCGCCGGCCTATGGCCGCGGCCCCAAGGGCGAGGTCTGGCAGTTGTTCGAGGACCTGCCTGATCTGACGGACCTCTGTCGCTCGATCCTGACCCCAAAGCCGCTTGCCGTGGTGCTGACCGCCTATTCGATCCGTGCTTCCTTCTTCGCCATCCACGCTCTGATGCGCGACACCTTCGCCGGTATCGGCGGCAAGGTCGAATCGGGTGAGTTGATCATCCGTGAAAAGTCCGCCGGCCGGGCGCTTTCGACTTCACTGTTTTCGCGCTGGGTGGCTTGACATGAACGAACGGCACGCCGGCGCGCCTGGCCAGGTGAAGGAAGTCACCAGCCTCGCCAACCCGCTGGTCAAGGACATCAAGGCGCTCGCCTTGAAGAAATTCCGCGACCAGCAGAACGCCTTCATGGCCGAGGGGCTGAAGCTGGTCATCGACGCGCTCGACTTGGGCTGGCAGATCAGGACACTTGTTTTCGCCAAGGCCGGACGCGGCAACGCGGCCGTGGAAAAAGTCGCGGCGCGCACGGTTGCAGCCGGGGGTACCGTGCTCGAAGTGTCGGAAAAGGTGCTTGTCGCCATCACCCGCCGTGACAATCCGCAAATGGTGGTCGGCGTCTTCTCGCAAAAATTCCTGGCCCTGAAGGACATCCGTGCCGACAATGGCGACGTCTGGGTGGCGCTCGACCGGGTGCGCGATCCCGGCAATCTCGGCACCGTCATTCGCACGGTCGATGCCGTCGGCGCCAAGGGCGTCATTCTGGTCGGCGACACCACCGATCCGTTTTCCGTCGAGACGGTACGCGCCACCATGGGATCGATCTTCGCCGTGCCAGTGGCGAAGGCAACGACCGAAGCATTCCTTGCCTGGCGCGGCGGCTTTTCAGGTCTCGTCGCCGGCACGCATCTGAAGGGCGCGGTCGATTACCGCTCGGTCGATTTTTCCCGCGGGCCAGTACTTTTGATGATGGGCAATGAGCAACAGGGCCTGCCCGAAAGCCTGACGGCAAGCTGCGACAGGCTGCTCAGGATTCCGCAGGCGGGCCGTGCCGATTCGCTCAATCTCGCGGTCGCCACCGGCATCATGCTGTTCGAGATCCGGCGCGGCGCGCTGAAGCTCGAACCAATCCCGGACCAGCAATGAGGGCTGCCCAATCGTGAAATCATGGTCTCCCTACGCACTGCTCGTCATCGTCGCCATCGCGCTCGACCAATGGATAAAGGCACTGGTCGAGGCCGGCCTGCCCTTCCAGGAAAAGCTCGACCTCCTGCCCTTCCTGGCACTGTTTCGCACCTATAATACGGGCATCGCCTTCTCGATGTTCTCCTCCTTCGGCGACACCGGCCTCGTGGTCATCGCCGTGCTGGTCGTGGCTTTCGTGCTTTACCTCGCCACGCGGACGCCATCGGGCCACGTCATCACCCGCATCGGCTTTGCGCTGATCATCGGCGGCGCGGTGGGCAATCTGATCGACCGTGCCGTCTACGGCCATGTCATCGATTACATCCTGTTCCACACGCCGGTCTGGTCCTTCGCCGTCTTCAACCTTGCGGATGCCTTCATTTCCGTGGGCGCGGCACTGGTCGTCTTCGACGAACTCATCGGCTGGCGGCGTGAACCGAAACCTTCGAACGCCAAGCCTTCCAAAGATTGACCCCAAGCGGCCATCGCCGCACAGTCAGACGCCAAGCAAGTTCGCGGAGAGAAAGATGACCGAAACCTTCAAAGCCATCCTCGTTTCGCGCGATGCCGAAAAAAAACAGTCGGTCGCCGTGACCGATCTCACCGACGCCGATCTGATGGAGGGCGACGTCACCGTCGCGGTCGAGGCGACGACGGTGAACTACAAGGATGGACTGGCCATATCGGGCAAGGCGCCGGTGATCCGCCGATGGCCGCTGGTGCCGGGCATCGACCTTGCCGGCACCGTCATCTCCTCTTCCAATCCCGAGTGGCGCAAGGGCGACAAGGTCATCCTGAACGGCTGGGGCGTTGGCGAAACCCATTTCGGCGCCTATGCCGGGCGCGCCCGCGTCAAAGGCGACTGGCTGGTGCCTCTGCCGGAAGGCATGAGCGCGCATGATGCCATGGCGGTCGGCACCGCCGGCTACACGGCCATGCTCTGTGTCATGGCGCTGGAGCGGCACGGCATCCTGCCCGATCGCGGCCCTGTCGTGGTGACGGGCGCCGCCGGCGGCGTCGGTTCGGTCGCGGTCTCGATCCTGTCCAGCCTCGGCTACCATGTCATCGCCTCGACCGGCCGCAATGCCGAAAGCCCTTATCTGATCAACCTTGGCGCCGCCGAGGTGATATCGCGCGACGAGCTCAACCAGCCTGCCAAGCCGCTCTCCAAGGAGCGCTGGGCCGGCGGCATCGATTCGGTCGGCAGTCACACGCTGGCCAACGTTCTGTCGATGACCTCCTATGGCGGGGCGGTCGCCGCCTGCGGCCTGGCCGGCGGCATGGATCTGCCGTCGAGCGTCGCTCCCTTCATCCTGCGCGGTGTCTCGCTGCTCGGCATCGATTCGGTGATGGCGCCGAAAGCCGTACGCCTCGAGGCCTGGCAGCGCATCGGCGCCGATCTCGATGTCGACAAGCTTGCCAGCCTGTCCACGACCATCGGCTTCGACGGCATCATCGGTGCGGCACACGACATCGTCGATGGCAAGATCCGCGGTCGCGTCGTCGTCGACATGTGATCGACACAGGGATCGCAGGCGCCGGACAGAATTGCCACATCGGCTGGCAAATCCGTCGCAGCCGGGTCAAAAATGCCCGATCCGCTAAAATTCGAACGATCCCCCGCAATTTTCCATAATCTCTGTCTGGCAAAGGATTTCGCATGATCGCGGAATCCGACAGCCAACGGGCCGACGCTGGCGACGACACCGATGCGGCACCGGCGCAAGCGCCGGCATCCGCGCGGCGGTTTATCGCCGCGCCGCCGCTGGTGCCCGATCAGCAACCGGCCAAGCGCGAAGGCCTGCCGATACTGACCTTCGTTGCCGTTCTGGTGCTGGCCGGCCTCTCCTACCTGACCGGGGCGCCGGCCTTCATCAGTCTGGCGTTGCTGGTAACCGGCCTTGCCGGCCTGGCCATGCACCTGCACGCCAGACGCAGCGTACGCCGCAGTACGGTGCTGCTCGACGAAACCACCGCCCGCAACCGCGCCGAGATCGAGACGCTGGCCGACCGCATGTGGGAGATGCAGGAAAGCGAGGAGCGCTTTCGCGGTCTCATCGACGCGCTCGGCGATCTCGTCATCCATCGCGACCGCGACGGTTACATCGTCTATGCCAACAAGGTGTTCGCCGACCTCGTCGAAACCGACCAACGCGACCTTGCCGGCAAGACGCTTGCCGAGCTCGGCATCGAGGTCGGCCTCGTTCCCGATGCTGCTTTCTCCGACCATGAATGCCTGAGTTCCACCGACGTTGCCATCCGCACGCCGACCGGCCCGCGCTGGTTCTCGTGGATCGAGCTATCGGTGCGCGACAAGGACAGCAATGCCGTCTCGCATCGCGCCATCGCCCGCGACATCACCGCACGCAAGCGCGCCGAATCGTCCATGATCACCGCGCGCGAGCGGGCAGAGTTCGCAAGCCAGGCAAAGTCGCGCTTCCTCGCCACCGTCAGCCATGAGATCCGCACGCCGATGAACGGCATCATGGGCATGGCCAGGCTGCTCGCCGACACCAGCCTGTCGCCGGAGCAGCAGACCTATGTCGGCGCCATCTCGACCTCGGCCAGCGCCTTGCTTGCCCTGATCGAGGACCTGCTCGACTATTCCAAGATCGAGGCCGGACGCTTCGATCCCGAACCGCAGCCCATGTCCGTGCGCGAGATCGCCGACAACATCATCGAACTGATGGCCGCGCGCGCCTTCGCCAAGAATATTGGCCTCGGCTGCCATGTCGAACCGGACGTGCCGCAATTGATCACCGCCGATCCGGGCCGGGTCAGGCAGGTGCTGCTCAACCTCATCGGCAACGCCATCAAGTTCACCGACGGCGGCGGCGTGCTGGTCAGCGTCGCGCGCGCCCGCACCGAGATCAGCGACCGCATCTGCTTCACCATCGCCGATACCGGTCCTGGCCTGCGCGACGAGGACATGGAGCGCATCTTCGAGGAGTTCGAGCAGGCCGACGGCACCTCGACGCGCACACATGGCGGGGCCGGATTGGGACTTGCCATCTCCAAGCGCCTGGTGACCGCCATGGGCGGCACGATTTCGGTTTCCAGCCGGCTTGGCCAGGGATCGGAATTCGTCTTCGAAATCCCGGCCATGTCGGCCACCGAGCCGCCGCAGGGCCGGCAGAACGCGCTTGCCGGCCGGCGCGCCGTGATCCTGTCCAAGAACACCGTCGAGGCCGACGCCATCGCCCGCACCATCCGCGCCAATGGCGGCGTGGCCGGCATCGCCACCACCGTGGCTCAGGCCGCTTCCTTTGCCGACGGCTGCGACGTGCTTCTGGTCGACGCGGCCATGGAAGAGAGTGACGGAAGGCTGCTCAAGCGGCTTCGCCAGCATGGATTCTCCAATTGCGAAGCCATCACGCTGATTGCCCCCACCGAACGCGGCATGCTTGGCGAGTTTCGCGCCAGCGGCTACGCGACATTCCTTGCCCGGCCAGTGCGCGGAGGAACACTTTTGCGTGTCCTTTTGAGCAGCCACGCACCGGTCCTCGCCCCGCCGCAGCCGGAAAAACGCCGCGCACCGGCACTTCGTCCGTCAGGCGGACGCCAGCAGGGCCTGTCAGTGCTGATCGCCGAGGACAACGACATCAATGCCATGCTGGCCCGCGCAACGCTGCTGAAGGCCGGGCATCGCGTCAAGGTGGTCGGCAACGGCAAGGCCGCCGTCGAGGCGGTCACCGGCGCCGGCCACAACCGCCGCTTCGACGTGGTGCTGATGGATCTGCATATGCCGGTCATGGACGGACTGGACGCCATTGCCGCGATTCGCCGCCATGAGGAGGAGACATCCGTGCCGCCCGTGCCGATCATGGTGCTGTCGGCCGATAGCCAGGAAAAGACCCGCCATGCGGTGCTTGCCCATGGCGCCAGCGGCTTCGTCACCAAGCCGCTCGACCCCGAAGCGCTGGTCAGCGCCGTCGAAGGCCAGGTCGCCGCCTGAGCCCTCTTTTCCCGGTGCGTGGCTGACGAAGACTACCAAAAAAGCAGTCCGGTTTCGGCGCCCGCGAAGGCGACGCGCCCAGGGACTTGTGACGCAACGTAGCCGGTTGACCGTTTTCGCCAGCCGACGAAGTATTGCCCGCGACGCCGTATCACGGTACTGTCACAATCCTGTTGCACCTACACCGTATCCCCGTGCCAAGAGGGATGGCTCGAAGGAGAATCACTCGTGCATACAGTTATGCCGGAATGTGACACTCGGCCGAACGCCAGCAGCGCCTTGCTCGCAGGACGTAATGTCGATTCCGTCATAAAAGGCGCAGCGCTCGGCCGTATCGGCAACCTCGAAGTGCGGCTCGCCCGCAACGAGGCCGAGATCGCGGCTGCGCAGGAAGTGCGTTACCGTGTATTCTATGACGAGCTTGGCGCCAGGAAGGATCTGTTCCAGGCGCATGACCGTCGCGACGCCGACCGCTTCGACCCGCTCTGCGACCATCTGCTCGTCCTCGATACCACGCTTTCCGGACCTGAGCACCGCCGCATCGTCGGCACCTATCGCTTGCTGCGGCAAGAAATCGCGGCAACCGCCGGCGGCTTCTATTCCGAAGGCGAATTCGAGCTGACCAAGCTCATCGCCCGCCATCCCGGACAGCGTTTCCTCGAACTCGGCCGTTCCTGTGTCTTGCCCGAATACCGTTCGAAGCGCACCATCGAGGCGCTATGGCAAGGCATCTGGGCCTATATCAATCATTACGAAATCGGCGTGATGACTGGCTGCGCCTCCTTCCACGGCACCGTGCCGGCCGCGCATGCCGAGGCGCTCACCTATCTCGCCCATCATTGCCGCACCAACTCGGCCTGGGACGTGCGCGCGGTGTCCGGGCGCTATTGCTCCATGGACCTGATGCCGATCGAGGCGGTCAACACCAAGGCGGCGATCGCGGCGATGCCGCCTCTGGTCAAGGGATATCTGCGGGTAGGCGCTCGCATCGGCGATGGTTGCGTCATCGACCGCGAATTCTCCACGGTCGACATTTTCGTCGTGATGCCGGTCAAGGAGATCGGCGCCCGTTACGTCAACTATTATGGCGGGGAAGCGCAGCGCTTCGCCGCGTGAGCGAGTAGGCAGTAGGCAGTAGGCAGTAGGCAGTAGGCAGTAGGCAGTAGGCAGTAGGCAGTAGTGAAGACGCCATGATTCACGCATCGGCGACTACTGACTATTTCCCTACTCCCTACTCCCTACTCCCTACTCCCTATTCCCTCTCTTCACGGAATGTCTTCCGGCCGCCGGCCGGGCCGGCTCTTGTAGGATGGAAACGTCCAGCCGAAACGGAGCGCACCGCCGCGCACCGCGAACGCCGCGGCGAAGCCGGCCAGCTCTGAAACGATCGGCGGCAATCCTGTGACGTCGCCAGCCGTGAAGATTGCAGCGCCCGCGAGAGCGGCCGTAACATAGATTTCCGGTCTCAGCAGCACCGAGGGTTCGCCGGCCAGCAGATCGCGCAGGATGCCGCCTGACGTGGCGGTGAGCACGCCGGTAATGACGGACACGACCGGCGAACCGGTAATGGCCAGCCCCTTGGCAGCACCCATCACCGAAAAAGCGGCCAGTCCGATGGCGTCGAGCCAGAGCAGCCATTTCCAGCGGGACTCGACACGGTGCGCAGCAAAGAACACCAGCACCGCGACCGCCGCGCAGATCAGCACGTAGCTGGAGTTGGCGACCCAGAAAACCGGTAGATTGAGGATGACGTCGCGAAGCGTGCCGCCGCCGATGCCGGTGACACTGGCCAGGAACAGGAAGCCGATAATGTCGAGCTGTTTGCGCGAAGCCGCCAACGCCCCCGTCGCCGCGAAGACGGCAACGCCGGCATAATCGAGAAGGGCGATGGGGTTCATGGGCTGAGTGAGTAGTGAGTAGTGAGTAGTGAGTAGTGAGTAGTGAGTAGTGAGTAGTGAGTAGTGAGTAGTGAGTAGCGGAATAGCACGAAGCCGCAGCTTAGTGTCAGGCCCCTACTCCCTATTCACTACTCACTATCCTCACGCATCCTTCTCGGCCTGCTCATTGACCGGCCCTGGCTCGACCGGCGCGTCGGCGGCAATTTTCGGGCCGCCCTTGGCGACGCCGACCATGGCCGGGCGCAGCACCCGCTCGCCGATCGAATAGCCCGGCTGCACGACCTGGACCACCGTGTTGGCCGGGACATCGGGATTGGGTACCTCGAACATCGCCTGGTGGAAATTGGGATCGAACTTCTCGCCTTCCGGAGCGAGTTTCTTGACCCCATGCCGTTCCAGCGCCGACAGCATGGCACGCTCGGTCAGATCGACGCCTTCGATCAGTGCCTTGAAGCCAGCATCCCCCGACGCCTTGGCCTCGGCGGGAATGGCATCCAGCGCGCGGCGCAGATTGTCCGACACCGACAGCATGTCGCGGGCGAAATTCGCCACCGCATAAGTGCGCGCATCATGCACATCGCGCGCGGTGCGGCGGCGCAGGTTCTCCATCTCGGCCGCGACGCGCAGCGCGCGGTCCTTCAGCTCTTCATTTTCCTTCAGCAGCCGCACAAGCGCTTCATAGTCGCCGTCGATGCCGCCTTCCGTACGCTCGGTATTTGCCTCGGCCGCCTCGGCTTCACTGGGCGCGCGTTCGTCTTTTGCCTGGTCGCTCATCGCCGTTTCCCGTCATCTCGAATGGTGTGGATTTGTGCCCGATATCGAGGTTCGCAGGCCAAAAATCAAGGGGAAAGCGACCGCAAGGACCTTTTGACAGGACCTGGAAGGCGCCAACGCCGCAGTTCGATTTTAATTCAAATTTTACCGTGCTTGCCGGCTTTGCTTGCCACAACGCCGTGATGCGGGAACCATTCCGTCGCTGGAGGAGTTTCGGAACCGACGCAGGATTTGAACCCATGACCCGCAACAAGCTCGAAAAAACAGAAAGGCTCGCTGCGGAGGTTCGGCGCCAGATCGGCGCCGAGGCGATGAAGCGCTTTCTGCGCACCTTGCCAGCCTTCCGCACCGAAGCCGACATCCCGGACCGCTTCGGGCAATTGCTCGATCACCTCGACCGGGTCGAGGAGGGCGACGTCGGCTGGCGACGGGCAGTGAGGGTCGACTAGCCTTACGCGACAATTACGCACAGTAACTTTACGTGATCATCGTCTTGCGGTGGCGGCACACCCTGCCTATGCTTTCTGATGAACATGATTTCCCCCGAAGAGGCGGCCAAGAGCAAGCGCGCCTGGCTCAAGGTCCTGGCGCGCTACAAGAAGCCTGACAGGCGGCGCAGCGCACTCGAACTCGCCATCACCCTCATTCCTTTCGCCACGCTGTGGGCTCTGTCTTCCGCGGCCTATGCCTATGGTCATTGGTGGGGACTGATCCTCATCCTGCCCGCGGCCGGATTCCTGGTGCGGATTTTCATGATCCAGCACGATTGCGGCCATGGCTCCTTCTTTGCCAATCGCCATGCCGACGACTGGATCGGCCGCGCGCTGGGCATCCTGACGCTGACGCCCTACGACTGCTGGCGGCGTGCCCACGCCACGCATCATGCCAGCGCCGGCAATCTCGACGAGCGCGGCATGGGCGACATCAGGACGTTGACCGTCGCCGAGTACCGGCAGATGTCCTGGCGGGGTCGCCTGGCCTATCGTCTCTACCGCCATCCGCTGGTGATGTTCGGCCTGGGGCCGATCTGGCTGTTCATCTTTTCGCAAAGGCTGCCCATCGGCATGATGCGCGGCGGCTTGACGCCCTGGGTGTCGTCGATGACCACCAATCTAGGCATCGCGCTTGCCGCGGCCATCCTCATCTGGATCATCGGTCCCGGCGCGTTCCTGATCGTCCATCTGCCGATCGTCATTCTCGCCGGTTCGGCCGGCATCTGGCTGTTCTATGTCCAGCACCAGTTCGAGGAGACCGAATGGGCGAAGGATGAGGAATGGGAGTTCCAGCACGCCGCTCTGCACGGCTCTTCCTACTACGACCTGCCGCCGGTGCTGAACTGGCTCACCGGCAATATCGGCGTTCACCACGTCCACCACCTCTCCGCCAGGGTGCCCGGCTACCGGCTGCAGGAAGTGCTGCGGGACTATCCCGAGCTGCGCGGCATCGGCCGCATCACGCTGCTTGAGAGCCTGCGCTGCGTCAAACTGGCCTTGTGGGACGAAAGCCGCAGCAAGCTGATATCGTTCCGCGAGGCGCACGCGGCGCTGTAGCGCCTGCCTTTTCCCGGTTCGCGGGACGAGGTGAGGCGTGGTCCGCACAGCGGACGAAAAGCCAATTGCTTGGCTTTTCGAACAACGCTTTCCAATCTGAATTGAGAAGCGTGGACGAGAAGCCGGTTCTCAGAGCCTCAGGCCGCTTGCCGCTCGTCACGCATCAGGATCTCGCCATGGCGGATCTCGGTGCCCAGCACCTTCAGGCATTCGCGTATGAAATTGGACAGGCCCGGCCAGCCCTTGGCCGAAACGAGATTGCCGTCGACATGGGCCCCGTTCGGCGCGACGTCGATATAGATGCCGCCCGCCAGCGTGACTTCCGGCTCGCAATAGTGAAGCGCCGCCACCTCCCTGCCCCGCACCACGCCGTCGACCGCGATCAGGATCTGCACGCCATGGCAGATGGTGAAGATGGGCTTGCCTGCTTCATGGAAGTGCCGCACCAGCGCCTGCACGCGCTTGTCGATTCGGATGTATTCGGGGCCGCGCCCGCCCGCCGCGTAGACGGCATCGTACTGGGCCGGATCCACCTCGGAAAACGTCTTGTTGAGGATGTAATCGTGGCCGGGCTTTTCGGTGTAGGTCTGGTGGCCTTCGAAATCGTGCAGCGATGTCTTCAGCACATCGCCAGCCTTCTTGTCCGGGCAGACGACATGCACGGTGTGGCCGACGGCATGCATGGCCTGTTCGAAGACGAAAATCTCATATTCCTCGCTGAACTCGCCAACGAGCATCAGTATCTTCTTGCCAGCCATTTCCGGTTCCTCCCTTTTGGCAATTTATTTCCGGCCGCGAAATAACAGCGTTATCCTAAGGGCGGGATCACGTGGGGAAAAGCGCAAATCGCACAATTGGTACGACCAGTTTACGCCTTCCCCGATTGAAAGGGCCTTGGGGCCCTTCATAGAAAACGAAAATAGTCCCACTGGTTCGACCAGCAGCGCAATCAGGCGTCAGCCCTGATCATATCGGTTACGGTATAGGCGTGCAGAACTGGCGTCAGTCGCCGCGAACCCGGCGCCAGGAATATTTCGGGCCTTTGGGCTCCGCTATGGCAGCCGGCTGGTAGTAAAGCCCCAACCCGCCGGTACGGCCCTCTTCCAGGCGCTTCAAGAGCACTGGATTCGAGATCTCGAACTCGTCGAAACCAAGCCGCAGCATGTGCGGCAACGGGTCGACCAGAACCTGCCCGGTGGCACGCAGCGCGCCCGTGAAATGATAGCGGCCGCGCAGCAATTCGCCCTTGGAGAAAGAGCGGCCGTCGCCGAAGGCCGGAAAGGCCAGCGCCACTAGCGACAACTGGTCGAGCAGGTCGGCGATCTTCTCCATCTGATCGCCGGGCTGCAGCAGGACGCCGAGCCGCTCCTTCGCCGAGCGGCGCACCTCCGGGTCGAGATCGAGGAACGCCTGCAGCGGCAGGATGAAGCGGCCATTGCCGGAGAGCGCATCGGCGCTTTCGGCATGGGTCCACTCGTCTTCGCGAAAACCCTCCGGGGTCCAGAGCCGGGTCTCCGGTGTCGTCAGTTCAGTCATCAAAATTCCTAAAATTCGAAGAGCTCAAGGGTGTGTTGAAATTCAGGCCAGGCCGCGTCGAAAACGGCTGCTTCCGAGAACCAGAGCGGAGCGTACTTGAAGTACGCGAGCAGCGGAAGCGCAGGAAACTGCCGTTTGCAAGGCCGGCCTCACCTGAATGGCAACATACCCTATAGTGATGCGTCGGTCAGCGACACTTCCAGTCCCGACAGGTGAATGCCGCACTCGGTCTTGGCGTGCCCGGCCCAGCGGCCGCTGCGCGCGTCCTCGCCCGGCTGCACCGGCTGCGTGCAGGGAAAGCAGCCGATCGACAGATAGCCGTAGGCGACCAGTGGATTTTCGCGCAGCGCATGCGCGCGCATGTAGTCGGCCTGGTCCGATGTCGTCCAGTGCGCTAGCGGATTGATGCGGATGCGCGGGCCGACGGCCTCGAACACAGGGAGTGCGGCCCGTGTCGAGGCCTGGAAGCGCTTGCGGCCTGTGAACCAGGCGCGGAAGGGTGCGATGCCACGTGCCAGCGGCTCGACCTTGCGCACGTCGCAGCAGGCGTCGGTGTTGTTCTGGTGCAGATTGCCGGTCGGGTCGATCCGTTCGAGCGCCGCTTCGTCGGGCTTGATCACCCGGATGTTGGTCAGCCCGAAATCGGCGACCAACGCGTCGCGATAGCCGAGCGTCTCCTCGAAATGCTTGCCGGTATCGAGGAAGATGACCGGCAGCGTGCGGTCGATCTTGGCGATCATGTGCAGCAGCACCGCCGAATCCGCGCCGAACGAAGACACGGCGGCGATCTCGTCGTGAAACAGTTCCTTGGCCGATCGTTCGATGATCTCGATCGGGCTGAGATGACCGTAGAGTGCGTCTAACCCCGCCGCCTTGGCGGCGATGCCGTCATCGACGTCGACGATATGGTCAAGCGGCCTTGGCTTCGCCAGCATAGAGCGCCTCCTTGAACGGCGCGGGACCGACACGGCGGTAGGCGTCGATGAATTTTTCCTGCGGGTTGAGCCGAAGGCCGAGATAGGTGTCGACGATCTGCTCGATGGCATCGGTGATTTCTTCCGAAGAGAAGCCGCGGCCGATGATCTCACCGACCGAAGTGTTCTCGTCGGCCGAACCGCCCAGTGTCACCTGATAGAGTTCGGAGCCCTTCTTCTCGACACCGAGGATGCCGATATGGCCGACATGGTGGTGGCCGCAGGCATTGATGCAGCCCGAGATTTTCAACTTCAGCTCGCCGATCTCGCGCTGCCGCTCCAGCGAGGCGAAGCGACGCGAGATTTCCTGTGCGATCGGGATCGAGCGCGCGGTCGCCAGCGCGCAATAATCGAGGCCCGGGCACGAGATGATGTCCGAGATCAGGTTGGAATTGGCCGTCGCCAGCCCGATGTCGACCAGCGCGTCATAGACCGCCTTGAGGTCGGCGCGCGCCACATGCGGCAGGATCAGGTTCTGCTCGTGGCTGACGCGAAGCTCGTCAAAGGCATACTTCTCGGCAATGTCGGCGACCGCTTCCATCTGGCTGTCGGTCGCATCGCCCGGCACCTCGCCGATACCCTTGAGTGAGATCGTCACCGCCGCGTAGTCGGGGTGGCGGTGCGTCACCACGTTCTGGTCGAGCCAGTCCGAGAAGCCCTTGGAATCCAGCCGCGCCAGCTTGACGGCCGCATCGCCGTCCGGCCGCCCGGCCAGCGCCGGCGGGGCGAAATAGGCCTCGATGGCGCGGATGTCCGCCTCCGGCAACTTCAGCTCCGCGTCCTTCAACTCCTGCCACTCGGCCTCGACCTGGCGGGTGATTTCCTCGGCGCCGGTCTCGTGGACCAGGATCTTGATGCGCGCCTTGTACTTGTTGTCGCGGCGGCCATAGAGATTGTAAACGCGCAGGATCGCCGTGCAGTAGGACAGAAGGTCGGCCTCCGGCAGGAAGTCGCGGATCTTGCGCGCCACCATCGGCGTGCGGCCCTGGCCGCCACCGACATAGACGGCGAAGCCGAGCTCGCCGGCGGCGTTCTTTTTCAGGTGCAGGCCGATGTCGTGCGTCTGTATGGCGGCGCGGTCGCGCTCGGCTCCCGTCACCGCGATCTTGAATTTGCGCGGCAGGAAAGAGAATTCCGGATGCACCGAGGACCATTGCCGCAGGATTTCCGCATAGGGACGCGGATCGGCGACCTCGTCGGCGGCCGCCCCGGCAAAATGGTCGGCGGTGACATTGCGGATGCAATTGCCGCTGGTCTGGATGGCGTGCATCTCCACGCTGGCCAGGTCCGCCAGGATCGCTGGAATATCCGACAGCGCCGGCCAGTTGAACTGGATGTTCTGGCGCGTGGTGAAATGGCCGTAGCCCTTGTCGTATTTGCGGGCGATGTGGCCAAGCATGCGCAGCTGCTTGCCGTTCAGCGTGCCATAGGGCACGGCGATGCGCAGCATATAGGCGTGCAGCTGCAGATAGACGCCATTCATCAGCCTGAGCGGCCGGAACTGGTCCTCGGTGATCTCGCCGGACAGCCGGCGCTCGACCTGGTCGCTGAACTCGGCGACGCGGGCCTGGACAAAATCGTGGTCGAACTCATCGTAACGGTACATGCTTAGTCTTTCAGGGCGCGTCCGCCCGTGTCTGGTTAGGCTGCCTGGGCAGCCTGCTTGCCGAGATCGTTGCGGATGGTGGGACCGGCGGCGCGGATCTTCTCGCGCAGCCGCACCGGCTCGACGACGCCGTCGACGACTTCCGCATCGATCAGATTGACGTCGACCACTTCATTGTCGGCGTGGGCCTTGGCGCCGATGGCCTCCAGCCGATCCTCGGCCGCCTTGTCGTGGGCAAGGTCAGCATGGTCCACCGTCTCGGCCCAGCCGCCGTCGGCGTACCAGACGGCAATGCCGTCGCCGAGGCGATTGGCGGTCAGTATCTTCATGGCTGAACTCCCTCGGCGGCCGCTACGGGCGCACTCTCATGTCTGTGTGCCGCGAGCGGCTCCGACCGCTCGAAATTGGCACCGGCGACGGCGTCGCCGATGATGGTCATGACCGGGCCGGACAGATCGGCGCGCGCTTCCAGCGACGGCAGGTCGGCAAGCGTGCCGTGGAAGCGTCGGCGATTGGTCAGGCTGGCATTCTCGACCACGGCGACCGCCGTGTCCGGCGACAGGCCGGCCTCGATCAGCCGACCGGCGACTTCGGCCGCGACCGAGCGGCCCATGTAGACGGCGACGGTAGCGCCGGAAATGGCGAGCTTGGCCCAGTCTGGCAACGAATTGCCCTTGAGATCGTGGCCGGTGGTGAACACCATCGAGGAGGACACACCGCGCAGCGTCAGCGGCAGTTCGAAATCTGCGGCAGCGGCGAAGGCTGCGGTGACGCCCGGAACCACCTCATAGGCGATGCCGGCATCGCGAAGCGCCGCCATCTCCTCGCCGGCGCGGCCGAACACCAGCGGATCGCCCGACTTCAGCCGCACGACGCGCTTGCCCTCAAGGCCAAGCTCCACCAGCAGCGCGTTGATTTCGGCCTGGCTCTTGGTATGGCAGCCCTTGCGCTTTCCCACCGGCAAGCGCTCGGCATCGCGGCGCCCCATGGCGACGACCGCCTCCGGCACCAGCGCGTCATGGACGATGACGTCGGCCTCCATCAGCAGGCGATGCGCCCGCAGCGTGAGAAGGTCCTCGGCGCCGGGACCGGCGCCCACCAGGGCGATGTGGCCGCGAACCGGCGCGTCGGACAACAGGAGATCGGCGGCGGCTTCGTGCGCCTGCGAAAAATCGCCGGCCTCGATGGCGCGCGCTGGCGCTCCGCCGAAGAAGTCACTCCAGAAACGGCGGCGCACATTGCCCCTGGGCAATCTCGCGGCGGCATTGCGGAACGACGCGGCAAGCGCGGCCAGCGCCCCAAGCGACGGCGACAGCATGCCGTCGATGCGGCCGCGCAGCATCTGCGCCAGCACCGGACCCGCACCTTCGGTGCCGATGGCAATGGCGACCGGTGCGCGGTTGACCAGCGCCGGGGTGAAGAAATCGCAGAGGTCCGGCCGGTCGACGGCATTGACCGGAATGCCCAGCCGGCGCGCGTCGGCGGCTACGCGCCGATCGAGCGCCTCGTCGCCGCTGGCGGCGAACACCATCACGGCGCCTTCGAGTTGCGAGGCATCATACGCGCGGGCCACATGGTTCGCGCCGGTTTCGGCGATGAAGGTCAACAGCTCCGGCTCGGCATCGCTGGCGATGATGTGCAGAACGGCACTCGACTGGGCGATCAGCCGCGCCTTGGCCAGAGCCTCCTCGCCGCCGCCGACAATGGCCACGGCTTCGCCCTCGACCCGCATGAAGACGGGAAAGGCGTTGAGCTTGGTGGTGGCTTGCGACATGATAATAGCAATCCGGGAACAGTTTCGCAGTTTTACGCCCAGGCGTAAAAAAGCAGAAGCAAAGCACTCGCGCATCCGGTGATGGCAGGCAATCGCTTTTTCGCAACCGCGAAGGGCAAGAGAAAAATATTCCACGCCCATGCCTTTGGCCAGGCCAGGTCGCCGAAATCGACCTTGATTTCAGGCGCTTCTAGCTGCCTGCGACCTGTCCGGAAAACAGTTTTTTCCAATTTCTACCATTTTAGTAGATTAAAGTCGTCTGGTGACGATTTCATGTTCGGCGCCCGGTCTGCACGGTTATTCGGTCCGTGGCGGGGGTTGGAACGTTGACGGGCGGAAACGCGTTCCCGGTATAGCCACCACGCAACAAGGAGCGTCCTCATGAACACGATCAAACTGAAGCATGGCATTTGGGTTGTGGTGGCCGACGGTGAAAAGGCGCTCCTGCTCAAGAACGGCGGCGACACCAAGTTTCCCAATCTTGAAGTCGTGCAGGTGATTGAACAGGAAAACCCGCCCACACGCGAACAGGGAAGCGACAGCCCCGGCCGATACAATGATGGCCCATCCATGCACCGCAGCGCGGTCGAGGATACCGACTGGCATCGCATAGGCAAGGAACGCTTCGCCGAGGAGATTGCCGCCCGGCTCTACAAACTCGCCCATGACGGCGAGTTCGACAGCCTTGTGCTTGTCGCCCCACCAGTGGTGCTCGGCGCCATGCGCAAGAAGCTGCATAAGGAGGTAGCTGACAAGGTTACGGCCGAAATCCCGAAGACCATGACCAACCACGGCATCCCCGAGATCGAGGCGCTGTTGCAGGCAGCCTGATCGCCAGCAACGGATTGGTCGTCAAGGCGAATATCATAGCCGGCTCAAGCAGATCGGCGGCGTCTCGGTCGCCGGTCCAGCATTTTGTCGCCGCGCCATCGCCTTTCGCACCCTTTGCGGGTTGCATCACAGTTACGCCTTCCACCATGTTGCGAAACAGGCGGCGGCTTAGGGCCGCGCATATCCGACATCGCTGGCTTGAAAGGCGCTCCATAGACAATGCCGCATGACACGCCCCTTATCGCCACCATCAGCCTTGCGCAGATCGGCGAATCCTCCTTCATTCTGGCCGAACTCGGCGTCGGGCTGAAACTCCTGCCCGAGCAAGGCCGCGACCTGATCCTGGCCGGCGCCATCCTGTCGATCGTGCTCAACCCGTTGATGTTCCTGGTCATAGACTGGATGAAGCCGTGGCTCGAGGCCCGTGCCATCAGGACGGCGCCGCCGGCGGACACCAAGCCGGTCGGCCCGGCGACGGAACCGGGCCAGGTGGCCTCCGTCGCCGCAACATCCAGCAAGGAAGACGGTCCTCCGCCGAGGACGACCCTTGCCGGCCATGCCATCCTCATCGGCTATGGCCGGGTCGGTGGCCTGGTCGGTGCCGCGCTGAAGGAAGCGGCACAGCCTTTCCTCGTCATCGAGGACGCGCCGACACCGAGATCATGGGCGAACGCGAGATCGCGCGCGGCATTGTCGAGGAGGTGTTTGGCCACAAGCCGCGGGTCGCGGAACCGTCCGCGGCCTGAGCCGACGTGCCCACGGGCGTGTTAACTATGCCACGAATGCCGAGCCGCCGTTTTGCGCGACGCTGTCGAGGTATTTTGCCGGGGGCTTGCCAAGCGCCTTCTTGAACATGGTGATGAAGGCGGTCACCGAGCCATAGCCGAGATCGCCCGAGACTTGCTGCACGCTGGCACCGGACGCCAGCTCCCGAATGGCGACGATCAGGTGCAATTGCTGGCGCCAGCGCCCGAAGCTCAAGCCAGTCTCCTTGACGACGAGACGCGCCAGACTGCTTTCGCTGAGCGCGACGCGGTTGGCCCATTGTGCCAACGTGCTGCGATCGGCAGGGTGCTGCGCCAATGCCTCGGCGATCCGCCTCAAGCGCGGCTCGGATGAAATCGGCAGATGCAGCTGCTGGATAGGCATGCGCGGCAGTTCTGCAAGCAAGGTCCTGGTCAAGAGATCATCCCTTGCCTGGTCGTCCTGCACGCTGTCGGACAGCTCGACGATCAGTTCGCGCAGCAGCGGCGAGATCGAAAGCGTGCAGCACCGGTCCGGCAATTCGGCGGCTCCCGGCTCGATGTAGACGAAGAATATCCGGGCATTGGCCGTCGCGATGTTGCTGTGCTCCATGGCGCCGGGGATCCATACCCCGCAATGCGGCGGCACCATCCACAAGCCGCTCGGAACGCGGCATGTGACGCCGCCTCCGAGCGCAAAGACGAGCTGGCCCTTGCGGTGCCAATGGGCGGGTACCTCCGCTCTGGTCTCGGTGACGTCGACACGCACGGCGATGGCCGGCGCCAGCACGTCATCGACATCGAAATTGGGCCATGGGTAGCGAAGAGGCTGTCTCATGATTGACTGCTTTTAGCGATTAAATGCCAGGATAGCTAAATTCTTCAAGCGGGGAGGCCGATAAAGTTCCGGCCTCCAGCAAGAAGGTCCGTAACCATGCTCGCCTTAGTCATATCTTCCGACAGCGCCACGGGATTGAGGCTCGCCGAGGTGGAAGAACCTCGGCCCCTTGAGGACGAGGCGCTCGTCTCGGTGCACGCAAGCTCGTTGAATCGGGGGGAACTGCGCCTGCTGACCATCCGCTCGAACGGCTGGATACCCGGCCAGGATATCGTTGGGATTGTCGAACGCGCGGCCGCCGATGGGTCCGGGCCGGCCGCTGGCACCCGGGTCGCGGCTCTGGTCGACCAGGCAGGCTGGGCCGAACGGGTCGCCGTTTCAACCGACCGTCTCGCCGTCCTGCCGGATGAGGTCAGCTTCGTCTCGGCAGCTACGCTTCCGGTGGCGGGCACGACGGCGCTCAGGACCTTGCGCCATGGCGCTGACCTGGCCGGCCTAAAGATCCTGATCACCGGTGCAAGCGGTGCCGTCGGTCGCTTCCAGATCCAGATCGCCCGCGAGCAAGGCGCGTCGGTGACGGCCATCGCCGCCGCCCGGCACCACGAGGATCTGCGTGGACTGGGCGCCGATCGGATCGTCGAGTCGATCGAGTTCGCCGAGGGACCGTTTTCACTGATCACCGAGTCGGTCGGCGGCAAAAGCCTCGCACACGCGATCGAACGCGTCGCCCCCGGCGGGACAATCGTCATGTTCGGTTCGAGCAGTGGCGAACTCACGCCGGTTGGGTTCCGTCAGTTCGTTCCGGGTCACGAAGGGGCGAGGCTTCAGACGTTCGCCTACTACGCGTCCGGTTCGGCCATCGGCGCCGATATCGCCACGCTGCTCGACCTGGCCGTCGCCGGCCGGCTGGATACCCGCATCGCCTTGACCGTGCCATGGACGGACATCGGACAGGCCCTGGACGCACTGCGCCAGCGCGGTATCAGCGGCAAGGCCGTTCTCACCATCGGCAGTTGAGCCGGCCCCAGCCTGAAGTCGACCAGTTCAAACGTGCTGGCCGCCATTGATGTGGATTTCCGAGCCCGTGACGTAGGACGCCTGACCTGAGCAGAGGAAAAAGATGATGTCGGCGACCTCCGCCGTGGTGCCCAGGCGCCGCAGTGGGATGGTCTCGACGATCTTTTCCGTGCCCGGCGATAGGATCGCGGTATCGATCTCGCCCGGCGCGATGGCGTTGACGCGGATGCCGTGCGGGCCGAAGTCATGCGCCATCTCGCGTGTCAGCGAGCCGAGCGCCGCCTTCGACGTCGCATAGGCAGTGCCGGCGAAGGGATGCACGCGGGTGCCGGCGATCGACGTCACGTTGACGATCGAGCCCTTGGCCGCCGCCAATTCCTTGAACAGGCCGCGCGCCAGCATGATCGGCGCGAAGAAATTGACCTGGAACACGTCGCGCCAGACATGCATCGGCGTGTCGATCGAGTCCATGCGGCTGTTGCCATCCCCGAGCTTGGGCGAAATGCCGGCATTGTTGACCAGCGCGTGCAACTGCCCGCCATGCGCTTCGAGCCGATGACGGATCTCGGAGACCGCAATACCGACATCTTCCTGATCGGCGAGATCGACCTTGATGTGGTCCTCCGGACCGGCAGGCCACGGGCAATCCTCGGCGAAGGCCTGGCGCGAACAGGTGATGACGCGCCAGCCCTCGCGCGAAAAGCGCTTGACCGTGGCATGGCCGATACCGCGGCTGGCGCCCGTCAGCACGATGGTCTTTCTGGTGTCGGTTTCGGTCATGTCGCGGTCTCCGGGCTGGACATGTAGCCGAACGCAGCCGGGGTGGCGAGAGGCGGATTGACGCCGCTAGCCGGTTGCTCAGCCGCCGCCAAGAATATCCAGGATCGAGGTCTGCCGCTTCTTGAGCGGACCGCCGACGCTGCCTGGCGGCACCGGATGTCCGACCGAAGCCGTGGTGCCGCCATCCGCCGGCATGTTGAAGCCATCGGCATCGACGGTCTGGGCAGGCCGCGCCGCACGGACCGGCGCTGGCGTCGCCGGTGCCGCCGCTTGCGCGGCCGGCGCTTGCTGTCCAACCGAAGCCGACGGAACCGGTGCCGGCTGGTTGTTGTCTGCCGAGGGAATGTCGTCGGGTACTATCGTGTCCGCCGGCGTCGACTTCCAGGTGCCGGGCAGCGGCCGCACCGGCACGCCCTCATGCGCGGCGACCATGAATTCATGCCAGGCCTGTGCCGGCAACGCGCCGCCGGTGACCTTCTTCATCGCCGTGCCGTCGTCATTGCCGAACCACACGCCGGTGGTGAGATTGGCGGTGTAGCCGACGAACCAGGCGTCGCGCGAATTCTGGCTGGTGCCGGTCTTGCCGGCCGACGGCCAGGCGAAGGCCGCCTTCTTGGCGGTGCCGATCTCGACCGTGCCGGTCATCATCGAGTTCATCATGCCGACGATCTCGGGTTTTACGACACGTGGCGCGGCGCCGCCGGCGGCGTCGTAAAGCACCTTACCCTCGGCGGTCGTGATGCGGCGGATGAAATGGATGTCGGGTTTGTAACCGCCATTGGCGAAAGGCACATAGGCCGAGGTCAGTTCCAGCGGCGTCACTTCCGACGTGCCGAGCGCGATCGAGGTATTGGCCTGCAAATCGGACTGGATGCCCATGCGGTGCGCGGCTTCGACGACCGCGTTCGGCCCGACCTCCATGGTCAATTGCGCCGCAACCGAGTTCAGCGATTTGGCCAGCGCCGTCGCCAGGGTGACCTTGCCAAAGTACTTGCCGCCGTAATTGTCCGGCGTCCAGTTGCCGATCTTGATCGGCGCATCGTTGCGGATACTATCGGGCGTACGGCCGGCCTCGAGCGCAGCCATATAGACGAACGGCTTGAACGCCGAGCCAGGCTGCCGGCGCGCCTCCGAGGCGCGGTCGAACTGGCTGGTCGAATAATCGTAGCCGCCGACCATGGCGCGCACCGCGCCGGAATCGTCGATCGACACCAGCGCGCCCTGGGTGACGTTGAGCTTCTTGCCGCTGTCGTCGATCAGCCGGCGGATCGACTGTTCGGCGAGTTTCTGCAGGTTCAGGTCGACGGTGGAGTCGATGACGATATCGCCGCGCACGTCGCCGATCAGGTCGGGCAGTTCTTCCATGATGGTGTCGGCGACATAGTTTTCCGAGCCGGTCCAGTAGGATGGCGAGCGCGTCGCCGGCGCGCTGAGCGCCGTCTTCAGTTCCTTCTCGCTGATCTTGCCCTCCTCGCGCATCGCTGCGAGCACCAGTTGCGAGCGCTCTTCGGCGGCCTTGGGATCGCGCGCCGGCGACAGCCGCGAGGGTGCCTTCAGCAGGCCAGCCAGGAGTGCGGCTTCCGACAGAGTGACGTCGCGCGCGCTCTTGCCGAAATAACGCCGCGAGGCCGCCTCGACACCATAGGCGCCGGAGCCGAAATAGACCCGGTTGAGGTACATTTCGAGGATCTGGTCCTTGGTGTGCTTGTGCTCCAGCCACAGCGCCAGCAGCACCTCCTGCACCTTGCGTTCCAGCGTGCGGTCAGGCTTCAGGAACAGGTTCTTCGCCAATTGCTGCGTCAGCGTCGAACCACCTTGCGAGAAGTGCCCGCCGATGAGGTTGGTCACCATGGCGCGCGCCAGGCCGATAGGATCGACGCCGAAATGCGAATAGAAACGGCGGTCCTCGATGGCGATCACCGCCTCGGGAATATAAGGCGACATTTCGTGCAGGCCGACGGCTTCACCGCCGCTCATGCCGCGATTGGCCAGCAACTGCCCGTCGGCCGAGACGATCTTGATGTTGGGTGCACGGTCGGGGATCGACCAGGTCGTGGCCGCGGGCATCTTGGCTCCGTAGTAGATGACGACGCCCGCCACCGCGATGCCGCCCCATATGGCGAGCACGAAGCACCAGTAGACCAGCCGGCCGAGCACGCCGAACAGGCCGCGCCCGCTTCCGCCGCGCCTTCCCCGCGACGATTTCCCCTTCGATGATTTGCGTTTGGCGGAGGCTTTGCGATTGCTCGGCACGACGCGGTCCTCCTCGCTCACCGAAAGACCCGTCTGGGATCTCGCTCGTGGCGGCCCTTCGAAGCTGGGCTCGATGCGACTGTCTCTGCGGTTCGCCATGCGCTGCGCTTGATGTCCCCGGTGCCAATGGCGCTCGGGTTGAAGAGTAGATGCGGCGATTTAAGGGCGGGTTAAACAGAGGTTCGGCCAAACCGTTGAAATCCGTTAGGAATTTGTTAATCCTCTTCTCCCGTCACCTGGTGATCCCAACGAGCGCCCTTATTGTCTTCCCTGCGTTTTTCGATCTCATAGGTCAGCCATCGGCAGAACATGCCGGCAATCGACGTCGCCGCGCCGACAAGCAGACAGGTGGTCAGCAGCGGGCTTCTGGAAGCGCTTGACCAACTGACGATGGCCAGCAGCACAACGCTCAGAGTTGAAATCAAATAACCCACGCCCTTGAGCAAGTGCAAAGAAGCCTTTGTCATCTCCTGGAACCTCCTCGGCCTGTTCCTCGGAACATTCATTGCGCCTTGGAGTTCCAATCCCGGACCAGCCGGAACGCGACAGAGGCACCTCATGCCCGACTATCTCAAGCTGCCGACGACGACGAAGGGCCTTGTCAGAGTCGTCATCGAAACCCCGCGCGGTGCAGCGGCCAAGGTAGCCTATGAGCCGGCTACCCAGGTATTCGGCTATGTCCGCCCTTTGCCG
The DNA here is from genome assembly GCF_020164715.1 of Mesorhizobium sp. ESP7-2. Lineage (NCBI taxonomy): Bacteria > Pseudomonadati > Pseudomonadota > Alphaproteobacteria > Hyphomicrobiales > Phyllobacteriaceae > Mesorhizobium > Mesorhizobium sp. ESP7-2. Next base: position 149,124 of record NZ_JAIUGQ010000005.1, read on the forward strand.
GTCGGAATGACGTACCCCTACGATTGGGGGTTTATTCCCTCCACATTGGGGGACGATGGCGATCCCCTGGATGGACTTGTCATCCATCAGGCCGCCACGGGTCCCGGCACCGTCATCAAATGCGACCTTTTGGGTGCGCTGCGGGTCAAGCAGAAGGATCAGGGCGGCGAGGCCCTGCGCAACGACCGTTACGTCTTCTGTCCTCACCGGGAAGACGCTGCGGACGAGCCGGTGGCTGCGGACCATGTGCCCGAGCGTCTCAGGCGCGAGATCGAACAGTTCTTTCTGTCGTCGGTGCTTGGGACCGGCAAAACCATCAAGTTCAAAGGCTGGCAGGATGCCGATGAGGCGCACAGGGCAATCAAGAAGGGGATGAAGGCCTTTGCTGCCAGGTCGCGGAAGTAGGCATGGCCACTTTCTGGTGCCTTGTTCCGCTCGATCAGGCGCTTAAGGATGCGCCACGCCTGGCTCGATCCCCGACATTGTCTTTCCGACAATCGACGCCAGCGGATAGAAGGCCAGCGCCTGCTCCTCGCAGGTGACCGCAACGACACTGTTCGAACGGTCGATGTCGAGGCCCTTTGGACCGCCTTCCTCGACACTGGCCCTGCCCCGCAGAAATATCTCCTCGTCGAGCACGCCGACCGAACGCACAGGGCCGCGTCGCCCGGTCCAGCCGTCGCCGCGTTCATAGACATGCACCGCCGGGCTGCCGGCATCGGCCACGAGGATTTGCCGGTCATCCCTGGTGAAGCGCAGGCCATGTGGAAAGCCGGCATCTTGCAGGATGCCGACAGGCTCGCTCTTCGGCCCAAGCGATGAGGACATCTGGTAAAGCTTCACGTCCCTCGTGCCATGGCTGCTGACGGCAATCCATTTGCCGTCATGGCTGATTGCGATCCCGTCGGGTATGTCGAGGCCGTTCCTGAGCAATGGCTGGTTCCTGACTGTCCGATGGCCCAGCCAGCGGATAGCCACGTGCCGGGTGACCAGATGCGTGTAGTTGTTGCAGACCAGCAGGCTGACGCGGCCGCCGGACTCGCGCCGGACGACGACCGAGCCCGGTGTCCTGAGTTTGCAGAAAGGCTTGCCGTCGATCCGCCGAAGCGCGGTGATCTCCCGATGCTGGCCCGCCATGCTTTCCATGGGCAGGGCAAATATCGCAAGCTGCCCATCGCGGTTGGCAACCACCAGGGTCTTGTCATCCATGAAATCGAGGCCATGGACCTCGCCTATGCCGTCCGATCTCAGTTCCATGAAATCATGGATGGTGACGTCAGGACCATCAGGCCGCGTCTCGACATCGATACGCAGGAGCAGGCAGCGTTTGCGCGCGAAGGCCGCGATCGCCAGCAGCCGGTTGTCGGGCGAAAAGCGCAGATCCTCGGTGCGTCTTATGGCCGAAAGCGCTGCCCGAACGGCTTGGCTGGCCCTGAATGCGACGGGAGGTATCGTCATGCAACCCCACCGAGCTCGGGCATTGGAAGATCCGTCTTGCAGACCCCGACCACGGACGAACCCCCGCACAGCCCCTGGATTTCGGGCCGACCTTGCCCTCGCGCTTGTCGATCAAAGGCTGCCCGCCATCCGGAGAATCAAACGACATGCCAGTCGAGCGTAGGCTCAGTTCTGCTGGATCGAAATGCCCTTGTCGTCGATTTTGAGTTCGACGCCTTTCGGCCTGGTCTGCTCGCGATAGACGTAGACGCCCAGCGCGATGACCACGACGATGAGCCCGCCAATGATGAGATAGAGCGTGTTCTGCTTCATGCCGCGCCTTTTGCCGTGCCGAGCCTCAGGCTCGTTTCAGGACCTTGACCAGCACCAAAAGGATGATGGCGCCGATCGTTGCGTGGATGATGGAGGCGATGATGCCGCCGCCGATGGAGAAGCCGATCCGCGGGAACAGCCAGCCGGCGATGAACGCGCCGACGATGCCGACGATAATGTTGCCGATCAGCCCGAAGCCGAAACCCGAAACGATAAGACCGGCGAGCCAGCCGGCGATGGCACCAATGATGATGAAGACGAGAAGGCTTTCGGCACCTATAGCAGTTTCCCCCGAGCAAGAGCGCGTGCGGAGCGGAAGGGTCCGAATCGGCCCCGATATCAACGGCTTCAGCCTATGCGAAAGCCCCCGGCCTCGCCAGCGGGCGCGCTCACTGGTCGTCGTCGCCGGCGGTGGGCCGCCAGTTGGTCGGCTCGACCTTCTTTTGCGTGTGGCTGTCGGTGTAGACCCACCAGCCGCCGTCGCGGTATTGCGCTATGGATTCATTGAGGACGCCATCACTGTCCTTCCAGGTGACGGTGACCTTGGAGCCGTCGGTCGGCGCGGTCGATATCGGCTTTCTGTCCGCCATCTCATCCCCTTCTTCCAGCCGGTTGATCGCCACGAGGGCCATCAGCTGTGAGCGAAGATATCCTCTTCGTCCCAGCCCATCAGGTCAAGCTTGGCCCGTGTCGGCAGGAAGCGGAAACAGGCGTCCGCCTCCTTGGTGCGCCCCTCGCGCGCCAGCCGCCCGGCCAGCACGTCGCGCAACCGATGCAGATAGAGCACGTCCGAGGCCGCATATTCGAGCTGCTCGGGCGACAGCGTTTCGGCCGCCCAATCCGACGATTGCTGCGCCTTGGACAGGCCGACGCCGAGAAGCTCGAAGCAGATGTCCTTCAGCCCATGCCGGTCGGTGTAGGTGCGCGTCAGCCGTGAGGCGATCTTGGTGCAGAACACCGGCTCGGACATTGCGCCAAACGCGTTGTAGAGCACGGCGAGGTCGAAGCGACCGTAGTGGAACAGCTTGGTGATCGTGCGGTTCCTCAACAGGCTGACAAGGTTCGGCGCCTTCTTCTGGCCCGGCGCGATCTGGATGACGTCGGCGCTGCCGTCGCCAGGCGAGATCTGCACCACGCAGAGCCGGTCGCGGTGCGGGTTGAGGCCGAGCGTTTCCGTATCGATGGCCACCGCCGCGACATCGTAGCGGGAGAGGTCAGGCAGATCGTTTTTATGGAAGCGGATATCGCTCATCGTCTTCTCCGGGTCGCGGCCTTCGGCGTCGCGCATCCATCGAAGAAGCGCACGCGCTCCGACACATTGCGCTGTCGACCCGTCCTCGCCGTGATCGGCGGAAAAATCAACAGAAAGTTGTTTTCCGCCGTCCAGGGTTGTCCGCCTTACCGTGTCAGCGCGTCCAGAATGCGCGCCCAGGAGCGCTGGCCCTTGTGGAAGGAGCTGAGCTCGTATTTCTCGTTGGGCGAGTGGATGCGGTCGTCGTCGAGGCCGAAGCCGACCAGCAGCGATTCCATGCCGAGATAGGTCTGGAAGTCGCCCACCACCGGAATGGAGCCGCCGCTGCCGGTCGTCACCGCGGGCTTTGGCCATTCGTCCGAAAGCGCGGTCTTGGCCTTGGCCAGGAACGGCGAGTCGTAGGAAAGCTGGATTGCCGGTGAACCGCCATGAGCATGGAATTCGACCGAGCAATCGGCCGGGATGCGCTCCTTGACGAATTTCTGGAAAGCTGCGCGGATCTTCTCCGGATCCTGCTTGTGGACGAGGCGGAAAGACACCTTTGCCGAGGCTTCCGCCGCGATCACCGTCTTGAAACCCTTGCCGGTATAGCCGCCGATGATGCCATTGAATTCGGCGGTCGGCCGCGCCCAGGTCAATTCCAGCACCGAGCGGCCTTTTTCGCCCGATGGGATCGACAGGCCGACAGGTCCGAGGAAGGTTTCGGCCGTCTCGCCCAGCGTCTCCCATGATTTCAGCACCTGCGATGGCGTTTCCTCGACACCGTCATAGAAGCCCGGGATGGTGATATGACCGTCCTTGTCGTGAATGTCGGCAAGCACCTTGGCCAGGATGCGGATCGGGTTGGCGGCAGCGCCGCCATAGAGGCCCGAATGCAGGTCGCGGTCGGCCGCCTTCACCGTGATCTCCTCGCCGACCAGGCCGCGCAGCCCGACGCAGATCGACGGCGTGTCGCGGTCCCACATGCTGGTATCGCAGACCAGCGCGAAGTCGGCCTTGAGCTCCTCGGAATTGGCCTCGAGGAACGGCTTCAGCGAGGGCGAGCCGGATTCCTCCTCGCCTTCGAACAGGATGGTGACCCGGCATGGCAGACCGCCATGCACCTGTTTCCAGGCACGGCATGCCTCGACGAAGGTCATTAGCTGACCCTTGTCGTCGGCCGAGCCGCGCCCGGTGATGATCCTGCGACCAGCTTCGACCTCCTTGATCGCGGGGGCGAAGGGGTCGTTTTCCCACAGTTCGATCGGATCGACCGGCTGAACGTCATAGTGGCCGTAGAACAGCACATGCGGCGCGCCGGCCGGCCCGTCGTGATGCGCAACCACCATCGGGTGTCCAGGCGTGTCGCGCACGCTGGCGTCGAAGCCGATCAGCTTGAGTTCCGCCATCAGCCATTCCGCCGCTTTGCGGCAATCGGCGACATAGGCTGGATCGGTGGAGATCGACTTGATCCCGAGCAGGCCGAAGAGCCGTTCGAGGCTCTGGTCGAGGTTCTGGTCGAGACGGTCGAGGACGGGGGAAACTGCGGACATTTGCATAGCCTTTCGATTCAGTGCCGGAACCGTAAAGGCAGAGCGGCGAAACGAAAAGCCGGGACGATTGGACCACGGCCCAGGACGGTCGCCGCAGACAAAAAAAGCCGCCGTGGTGGAGGGGGAACCACGGCGGCCTTTTACTCGAAACGATGCGGCAGCCCGGAGAGGGGGGATAGGCTGCCGCAGGTGTCCGGTATAGGCGGGGGACGGGCCTTGCTCCGGACTTCGGCGAAAATTGCCGATGAGCCGTATTTGGGTCTCTGAACATGGCGATTCAAGGGCACGAACGTTACACTTTTGTAACGTGCCCGTGAGCGGGCTTGTATAGGCCGATTTGTCAGGGTCCCGATCTGTCAGGGTGTTGACGGAACCTGTATCTGGCGATGTCTTTGGCATGGACCAAGCCATCGCGCCGCGCTATCCCTGCCGGCATGAAAAAAGGCGATCATCTCTTCCTCATTGACGGCTCTGGCTACATCTTCCGGGCCTATCACGCACTGCCGCCGCTGACCCGCAAGTCCGACGGCCTGCCGGTCGGCGCCGTTTCCGGCTTCTGCAACATGCTGTGGAAGCTGATGCAGGATGCCCGCAACACCGATGTGGGCATTGTGCCGACGCATTTCGCCGTCATTTTCGATTATTCCTCGAAAACCTTCCGCAACGACCTCTATCCCGAATACAAGGCGAACCGTTCGGCGCCGCCCGAGGACCTGATCCCGCAATTCGGCCTGATCCGCCAGGCAACCAGGGCCTTCAACCTCCCTTGTCTCGAGATGGAAGGCTTCGAGGCCGACGATCTCATCGCCACTTACTGCCGGCTGGCCTGCGAGGCCGGTGGCGACACCACCATCATCTCATCCGACAAGGACCTGATGCAGCTGGTTGGCGACACGGTCGGCATGTACGACCCGATGAAGGATCGCCAGATCGGCATCCCCGAAGTCGTCGAGAAATGGGGCGTGCCGCCGGAAAAGATGATCGACCTCCAGGCGCTGACCGGCGACTCCGTCGACAATGTGCCTGGAGTGCCCGGCATCGGGCCAAAGACCGCGGCGCAACTGCTCGAGCAGTTCGGCGATCTCGACGGATTGCTCGCCCGCGCCGGCGAGATCAAACAGGAGAAAAGGCGGGAATCGATCATCGCCAACGCCGACAAGGCGCGCATCTCGCGCCAGCTGGTGACGCTGAAGAACGATGTGCCGGTGGCCGAGGGCCTGGACGATTTCGTGCTGCATGCGCCCGACGGGCCGAGGCTGATCGGTTTCCTCAAGACCATGGAATTCACCTCGCTGACCCGCCGCGTCGCGGAAGCGACCGGCACGGAGGCCGGCGACGTCCAGGCCGTCGCCGTGGCCGTCGAACGCGCCGATAACGCGCATGGCCCCGATGTCGGCGCCGGGACGCCGCCCGTTGTCCGAAACGGGGCGGGCTCCGAGCCTGGCCAGGCTGCTGAAACCGAGACGGCGGAAAAGCCAAAACAGGGTGACACCCCTTCGCTGCTCGCCGCATTGCGGCTGGAGAGCGCGGCAACACGCAAGATCGATATCTCGGCCTATCAGTGCATCCGCGATATCGCGACGCTGAAAGCCTGGGTCGCCGAGGCGCGCGAGGCCGGTATCGCTGCCTTCGACGTCCGAGCCACCTCCACTGATCCGATGCAGGCCGAACTGATCGGCATGGCAATAGCCACGGCGCCCGGCCGCGCCGGTTACATTCCCTTCGCCCACAAGAGCGGCAACGGTGATCTGCTCGGCGGCGGCACGCTCGAAAACCAGATACCGCTTCGCGAGGCGTTGGCGGTGCTGAAACCGCTGCTTGAGGATAGATCGGTCCTCAAGATCGCGCAGAACCTGAAATATGATCTGGTCATCATGAGCCGCTACGGCATCGATGTCGCGCCCTTCGACGACACCATGCTGATCTCCTACGTGCTCGACGCCGGCACTCCGCACGGCCACGGCATGGATGCCCTGGCCGACAAATGGCTTGGCCATACGCCTCTTCAGCTCAAGGACGTGACCGGTTCCGGCAAGAGCTCCGTCGGTTTCGACCAGGTCGACATCGACAAGGCGACCGCTCACGCCGCCGAGGATGCCGACGTGACGCTGCGGCTGTGGCTGGTGCTGAAGCCGCGGCTTGCCGCCAAGGGCCTGGTCTCGGTCTATGAACGCCTCGAGCGGCCGCTGGTGCCGGTGCTGGCGCGCATGGAACAGCGCGGCATTTCGGTCGACCGGCAAATCCTGTCGCGGCTTTCGGGCGAGCTGGCGCAAGGTGCGGCCCGGCTCGAAGAGGAAATCTACCTGCTCATTGGCGAGCGCATCAATATCGGCTCGCCCAAGCAGCTCGGCGATATCCTGTTCGGCCGCATGGGCCTGCCCGGCGGCTCCAAGACCAAGACCGGCCAGTGGTCGACCTCGGCGCAACTGCTCGAAGACCTTGCCGCCGAAGGCCACGAACTGCCGCGCAAGATCGTCGACTGGCGCCAGTTGACCAAGCTGAAATCGACCTACACCGACGCACTGCCCGGCTTCGTCAATCCCGACACCAAGCGCGTCCACACCTCCTACGCGCTGGCCGCGACGACGACCGGCCGTCTGTCGTCATCCGACCCGAACCTCCAGAACATCCCGGTGCGCACGGCTGAAGGCCGCAAGATCAGGACCGCCTTCATCACCGACAAGAGCCACCGGCTGGTGTCGGCCGACTACAGCCAGATCGAACTGCGCGTGCTCGCCCATGTCGCCGAAATCCCGCAATTGCGGCAGGCCTTTGCGGATGGCGCCGACATCCACGCCATCACAGCGTCCGAAATGTTCAACGTGCCGGTGCAGGGCATGCCGTCGGAAGTGCGCCGCCGCGCCAAGGCGATCAATTTCGGCATCATCTATGGCATTTCGGCTTTCGGCCTTGCCAACCAGCTGTCGATCCCGCGCGAGGAGGCGAGCGCCTACATCAAGAAGTATTTCGAGCGCTTCCCCGGCATCCGCGACTATATCGAGGAGACCAAAGCCTATGCCCGCGAGCACGGCTTTGTCGAAACGATCTTCGGCCGCCGCATCCACTATCCCGATATAAGGTCCTCCAACCCCTCGATCCGCGCGTTCAACGAACGCGCCTCGATCAACGCCCGCCTGCAAGGCACCGCCGCAGACATCATCCGCCGCGCCATGATCCGCATGGAGGAAGCCTTGGACAAGGCCAAGCTGTCCGCCCGCATGCTGTTGCAGGTGCATGACGAACTGATCTTCGAAACGGTCGAGGCGGAAGTCGAGGCGACGATCCCTGTCGTGCGCCACGTCATGGAAAACGCGGCGATGCCGGCGGTGTCGATGTCTGTGCCGCTACATGTCGATGCGCGGGCGGCCAACAACTGGGACGAGGCGCACTGACGGTAGCGCAGGCCTTCAGGCTGCTTGCGCCGAACACTTCGCGCAAGTCCCGCGAAATTCGATCACCGCCTTCCTGGCGGCGAAGCCGGTCGAGTTAACCCATTCGTTCAACCGGTGGTCGACGTCGTGATCGGACATTTCGGTTACTTGCCCGCAGCTGTCGCAAATGGCGAAGGCAGTCATCGAGTGACTGTGGTCGTGCGGCTCGGCGCAGGCGACGAAGGAGTTGATGCTTTCCAGCCGATGCACGAAGCCTGACTTCACCAGCGTGTCGAGCGCGCGATAGACCTGCAATGGCGCGCGAAAACCGCGCTCGCGCAGCTGGTCGAGCAAGGTGTAGGCGCTGAGCGGCCCGCTGGCGGTCTCGAGTTTCTCGAGCACGCACAGCTGGTTTTTCGTCAGCACATCCCTTGCCGCCATGGCTCTGTTCCAACCTGTCCTGCGCCATCCATGGGCTGTTTGCTCACGCAAACGGCCTGATCCCATTCAGATAGCGACGAACCGCCTTCTTTGCTACTCTTCTGTTGCTATCCCGAGCCGGTCGATGACATGCCGGCACAATGGTGGCGGCAGGATTGATAGCGGAGCGACGTTCCGCTTCCATGCAAAACGGCGGGACAGGTCCCGCCGTTTTGCTTTGCCGCCTTGCGAGGCGGACTATTTCCTCGGCGGGCCTTTGCGCTCGGCGGAGGCAGCCCACAGATTGATGTCGGACTCGCGCGCGTAAGTGTCGATTTCGGCTAGCTCGGCATTGCTGAAGTCGAGCACCTTGAGCGCGCCGACGCAGTCCTCGACCTGCTCCGGCCGGCTGGCGCCGATCAGCGCCGACGTCACCTTGCCCCTGCGCAGCACCCAGGCCAGCGCCATCTGCGCCAGCGTCTGGCCACGCTTGTCGGCGATCGCGTTGAGCGCCTTGATGTTGGCGATGGTGCGGTCATTGATGAAAGCAGTCTTCAGCGACTTGCCCTGGGACGCCCGGCTGCCGTCGGGAATGCCGCCAAGATATTTGTCGGTCAGCATGCCTTGCGCCAATGGCGAGAACACGATGGAGCCGACGCCGAGCCCTTCGAGCGTGTCGAGCAGCCCGTCTTCCTCGACCCAGCGGTTCAGCATCGAATAGCTCGGCTGGTGGATGACGCAGGGCGTGCCGAGTTGCCTCAATATGTCGGCGGCCTCGCGGGTGCGCTGCGAATTGTAGGACGAGATGCCGGCATAGAGCGCCTTGCCCGAACGCACCGCATGGTCGAGCGCGCCCATGGTTTCTTCGAGCGGCGTGTCGGGATCGAAGCGGTGCGAATAGAAGATGTCGACATAGTCGAGGCCCATCCGCTTCAAGCTCTGGTCGAGGCTGGCCAGCACGTATTTGCGCCCGCCCCATTCGCCGTAGGGGCCTGCCCACATCTCGTAGCCGGCCTTGGTCGAGATGATCAGTTCGTCGCGATAGGCGGAAAAATCGGTGCGCAGTATCTCGCCGAAAGCCGTCTCGGCCGAGCCGGGCGGCGGCCCATAATTGTTGGCCAGGTCGAAATGGGTGATGCCGAGGTCGAAGGCCTTGCGCACAATCGCCTGCTTGGTCCGATGCGGCGTGTCGTCGCCGAAATTGTGCCACAGCCCGAGCGAGATCGCCGGCAGCTTGAGGCCGGACCGCCCGCAGCGGTTGTAGATCATTTTCTCGTAGCGGTTTTCAGCGGCGATATAGGGCATGGAAAATCCTCGAATCTGAACGGATGGGGCACCGTCATGGCAGAGGCGATGAGCATGCCCGTACCCATCCTTTACCCCCTCCCCGGAGGAACGGGGAGAGGGGCAGGCAAAATTATCGATAATCTCCGCGACCTATTTCTTCTTGGCCAGAAGATCCTTGGCTTGCTTGACGCCAAGCGCGGCCGGGCGCTCGCAAGTGGTCTGCATGGGGACGAACTTGCCGGTTTCGCCCGAGCGCAGGAGGCCGGTCATCACATCAACGGCATGCAGCGCGAGTTCCATCGAGCAGCGGTGCGGCCGCCCTTCGGCGATCGCCAGCGCCATGTCGGCGAGGCCCGCCGTGCGGTAGTTGGCCATCATGCCCTGGCCGTGCATCTCGTTGGGGATGCCAAGCGGATGCTTCCATTTCGGCAGCTTCTTGACCGGCTTGCCTTCTTCGGTGAAGCGCACGTCGCCGCCGAAGAAGTTCGGATCCGGCACGAACACCGTGCCGGCCTCGCCATAGAGTTCCATCGGCGCGTGGCCGTGGGCCCAGACGTCCCAGCTGGTGTTCAGCGTCACCACGGCGCCGTTCTCGAATTCCAGCAGGCCGTGAATGGTGGTCGGCGTGTTGACCGGGATTTTTTCCCCCGCGCGAGGCTTTGAGCTGATCGTCCGCTCCTTGGCCGGAGTCGTCGCGAAAGCCGCCACCTGCTTTACCGGCCCGATCAGCTGGATCAAATTGGTGATGTAGTACGGTCCGATGTCGAGCACCGGTCCCGCGCCGGGCTGGAAGAAGAAATCCGGATTGGGGTGCCAGTGTTCCATGCCGTGGCCCATGACATGGCAAGTGCCGCTGGTGATCCTGCCGAGCTTCCCCTCGTCGATCAGGTCACGCACCAGCTGGTGCGCGCCGCCCAGGAACGTGTCCGGCGCCGAGCCGATGCGCAACCCCTTCTTCTCGGCCCGTGCCTTGAGGTCCTGGCCCTCCTTGAGCGACAGCACGAACGGCTTTTCGGAATAGACATGCTTGCCGGCATCGAGCACCTGCTTCGACACCTCGTAGTGCACGGCCGGAATGGTCAGGTTGACGATGATGTCGATATCGTCAGCCTTGAGCAGATCCTCGACGGTCTCGGCACGGAGCTTGAATTCCTTCGCCCGCGCCTTGGCCACATCCATGTTGATGTCGGCGCATGCGCGCATCTCGATGCCGCGAAACAGCGGCGCCAGCGAGAAGTACGCCTTCGAGATGTTGCCGCAGCCGATGACGCCAATACCCAGTTTCCCATTACTCAGCTTCTTTGCCATGTGGTTGTTCCTAGTAGCTCTTGACGGTTGCGATCGAGCGGCGGGCGAAACGCTCGATGTCGTTGGGATTGTCCTGTTCCATGACAAAGTATTTTGCCGCGCTCTTGGCCCGCAGCACCTTGATCAGGCCGGCCCAGTCGATCGTGCCATGCCCGACATCCGACCAGCCATCCTCATCCAGCCCCTCGCCTGGCTTCGCCATGTCCTTGACATGGACGGCGACGATGCGCTGGCCATGCTTTTCGATCCAGGGCAGCGGGTCGGCGCCGCCGCGCACCACCCAGGCAACGTCCATTTCCCAGCCAATATTGGGGGCGGACGACAGGATATGATCTTGCGGCACCGAGCCGTCGGCGAGTGTCTTGAATTCGAAATCATGGTTGTGCCAGGCGAAGCCATAGCCGGCCTTCGAGGCCACCTCGCCGACCTTGGCCAGACGCTCTCCGAAGCCGCGCCAGCCGGCAGCGTCGGACGGCCTGTCCTCGGCCATCAGGTAGGGGCAGATCAAGAGCTTGACGCCGAGTGTTTCTGCGATCCGGCGCACACCGTCGAAATCCTTCTCCAGCGCGCCGATGGAAAAATGCCCGGTCGGCATCGAAAGGCCGTTCTTGTCGAGTTCGGCGCGGAAGGCCTTGGGATCGTCATAGACGCCGCCGAATCCTTCGACCTCGGCGTAGCCGAGCTTGCCGAGCATTTCGAGCACATCGGTCCAGGGCAAGAAATTGCGGGCGCTGTAAAGTTGGAATGACCAGTTCATCGTCTCTGTCCGTTCTGCTTGGGATTGTCCTTGGGAGGATGGTTTGGGGAGAATGGTTCGGGGAGGCTCTGGTAAGCTACATGCGGTTGCCGCTCGCCAACTCGAAAAGCGAAGCCCGCATCGGATCGAAGCCGATGCTCACGGTATCGCCATTGCCCGGCGTGCGTTCGGCCGTTACCCGCACGGTGAAATTCTGTTTGCCGAGCTTCAGCCAGACCAGCGTGTCCGAGCCCATCGGCTCGACGACCTCGACATTCGCCGTCGCTGTAAACGGCCAGCCGGTGCCGCTGTTCAAGGCGACATGTTCCGGCCGGATGCCAAATACGGCTGGCCCAGGCACCGGCTCCTTGTCGAAAGCATAGGTCGAAAGCGGGACGCGGGCATTCTCGACGGCGAAGTGCCAGTCCCCGCCGTCCTTCTCCAGCCGGCCCTCGATGAAATTCATGGCCGGTGAGCCGAGGAACCCTGCAACGAACCGGTTGACCGGACGGTTATAGATGGTCTGCGGCGCGTCGAGCTGCTGGATGACACCGCCCTTCATAACCGCTATGCGATCGGCCAGCGTCATCGCCTCGATCTGGTCGTGGGTGACGTAGATCATGGTGTTCTGCAATTTACGATGCAGAAGCTTGATCTCGACGCGAAGTTCCGAACGCAGCTTGGCATCGAGGTTGGACAGCGGTTCGTCGAACAGGAAGACGTCGACATCGCGCACCAGCGCCCGCCCGATCGCCACGCGCTGGCGCTGGCCGCCGGATAGGGCGGCCGGCTTGCGCTGCAGCAGCGGCTCGATCTGCAGGATCTCGGCTGCCCGCGCGATGCGCTTGGCGATCTCGTCCTTGGCGATGCCGGCGACACGCAGCCCAAAAGACAGGTTCTTCTCCACCGTCATCTGAGGGTAGAGCGCATAGGACTGGAAGACCATGCCGATGCCGCGGTCCTTGGGCTCTTCCCAGGTGACGTTCTTGCCCTTGATGAAGATGCGGCCTTCCGAAATGTCGAGCAGGCCGGCGATGCAGTTGAGCAAGGTCGACTTGCCGCAGCCGGAAGGCCCGAGCAGCACGATGAATTCGCCTTCGGCGACATCGAGGTTGAGCGTCTGCAGCACCGAGACCGCGCCGAAGTTCAGCGACAGATCCTGGATCGAAACACTGGTGCCGTTCGCCGCCATCGCCATCACCCTTTCACCGCGCCGGCGGCGATGCCGCGCACGAACAATTTGCCGGAAATGAAGTAGACGACCAGCGGCACCAGCCCGGTCAGGATGGTGGCGGCCATGTTGACGTTGTATTCCTTCACGCCCTGCACCGAATTGACGATGTTGTTGAGCTGCACCGTCATCGGGTAGGTGTCGGGCCGGGTGTAGACGACGCCGAATAGGAAGTCGTTCCAGATGCCGGTGACCTGCAGGATGATGGCGACGACGAAGATCGGCAGCGACATCGGCAGCATGATGCGCAGGTAGATGCCCCAGAAGCCGGCGCCGTCGACGCGTGCCGCCCGGAACAGCTCTTCCGGCATGGAGGTGAAATAATTGCGGAACAGAAGCGTCAGGATCGGCATGCCGAAAATGGAGTGCACGATCACCAGACCGGTAAGGCTGCCATAGAGGCCGATCTCGCGCAGGATGATGACGATCGGATAGATCATCACCTGGTAGGGAATGAAGGCGCCGACGATCAGGATGACGAAGAACGTGTCGGCGCCTTTGAAGCGCCAGTTGGCCAGCGCGTAGCCGTTCACCGAAGCGATGGCGATCGACAGGATTACCGAGGGAACGGTGATGCGCACCGAATTCCAGAAACCACGCGAAAGTCCGTCGCAATTGAGGCCGGTGCAGGCCTGCGACCATGCCTTGACCCAAGGCTCAAAGGTGATCTCGAGCGGCGGCGAGAAGATGTTGCCGAGGCGGATCTCCGGCATGCCCTTGAGCGAGGTGACGACCATCACATAGAGCGGCAGGAGGTAGTAGAGCGCCACCACGACGAGCGTGCCGTAGAGGAAAATGTTGCGGCGCGAAAACATGTGCCGCGGCTTTGGCCCGCTCGGCCCGGAGGCATCATCCCGCAGGTTTGACGTGGCGGACAAGGAGACGGCATGGTCAGGCACGCTTGCGGCCTCCGAATTCGAGATAGGCCCACGGCACGATGACGATCATCACCGACAGCAGCATCATGGTCGAGGCGGCAAAGCCCTGGCCGAGGTTCTGGGCGAAGAACATGTAGTCGTAGACATACTTGGCCGGCACTTCGGAGGCGATGCCCGGCCCGCCGCTGGTCTGCGCGACGACGAGGTCATAAACCTTGACGATGCCGGACGCGATGATCACCAGCGTGGTGATGAACACCGGCCGCATCATCGGGATGATGATGAAGAGATAGGTCTTCCACATGGGTATCCCGTCCACCCGTGCAGCCTTCCAGATATCCTCGTCGATGCCGCGCAGACCCGCCAGCATCAGGCACATGATCAGCCCCGTGCCTTGCCAAAGCGCCGCGATCGATATGCCGTAGATGACGATGCTGGAGTTGTAGAGCGGATTGAATTCGAAGCTGGTCCAGCCGAGGCTTCGCACCACGCCCTGGACGCCGAAATCCGGATTGAGCAGCCATTGCCAGACAAGGCCGGTGACGATGAAGGACAGCGCGAAGGGATAGAGGAAGATGGTGCGGAACGTATCCTCGAAACGGATTTTCTGGTCGAGCAGAGCCGCCAGCAGAAAGCCGATCACCAGCGAGAATACCAGTGAGATCACGCCGTAGATCAAAAGATTCTCGATCGAGATCAGCCAGCGCGGTGTCGCCCACAGCCGGTAGTACTGGTCAAGCCCGACGAAGTTCAGCCGCGGCAGGAGCTTCGAATTGGTGAAGGAATAAAGCACGGTCCACGCCGTGCCGCCGACGAACACCACCATTGCGGTGAGCACCATCGGGATCGAAGCGACCTTCGCATTGAGATTGCGGAAGAGTTGGCTCGGGCGTTCGCTCTTGCTCATCGGTACAGCCGTGCTGGATCGGATAAGGGCGGAAAGTCAGCGCGCCTGGGCTCCCGGCCCTGCCTGGCAAGGTCGGGAGCGAGGCGGCCCGTCAGTCGTCAATCTGCCGAAGCGATGATGTCGGCGAAGCGCTTCTGCGCCTCTTCGAGGCTCATGTCGGGCTTGGCGAAGAATTCGGAGAAAAGATCCTCCTTCTGCTTCTGGCTGTCCTGCGAGAGCAGCTGGTCCGTCCATGGGATGACCGCGCCCTTGGCCAGGATGGCGAGGCCCTTCTTCATGCAGTCATTGGCCGCGTTGAGGTCGACGTCGCCGCGCACCGGCAGCGAACCCTTCTTGAGGTTGAAGGCAACCTGGGTCTTGGGATCGAGCAGTGTTTCGGCCAGCACTTCCTGCGCCTTGGCCTTGTCGGCATCCTTGAGCAGTGGGAAGTAGAAGGCGTCGCCGCCCGTGGCAATGACCTCGTTCAGGCCAAGGCCGGGAAGGCAGGTATAGTCCTTGCCGGCGGTCTTGCCGGCGACCTGGAACTCGCCTTGCGCCCAGTCACCCATGATCTGGCCGCCGGCCTTGCCGGTGATGACCATGTTGGTGGCCTGGTTCCAGTCCTGCACATTTGTGTTCTTGGCCATCTTGCGGGCGTCGTCGGCTGCCTTGAAGACCTTGGCGACTTCGGGACCGGCGGCGAACTTGGCGTCCTTGTCCTTGTAGACCTTGAGGAAGGTGTCGGTTCCTCCGACCGCGGCAAGCAGCACGTCGAAGGCGCCCGATGCCTGCCAGGCCTGCCCACCGACCGCGAGCGGCACGATGCCTGCCTTCTCCAGTGCCGGGGCCGCGGCCACATACTCATTCCAGTTCTTCGGCACCGGAACGCCGGCCTTCTCGAAAGCCGCGTTCGACAGCCACAGCCACTGCCAGGAATGGATGTTGACCGGCACGCAATAGATCTTGCCGTCGATCGTGCACGAGTCGAGCAGGCTCTTGGGCCGTACCACCTCCGTCCACTTGCCCTTGGTGGCGACGTCGGTGAGGTCGCGCATCAGGCCGGCCTGCACCAGCTCTTCCGCTTGCCTTCCATGATTGAATTGGGTGGCCCCCATCGGATCGCCGCCGGTGATGCGGCTGATCATGATCGGCCGTGCCGTGCCGCCGGACCCGGCGATGGCGCCGTCGACCCAGTGGTTGCCGGTGGCGTCGAATGCCTTGGCGAGTTCGGCGACCGCTGCCGCCTCGCCGCCGGAAGTCCACCAATGGGTGACTTCCAGATCGGTCGCGGCCGCCGGGCCGGCGAAGTTGAGCGCAACCGTCGCTGCAAACGCAGCGGTCAGGAATTTGTATCGCATTTCGGCTTCCTCCCAGAAATCTGAAACGTTACAGATTTTCGATACGGCAATTGAGGACCATGCGCAACCCCTTCCGGCAAGCTCGCTTTGACATTTTTCGAGTCGCGAACAAAATCCTTTCGCTGCGGTGGCATTGTGCGGCGCAACGCGCAAGAGCGCGCCGCACAACGAGCAAAAACAGCAAAAAAACTTGCTGGCAGCATGCTTCCCACTGAATCCCAACGATTTTTCGCCACACGGTCGACGACGTGTTTTCCGCGTCGCCAGCACCCGTTTCTACACCGATCGTGACAAGCTGTAACGTTTCAGTATACTGCTTCCATGCAGGTGACGCGCCCTGGGGAGCGGCCGCAAACATTGCCGGGCTGCCCGGCGGCTGCTATGCGCCTGATGGGCGGGACGGATGGACAGACAACGCACGGACAAGGATGACGAGGCGACGGCACAGGAACGGCCGACGCTGAAGACGCTTGCCTTCATGACCGGGCTTGGCGTCACCACCGTCTCGCGCGCCTTGAAGGACGCGCCCGAGATCGGCGCCGAGACCAGGCGTCGTGTCCAGCTCGTGGCCAAGCAGATCGGCTATCGGCCGAACCGTGCCGGCGTGCGTTTGCGGACCGGCAAGACCAATGTCATCAGCCTCGTGCTCAACACCGAGCACGAACTCATGAGCTTTGTCTCCGACATCATCTACGGCGTGACGGAAGTCATCGCCGACACGCCCTACCACCTGATCGTCACACCCTATTCGCGCTCGCAGGATCCACTGGATCCGGTGCGCTATCTCGTGGAGACCGGCTCGGCCGACGGCGTCATCATCTCGCGCACCCAGCCGAACGATCCGAGGGCCCGCTACATGCTGGAGCGCGGCATTCCCTTCGCCACGCATGGCCGCACCGAGATGGGGCTGGTTCATCCCTATCATGATTTCGACAACTACGCCTTCGCGGCCGAGGCGGTGCGGCATCTCGCCGGCATGGGCCGCCGCCGGCTCGCCTTGGTGACGCCGCCGGTCGGTTTGAGCTACTACCGCCATACGGTTGACGGCTTTGCCGACGCTCTGAGCGAAGTCGGCGCCAGCGAGGTGCCGTTCAACACCGTTTCGATCGACCATTCGATCGAACAGATCAGGATGAGGACCGCGCAGCTGATGCGGCGCGACATCAGGCCGGACGGTATCATCAGCAGCGCCGCGGCGGCGACGCTCGCCATCGTCGCCGGCATCGAGGATGCCGGCCTGAAGCTCGGCCGCGACGTCGACGTGGTGTCGAAGCAGTCGTCGGAACTGCTGCATCTGTTCAGGCATGAATTGCTGGTCGTCAACGAAGACTTCCGGCTGGCCGGCTCCGAACTCGCCCGCTCGGTGCTCGGCTGGATCGGCGGTGCCTCGCCCGGCACGCTGCAGAGCCTGAGCGAGCCGAAGGGCGTCGTGGCCTATCGGCCCTCCGGCGATTAGCCAGCCGCGCCGCTGCCCCACGGCCCGTGGAACGCACCCTGCTCGCCGATGCGCTCGAAACCATGCGCACCGAAGAAGTCGCGCTGCGCCTGGATCAGGTTCGAGGTACCGCGGCCCTGGCGGTAGCTGTCAAAATAGGCAAGCGCCGAAGACAGCGCCGGCACCGGCGCGCCGGCTTCGGAAGCCCTCGCCACGATGCGCCGCAGCGACGGATGCGCCTCCTTCATCAAGCTGATGAAAGCCGGCGCCATCAGCAAGTTGGTCGAAGCGCCGCCGCTGCCGAAGGCCTCGGCCATCGTGTCGAGCATCTGCGAGCGGATGATGCAGCCGGCGCGCCAGATCTTGGCGATGGTCGGCATCGGCAGGTTCCAGTTGAACTCCTTCGAGGCGCCGGCCATCACGGCAAAGCCCTGCGCATAAGCTGATATCTTGCCGGCGAACAGCGCCAGTTCGAGGTCTTTCAGCAGCGCGTCCTTGTCGCCGGAAATTTTCGTCACACCGATATTGCCATAGGCTTTTTCGGCTGCCTGCCGCTCGTCCTTGATCGACGACAGCACGCGCGCCGCCACCGCCGCCTCGATCGCGGTCGCCGGAATGCCGAGTTGCTGCGCCTCGATGACGGACCATTTGCCGGTGCCCTTCTGGCCGGCGCGATCGAGGATGATATCGACCACCGGCTTGCCGGTCTTCGGATCGTCGGCTGCGAGCACCTTGGCGGTGATCTCGATCAGGTACGAGTTGAGCCGGCCCTTGTTCCAGTTGGAAAACACCGTGCCGATGTCCTTCGGCCCCATGCCCATTCCATCACGCAGGATGCCGTAGATCTCGGCGATCATCTGCATGTCGGCATATTCGATGCCGTTGTGGATGGTCTTGACGAAATGGCCGGCACCATCGGTGCCGAGCCAGGCGGCACAGGGCTCGTCCTTGAACTTGGCGGAGATGGCGGTCAGCACCTTCTCGACACGCTTCCACGAATCCTCCGTGCCGCCGACCATGATCGACGGTCCGTGGCGCGCGCCCTCCTCGCCGCCGGACACACCCATGCCGATGAAGGTCAAGCCCGAGCCGGACAGTTCGGAGAAGCGCCGCATCGTATCGCGGAAATTGGCATTGCCGGCATCGATGACGATGTCGTTGGCGGACAGCACGCCGCGCAACGCTTCGATCTGCTCGTCCACCGGCTTGCCGGCCAGCACCATGATGATGATCGGGCGCGGCGGCCGGATCGCGGCCGCGAGTTCCTCCAGGCTGTAGCAGGGGACGACCATGTCCCTGAGCGCACCGGCATTCTCGACGAAGGCATCGGTGCGTGCTCTTGTGCGGTTGAAGACGGCGATGCGGTGCCCGTGCTCGGCGATGTTCAGCGCCAGGTTGGAGCCCATCGTGCCAAGGCCGATCAGGCCGATTTCGGCTTTTTCCATCGTTTCTTCCCTGTTTCCGGATCGCTTTGTTGAGGCCGTGTTTTGTGGGCGATGATTGACGAGCGTTTCGGGCCGCGTCAACCGCCTCGCCGAATTGTGTTATAGTCGCACGCTGACGTTTCCCGTCCGACAACGGTATCACATCCGTGAGTTACGGCCTGATGTCGATTGGCGCCTCGATCTTCACCATGTCGAAGTCCGAGACCAGGATGTCTATGCGCGCCATCCAGCGGCCGGGAACCGGGATGATGAGGTTGTCGACACGCCAGCTGCCGTCGCCGGGCTTGGTTGCCGCGCGCTTCAGCGGCTCGATGCCGGAATCGGGTTTCGACAGCACCAGCGTCACTTCCTTGGCGTCGAGTGGCCCGAAATCGCCGGTCATGATGATCATCGAGGCGGCGACCGGCCCGGCATGACCAGGCGTGATGCTGAGATCGGCCATCGCCTGCAACGCGTGAATGTGGACCGAAACCGGCTGGGCCGCCGCGATCGCCAGCGCCCGTGGTGGCGGCGTGAAGCGCCAGCCCGCGGCGACCCCGAAAATCGCCAGCACGATCAGCACTTCGACGCCGACCGAGCGGGTGAGCCTGCGTTGCACCTCGGTCGCTCCCGCCTCGGCCGAGGGGGTGAGCTTCCAGCGATTGACGCCGGCAAGCGTGAACAAAAAGACCAGCAGCGCGAGTTTCAGCAGCAGCAGCCGGCCATAGGCTGTGTCGACCAGCGCCGAGGGTGTCTGCACCTGGATCACGGCCAACACGATGCCTGCCGCGGCAAGCAGGGCGACCACAGGCAGGATTGCCCCTGAGAAACGGCGCAGGAATTCAACGGCGCCGTTCGCCTGACGCTTCAGCGCGAGGCCGAGCGGCACCAAAGCACCGGCCCAGAAGGCGATGCCGACGCCATGGACGAAGACCAGCGGCCGTGTCAGCCATTGCGGTTCGGCCGCACTGGCATGGCCACTGGCGGCAAGCGCGACGCCGACGCCGGCGAGGGCCGCAAGAGAAAATGGCCTAGCGGTCGCGCGCGGTCCGGCCAGCGACAGCAGGCCAAGCCCAAGCGCGATCAGGGCGATCAGCACCGTCCAGCCGAAGCTGGTGCCGAGCCCGGTGCGCCAGATCACTGGCTGCGCCAGATGGGAGAGCGGCGTCCCTAGCGCATCGAGACCTTGCAAGCCGAGCGACAAGGGTGCCGCCACCAGCCCGCACAGGATCGCGGCCGTGACAAAGCGCTGACCGGCACGGCCATCCCCGGCCAGCCAGGCAAGGGCGAAAGCGCCGCCAATGCCTAGGAAAAGGCCCGTATAGAGAAGAACCTTGCCGATCCAGATCGCCGACCGCAACGGCCAGTCGATCGCCTCGGAGACGGCCGGCGGCTCCGTTGGCGCGCCGATGGAAAACAGGAACGAGCCGCCGACCGGATGGCCATCGGCGGAAATGACACGCCAGCTCAGCACATGCGTGCCGGATTTGAGCGCCCGCGGATTGTCGATCTCGACGGTCTGGTCGCTCAGGCGGAAGGAAGTCAGCGGAACCGGCGTGCCGTCGGGCGTCACCAGCGTCAGCACCAGCGGCGAGACCGGCTCGCCGAAAGTCAGCGAGAACTGAGCCGGCGCCTGCGCCAGCACGGCGCCGTCGGCCGGGTCGGTCTTGATCAGCGCCGCATGGGCAAAAGCCTGGCTTGTCGAAGCCATGACGATGAGCGCCATGGCCATCGCGAAAAGCCCACCGGCCCAGCCGAATCGCTTGCCGGTCCTTGCAGGCCCTTGAAGTGGCGATGTCGCGTTCATGCTGCCGCCATGGAGTTGGCGGCGCAGCTTGCGGACCGGGCGCGCCGCCAGAAAATCATTTCTTCGGCGTGAGCTTGATGCCGGGCGCCGGGGTCTCCAGCGCGTCCTCATCCTGTCCGGCCGCCGGAATCTCGATCCAGCGGGCGGCGGCATCGCCGCATTCCTGCACCACCGGGAAGTAGAGCTTCTGGCCGACGGGCAGATCCGCCGTCAGCGTGGCCCGGAAGACGAACTCGTCGTAGAATTCATCCGGCAGATTGCCGCCGCTCCAATCGACTTCCTTCACCCCGTCGGCCACCGCCTGGCCATAGAGCTGGTACGATTTTTCGTACTTGCCCTTCTTGGTCTGCAGCGTCCAGCCGGGCTTCGGCATCGGCTTCACCGCGATCACCCCTTCCGGCATCTGCACGCGCACGGCGGTCGTCGCCTTGCCGTCGCAGCCATGTGGCACGCGCAGAACAGCCTTGTAGGTCGAGCCGACGGCCGCCTCCTGGGTCTCGAGCGTGATATGCGCCAAGGCGGCATTTGTCCCCAGTACGAGAAACGCGCCGGCCGCCAAAAGATACTTGTTCATGATGGTCCCTCTGATCTCAAAATTCGTGGATCGGCGCGATCAATTGGCGTGGTCGTCCATGCCGCCCATTTCGCCCATGCCCTCGACGGCGAACTCGACGCTGACCGTACCGGCCTTCTCGAAGGTCAGCGTGGCGGCGAATTTTTCACCCTGTTTGGGTTGCCGCTTCAGGCCGATGAACATCAGATGATAGCCGCCGGGCGCCAGGGCAACTTTGCCGCCTGCCGGGATTTCCAGGCCACCGTCAACTGGCCGCATGGTCATGACGCCGTCCTTGACGCCCATTTGATGCAGCTCGGCCTTTTCGGAGACGTCGGAGGTAATCGAGAGCAGCCGGTCCGCGGCGCTGCCCTTGTTGAGGATGGTGAAATAGCCGCCGGCCACCTTGGCGCCGGCCGGCGTGGCGCGCGACCAGGGATGTTCGATTTCGAGATCGCCGACCTTGAATTCATGCGCCAGGACTGCCTGGGCGCCAAGGAACACAAGCGCTAGGGCTAACGCCGCAATGCCGAGATCGGCTTTGAAGCGAGACAGGGCGCGGCCGAACACAGTGCCCGCCGACATACGGAAAGAATGGGACATGATTGCTCCATGACGTGATGATCGCGCCGTCGCCGGTCACGAATGGTTTGATCTTGGATGAGTACGCTCGCGAAAGGTTCCGCAAGCAAGCAGGCTCAAGCCGCCAGTGGCGGCGCGCGCGGGTTCGACGGGGACCGTTCACGGGCGAAGTCGAGATGCGTGGTCGCCGGGAAGACGAAGGCGACGATCTCGAAGGACAGGGACGCAAGCGCAAGCCCGGCATCGGGCGGCGGCGCATAGGTTGGAGAAAACATGCTGCAGCCGAGTGTGCAGCAGGCCGGCAGATGGGATGGATGCTGGTCGCCGCCGGGAAGCTGGGTGGCGCCGTCGTGGGTACAGATGACGTTGCCGAAGGCATCGAGTTGCGCGGCACTCTGCCCGGTGCTGAAAGCGAACGCACCAAGTGTAGACTGGAGCAACAGCAGATAGGCCGCGACAAGCGCGACCGGTATGCTCCACGGTCTCCCCGGGCTGTTCAAACCATCTGCCTCTAAAGCAATCCTGAAAGGATACCTATCACGGGAGCGGCAGGTCGAAAATCGGCAATTCAATGCTGCGGCAACGCGGCACTCAAGGACGGCCGGCTTTCCGGGATCGAGGTCAGCAATGTCTGGCGTGCCGACTTCAGGTGCTTGCGGCAGGCTGCATCGACCTTGCCGAGGTCGCGCGACTTGAGTGCCTCGATATAGGCGAGATGCTCGCCGATCGCGACTTCGTTGCGCTCGCGCTCCTGCGCCTTGTTCCACTGGTAATGGTAATGGAAGATCATGGCGATGACGTCGTAGAAATCGACGATGAAGCGGTTGCGCGAGGCGCGATGGATGAGCCGGTGGAGGCGCTCGTCCAGTTCCGAGAACTCATTGAAGCGCGTCGCGATCTCGCGTGCCAGAACGCGGTGTTCCTCCTCCAGCCGGTCGAGATCATCCCAGACCGGACTGTCCTGCGGCAGCGCGGTGAAGGCGGCGGCCGAACGCAATTCGAACATTTCGCGGATCTCGGTCAGTTCCAGCGCGAAGGCCCGCGTAAAACCCTTCAGCACCCAATGGCTGTTGCGGCGTTTTTCGATCAGGCCGAAACGGGAGAAGCGGATCAGAAACTCGCGCACGCTGGTGGTGCCGACGCCGATCTCGCGCGCCAGTTCGAGCTCGTTGATCTGCATGCCGGCCTCGGCGCCGCCGGCCAGCAGCCTGCGCATGAACGACCGCTCGATGATCTCAGCCAGTGTGTCGGTCTCTTCCTCGGGAAAGAAGTCATCGGGACGCGGGTCGCGCAGCACCGTCTTGGCGCGCTTGTTCCAGGCGATCAGCCCGGTTTCCTCCATGCGCGCCAGGATGCTGCGCACGGTCGTGCGGCTGACGCCGAGCAGCACACCCAGCTCAGGTTCCGACGGCAGGCTGCGCGTCTCGTCGAGCAGCCTGAGGCAGCGGTTGTAGGCGTCCTTGTAGACGTTGTTGCTCTTCGACATCCCCTGACCCATTCATGCCGGCGCTTGCAGCGGCCGGCTTGAAGCGCAATATGACGTTCCCAGAACCCTGAAAAGCAGGAATCTCTTTCTCCGGGTCCGGCTCATTGTTTCCAGCGCCACCACTTGCCCAGGGCGGAACCGCAGCGAAAAAACAATTGACGCAAAACTGTTTTTTCACGATAAAAGACATTAACTCTTAACAGGCGCGTGTCAATCCGCGCATCCCAGGATCACCCAGGAAACGCCCGTGAACGTCTCGAACACCATCCTTCTGTCTCCCGCCGACAACGTCGCCGTCGCCAATGGCCGTATCGAGATCGGCACCGCGCTGCCGGGCGACGCGCTCGCTGCCGCCGTCATCGAGCCTGGCCACAAGGTGGCGATCAAGCCGATTGCCACGGGTGAAGCCGTGGTCAAATACGCCCAGGCGATCGGCCGCGCCACACAGGACATCGCGCCGGGCGAGCATGTCCATTCGCACAATCTGGTCTTCGAGGCCGGCCGGCTGCCGGTGGTGCCGCCGAGCGAGGCCGAGCATGCGACGGAGGCCGACCGCGCCCGCACCTTCATGGGCTATCGCCGCGCCGATGGCCGCGCCGGCACGCGCAACTTCATCGGCATCATCGCCAGCGTCAATTGCTCGGCCACCGTCTGCCATTCGATCGCCGACACCGCCAACCGGACCTTGCTGCCGAAATATCCCGGCATCGATGGCTTCGTGCCGATCGTCCATGGCCAGGGTTGCGGCATGAGCGCCACAGGCGACGGCATGATGGTGCTGCACCGGACCTTGGCCGGCTATGCCCGCCACCCGAATTTCGGCGGCGTGCTGATGGTCGGCCTCGGCTGCGAGGTCAACCAGCTTACCCTCTACGGCCAGAAGGGTGCCGCCGCCGGCAAGCGCCACTTCAACATCCAGGATGCCGGCGGGTCGCGCAAATCGGTGGAAAAAGCGATGGGCGTGCTGGCCGAGATCGCCGAGGAAGTCGGCCAGTTGAAGCGCGAGCCGATTCCGGTCAGCGAGATCGTCGTCGGCCTGCAATGCGGCGGCTCCGACGGCATGTCGGGCATCACGGCCAATCCGGCGCTGGGCGCGGCCGTCGACATCCTGGCCGGCGTCGGCGGCATCGGCATCCTTTCCGAGACGACGGAAATCTACGGCGCCGAGCACCTGCTCGCCTATCGCGCCGCAAGCCCCGAGATCGCCAAGAAACTCGATGGCTATGTGAAATGGTGGGAAGATCACGTCGCCAAGCATGGCGCCTCGATCGACAACAACCCGTCGCCCGGCAACAAGCGCGGCGGCCTCACCACCATCCTGGAAAAGTCGCTCGGTGCGGTCGCCAAGGGCGGCCAGACGCCGCTCAACGGCGTGTTCGGCTATGCCGAAAAGGTCACCGGCAACGGGCTGGTGTTCATGGACACGCCCGGTTACGACCCGGTCTCGGCTACCGGTCAGGTCGCGGGCGGCGCCAATGTCATCGTCTTCACCACCGGTCGCGGTTCCTGCTTCGGCTGCCGGCCGACACCCTCGATCAAGGTCGCCACCAACTCGACCATGTATCACCAGATGGAAGAGGACATGGACGTCAATTGCGGCGTCATCGCCTCCGGCGAAAAGACCATTGCCGGCATGGGCCGCGAGATCTTCGAACTGATCGTCGAGACGGCTTCAGGCCGCAAGACCAAGAGCGAGGATTTTGGCTACGGCGACAACGAGTTCGTGCCCTGGCATCTCGGCGCGACGCTCTAGTTTTCGACGCATGTCTGGTAAACTTGCCGAGCCGCACAACGGTCGGCCACGGGGAGGTTATGCATGAAAGGACGCCGCATCGGCCAGACGGCACTGGAGGTCACCGAGATCAGCTTCGGCGGTGCTGCGATCGGCGGCCTCTACCGGGCCTGTTCGCGCGAAGCGGCGATGGAAACGCTGCAAGGCGCGTGGGAAGCCGGCCTGCGCTATTTCGACACCGCGCCCTTCTACGGTTTCGGCCTATCGGAGCGTCGCTTCGGCGATTTCCTGCGCTACAAGCCACGCGATTCCTACGTGCTGTCGACCAAGGTCGGCCGCCTGTTCCGCCCGGTGCCGGAAGACCAGGTGCCGGACCATTCCTATGTCGATCCGCTACCCTTCGCGCTCGAGTACGACTATTCCTATGACGGCATCATGCGGTCGGTCGACTTCAGCTATGCGCGGCTTGGGCTAAACAGGATAGACATCCTGTATGTGCACGACATCGGCGTTTACACGCATGGTGTCGAGAAGACCAAACTGCACTTTCGCCAGTTGATGGACGGCGGGCTCACGGCGCTCGAGGAGCTTAAGCGGGCCGGCACGATTTCGGCCTACGGGCTCGGCGTCAACGAAGTCCAGATCTGCCTCGACGTGATGCGCCGGGCGCCGCTCGACTGCATCCTGCTCGCCAGCCGTTATTCCTTGCTCGACCGAAGCGCGGAAGCCGAACTGCTGCCGCTGTGCCGTGCGCAACAGACGTCGCTGGTCATCGGCGGCGTTTTCAACTCGGGCATATTGGCGACCGGACCGGTGCAGGGCGCGCATTTCGACTACCAACCCGCCAGCCGCGACGTTCTCGGCCGTGTCGACGCCATGGAGAAGATCGCCGGTGAAGGCGGTTATCCGTTGGCAGCGGCCGCGTTCCAGTTTCCTTTGCACGAGCCAACAGTCGCCACCGTGCTGACCGGCACGGCAAAATTGGCGAACCTGACGCGCAATCTCGAGCTGCTCGATATCGACGTGCCGGAGACGGAATATGCCAAGTATCGTCCCTACACGGTGGCGCAGGAACTGTCTTGAAGCGCGCACCGTCGCAATGTGCACAGGGTCGCGGGTCGGCTTCACAATGTTGCGACCTCAGAAGAGAATGAACATTCCATGTTGACTGCTGTATGGAATTAATATTCCATCCTTCCGTAGAACGGAAACGGGAGCGCCTGACTAAGACTGGAGAGGAGCCGCGCCGGTAGGTGAATCGTTGTCAGGCCTTTGGGAGGACTGACTGGAAACACCGCTTGCATCGGCCGGAACGATGCACTATCAAAACAGTGCAACTGTTTTTTATTGATAAAGTTCTGTTTGGGCCACGCCTATCCGAACCGAGCTTCCGTAACGTTCACCAGGCGACTTAGGGAGGATCCCATGAAATTCGTGACCAGCATTCTCAACCGCCGCGCCGTCATGGCCCTGGCGGCAGCCTCGATGCTCGCCGGCGTCATGCATACCGCACCGGTTTCGGCGGCGGACGTGACCATTCCGATCATCGTCAAGGATACCACGTCCTTCTACTGGCAGATCGTTCTGGCCGGCGCCCGCAAGGCCGGCAAGGACCTCGGCGTCAACGTGCCGGAACTCGGCGCCCAGGCTGAGACCGACGTCAACGGCCAGATCTCCATCCTCGAGAACGCCGTCGCCGGCAACCCGGCCGCCGTCGTCATCGCACCGACCGAAGCCAAGGCGCTCGGCAAGCCGATCGACGAAGCCGCGACCAAGGTCAAGGTCATCGGCATCGACTCGGGCGCCGACTCCAAGGCCTTCACATCGTTCCTGACCACCGACAACGTGCAGGGCGGCCGCGTCGCCGCTGACGGTCTGGCCGCCGCGATCGGCGCCGCCAACGGCGGCAAGGTCGAGGGCAAGGTTGCGCTTATCACCGCGCTCCCCGGGGCCGGCTCGCTCGAACAGCGCGCGCAGGGCTTCAAGGAACAGCTCAAGGCCAAGTATCCCGGCCTCGAACTGATCGCCGACAAATACGCCGACGGCCAGGCCACCACCGGCCTCAACATCGCGACCGACCTGATCACCGCCAATCCGGACCTGAAGGGCATCTTCGCGTCGAACCTGATCATGGCGCAAGGCGTCGGTCAGGCGATCGCCGAGAACAAACTTGCCGGGAAGGTCGGGCTGATCGGCTTCGACAGCGACGAGAAGCTGATCAAGTTCCTCAATGACGGCGTCATTTCCGGCCTCGTCGTCCAGGATCCGTACCGGATGGGCTATGACGGCATCAAGACCGCGCTTGCCGCCTCGAAGGGCGAGAAGGTCGAGGCCAATGTCGACACCGGCGCCAATCTGGTGACCAAGGCCAATATGAAGGATCCCAAGATCGACGCGCTGCTCAACCCGAAGCTCTGAGCAACCCGTGTTCAAAACCGTTTCCGGGGCGTCGTGCCCCGGAAACATCCGCCGCCACAAGCGGCTTGGCAATCGGCCGGCTTTGGCTAGGCTGTTTGAAAAGACAATCACAGCCTCGCCGGGTGCCTGCCGCGAGGCCAATCTGGGAGGATCGCCATGACGCCGACGGCGCACGAACTGCATCCGGCTCCCGCGCTGGAGCCCGGCGGGACCATCCTCGAATTGCGCGGGTTGGAAAAGCGCTATCCCGGCACTCACGCCTTGAAGCCGGTGGACCTTGCCTTCAAGGCAGGCGAGATCCACGCCATCGTCGGCGAGAACGGCGCCGGCAAATCCACACTCATCAAGCTTTTGACCGGCGTCATGCCGCGCACCTCCGGAGAGGTGATCTGGGAGGGCCGACCGGCTGCACTGGCGACCCCACATGAGGCGATGGCGCTCGGCATCAATGCCGTTCACCAGGAGGTCGTGCTCTGCCGTCACCTCACCGTGGCCGCCAACATGTTCCTCGGCGAGGAGAATTCGCGCTTCGGCATCCTGCAGCAGCGCGCCATGGTCAACGAGGCGCAGAAGATCATTGACGATCTCGGCTTCGACTTGCCGGCGCATGTCACATTGGGCGATCTGACCATCGGCCAGCAACAGCTGATCGCCGCCGCCCGCGCCACCGTGCGCGGCACCAAATTCCTGATCTTCGACGAGCCGACCGCCTACCTGACCCGCAAGGAGGCCGACCAACTCTTCACTCTGATCCGGCGCCTGAAGTCCGAGGGCGTGACGATCATCTACATCAGTCACCGGATGGAGGAAGTGTTCGAGCTCGCCGATCGTGTTTCGGTGCTGCGCGACGGCACGCTGGTCGGCACCAGGAACATCAGCGAGACCAATGACGCCGAACTCGTCAAGCTGATGATCAACCGTTCGATCGAACAGATCTACCACAAGGAGCATTTCACTCCGGGCGCCGCGATCGTCGAGGTCAGAAACCTCTCGGGCAAGGGCTTCGAAAACGTGTCGATGACGGTCCGTGCCGGCGAGATCGTCGGGCTCTACGGCCT
Source organism: Mesorhizobium sp. ESP7-2 (assembly GCF_020164715.1). Taxonomy (NCBI): domain Bacteria; kingdom Pseudomonadati; phylum Pseudomonadota; class Alphaproteobacteria; order Hyphomicrobiales; family Phyllobacteriaceae; genus Mesorhizobium; species Mesorhizobium sp. ESP7-2. The sequence goes on from NZ_JAIUGQ010000005.1 coordinate 177,648, forward strand.
GATCGGCGCCGGGCGCAGCGAATTCGTCACCACGCTCTACGGCCGGCACAAGAAGTCGGCCGGCCAGATCCTGTGGGAAGGCAAGGATGTCCAGATCAACTCCGAGCATGACGCGATCAAGCTCGGCATGGCGCTGGCGCCGGAAAGCCGCCGCGACCAGGGCCTCTGCCTCAATTTGCCGGTCGGCCTCAATCTCAACCTGCCGATCTACAAACGCATCTCGAGCAATCTGTTGATCTCGAACGCCAAAGAGAAGGCCGAGGCCGACCGCCAGATCGCTGGTCTCAGGATCAAGACGCCGACGCGCCATGCGTTGGCTTCCAGCCTTTCCGGCGGCAATCAGCAGAAGATCGTCATCGGCAAATGGCTGGCCCACGGCGCCAAGCTGTTCATCTTCGACGAGCCGACGGTCGGCGTCGATGTCGGCACCAAGGCGGAGATCTACCGCCTGTTTAGCGCGCTCTTGTCGAAGGGCGCCGGCATCATCCTGATCTCGTCCTATTTGCCGGAAGTCTATGAACTGGCTGACACGCTGCACGTGTTCCGCCGCGGCAAGCTGGTGGCCACCCACGGGTTCCACACCGCCGATCACGAGGACATTCTCACACAGGCGCTCGCCGAGAAACAAGAAAAGCTGGGAGGAAAGACATGAGCACCGAGGCGATTCCTGCCGAAAAACCGAAGCGCAATTACAACGCCCTGTTCGGACTGACGCTGCTGGCGCTGCTGGTGCTGCTGTGGGTCATCCTGTCGTTATCCACATCGAGCTTCGCGTCGGCCAACAACATCTCGAATCTGCTGCGTCAGGGTTCGATGATCGCAATTTTGGCTGTCGGCCAGACCTTTGTCATCATCACCGGCGGCATCGATCTGTCCGTCGGCGCGGTGGTCGGCTTCGCAACCGTCATCGCCGCGATGTCGATCAATGCCGGCGTCCCGGTCTTCCTCGCCATCCTGCTCACCCTGCTGGTCGGCGTCGCCATCGGCCTCTTCCATGGTTTTGGCATCGTCAAGATGGGCCTGCCGCCCTTTATCATCACGCTGGCGACCCTGACGTCGCTGCGCGGCATTGGCCTTTTGATGACCAACGGCAATTCGATTTCGATCAACAACGATGCTTTCCAGGAATTCTCGCGCAACTCCTTCGTCGGCATCCCCAATCTGTTCTGGATGGTGCTGCTGGTCGGCATACCCGCCTATGTCTTCCTGCATCACAGCCGCTGGGGCCGGTACCTGTTCTCGGTCGGGTCGAACGCCGAGGCCTCGCGCCTGTCCGGCGTCAATGTCCAACGCACCATCTTCATGGCCTACACGCTGTCGGGTCTCTGCGCGGCGTTCGTCGGCGTGCTCTTGGCTTCGCGCATCGGCATCGGCAATCCGACCCAGGCCGAAGGATGGGAACTGCAGGCGATCGCCTCGTCGGTGATCGGGGGCACCTCACTGTTCGGCGCGGTCGGCTCGGTACACGGGCCACTGCTCGGCGCCTTCATCCTGGCGACCATCAACAACGGCGCCAACCTGCTCAACGTCAACGCCTTCTGGCAGCGTGTCATCACCGGCGTGCTGATCATCGTCATCGTCTATTTCGATGGCCTGCGTCGCCGCGGCGGCAAGTAGCGACAAACCAAAATCGATCGCCGGCCCTGTCGGAAACGGGCCGGCGATTTCGTGACAGAGTGGATTGAAGCATGAAAGCCGTCGTCTGCCGCTCGCCAGGTGAGCTTATCCTGGAAGACCGCCCTGCTCCCGGCTCGCCGCCTCCCGGCTGGGCGCTGGTCGCGGTCAGCCATGTCGGCATCTGCGGCACCGACTATCACATCTTCGAGGGCAAGCACCCGTTCCTCGCCTATCCCCGCATCATGGGCCACGAAGTCTCCGGCACCGTCGTCGAAGTTGGCGAAGGAGTCGGTCTTGCGGTCGGCGAACCGGTGATCATCAACCCCTATCTCTCCTGCGGCAAATGCATTGCCTGCCGGCACGGCAAGCCAAATTGCTGTGTCAGGATCGAAGTGCTCGGCGTGCATCGCGACGGCGCCATGTGCGAACGGATCCTGGTGCCGGCGCAGAACCTTTATCCCACAAACGGGCTGTCGCTCGCCGACGCCGCCGCCGTCGAATTCCTGGCCATCGGCGCGCATGCCGTGCGCCGCGCGCGTTCCGAGCCCGGTGGACGCGCGCTGGTCATCGGCGCCGGTCCGATTGGGCTTGGCACCGCCATCTTCGCACGCATTGCCGGGCTCGACGTGACACTTCTCGACATGAGCAGCGAAAGACTGGCCTTCGCCGCGAGTGAGCTCGGCTTTTCGATTCTCGACGGCTCGCAAGCACCCGTGTCAGATCTGGTGCGTGATGCGACCGACGGCGAAGGCTTCGACGCGGTCTTCGATGCCACCGGCAACACCCGGTCGGTGCAATCGGCCTTCGCCCATGTCGCGCATGGCGGCACGCTGGTGCTGGTCAGCGTCGTCAAGGACGACATCGTCTTTTCCGACCCTGAGTTCCACAAGCGCGAAATGACATTGATCGGCAGCCGCAATGCGTTGCGCGCCGACTTCGATCATGTCGCCGCCTCGATCCGCAATGGGGCCGTGCCGCTAGCCAAGCTCGTCACCCACCGCACCACGCTGGCCGATACGCCAGGGGATCTCGCACGCTGGGCGCACGAAAAGTCGGGCCTGATCAAGGCCGTGATCGAGATCGGATAGCCTTACAGCGCCGATAGCTTCAGCTCCACTCGCTCGGCAGGGAAGCGAGATTCGGAAAACTGGATCGGCTGGCCGTCAGGCGTGACGTTGACCGCCACCGTGACCAGCACGATGGCGCCCGGCTGCAGGTCGAGGTCGGCAAGATCGGCGGCGTCCGCATGGCGCGCCGACAGCACCGTCGACTGCCTGAGATAATCGTCTATACCGAAACGGGCCAGGGACGCGGTGATCGATCCGGTCTGCGCCATCGCCTTGTCGATGCCGGCAAAGCGCCTCCCCTCGAACCAGACGGCGGCGCGCGACACCGGCCGCCCGTCGGCCTCGCCGCGTGTCTCCAGCCGTATCATCTCGGCACCCCGGGCCAACCCGAGCCCTTCGGCAACGCGCTGGCTGGCGGGCTCGTTCGATGAGGAGAGCAGCACGATGTGCCGTTCCGATGTCTGCCCCTGCAGGCCAGTCGAAAAGCGTGTCCGCGCGCCGATCGGATAGGACAGCCGCTTGCGCGACAAGACGAAGGTGCCGCGTCCCTGCTCGGCCCGCAATACGCCCTCCTGCACGAGCGCCGATATGGCGCTGCGTACGGTGTGACGGTTGACGCCGTAGCGCTCGGCCAGCGCGACCTCGGGCGGCAGCGCGGCATTCTCGGCGAAATCGCCGGTGGCAATCGCTTGCAGGATCCTATCGGCGATCTGTCGCCACAGTGAGACGCCGCTGCGCCGTTCGATGCTGTCGGCCACCTGCTGCCCGATCATGTTTTTGCCCCCCGGCCTGTCACGCACCCGTCATGGACTCGCGTTAGGTAAAATGTATAATTTGTATAGTTGTCTATATCAATAGACAAATTTAGCGAAGAGGAAAGTTGGCGATGCGAGGACAGGAAGCCCGCGACCAGGCCGAGCGCAAGGCCGCCATGGCGACGCTGGCGCAATCGAGCGGCGACGACATCGTGCGGCTCTGGAACGAGGCCGGCCTGCCTTCGCAAGCCGAATTGCTGCGCGGCCCCGAGACCGGCCTGGTCACCCTGCGTGGCCGCATCGGCGGCGGCGGCGCGCCCTTCAATGTCGGCGAAGCGACCGTCACTCGCGCTACCGTCCGGCTGCCATCCGGGCAGGTCGGCCATTGCTACGCGCTTGGCCGCGACAAGCAGAAGGCGAAGCTGGCAGCCATCGCCGACGCGCTCTGGCAGGACCCTGCCCGCCGCACCGAGGTCGAGACCGGGCTCATTGCACCCTTGCGGTCGGCTCTGACCGCTGCCCACGAAAAACGCCGCGCCGAGACGGCGGCAACGAAGGTGGATTTCTTCACCATGGTTCGCGGAGAAGATTGATGGATATCGCTGCGCAATCGATCGAAGGCGGTTTCGCCGATCCGGTCTTCAACGCCCAGGCCATGTTTCGGGCCGTCATGGGTGCCATGGCGCGGCCTGGCAGCGTCCAGCCGTTGCCGGCGCTGGCCCGCCCGCCGGCGCCGCTTTCGGCAACATCAGGCGCCATTGCCCTGGCGCTGTGCGACAACGACACGCCGCTCTGGCTCGACCCGGCACTGCATGCATCCGCGGCGATCGGCTCCTGGCTTGGCTTCCACACGGGCGCGCCGCTGGCCAATACGTCGGCCGACGCGCATTTCGCGTTCATTGCCATGCCCGCCGAGATGATGGCGCTCGACGGTTTTTCGCAGGGCACGCAGGATTATCCCGACCGATCGACGACGCTGATCCTGCAGGTCGGCGACCTCGCTTCAGGGGCCCCGCTGTTGCTGGAAGGCCCCGGCATCGAAACCAGCGCCACGATCGCACCGGCCCAGATGCCGCGCCATTTCGTCGAGCAGTGGAAGCAAAACAACAAGCGCTTTCCTCGTGGCGTCGACATCATCCTCGCCACATCGGACGGCATAGCCTGCCTGCCGCGCACGACGCGCATCAAGACGATGGAGGCTTGAAGATGTATGTCGCGGTAAAAGGTGGCGAAGCCGCCATTGCCAACGCTCACAGCCTGCTTGCCGACCGCCGGCGCGGCGACCGCTCGGTGCCGGCGCTGCGCCTTGACCAGATTGTCGAACAACTGGCGCTCGGCGTCGACAGGGTGATGAGCGAAGGCTCGCTCTATGACCGTGAACTCGCCGCGCTAGCTATCGTCCAGGCCCGCGGCGACATGATCGAGGCGATCTTCCTGGTGCGCGCCTACCGCACCACCTTGCCGCGCTTCGGTTACACCAGCCCGATCGACACCAGCGCGATGCTGGTCGAACGGCGCGTCTCGGCGACCTACAAGGACCTGCCTGGCGGCCAGCTGCTTGGTCCGACTTTCGACTACACCCACCGCCTGCTCGACCCGGAGCTTGCCGCCGGCGCCGATGTCGCCGAACCGTTGCAGCGCGCCGGCGAGGCCGATGCCATGCCGCGTGTCTCGGCCATCCTTGCTCGCGAAGGCCTGATCGAGCCCGATGGCGACATGCCGCAGGACCACATTCCCGGCGACATCACCCGTGAGCCGCTGGAATTCCCGGTGGCGCGCGACATCCGCCTGCAGGCGCTGTCGCGCGGTGACGAGGGTTTTCTGTTGGCGCTCGGCTATTCCACGCAGCGCGGCTATGCCCGCAACCATCCCTTCGTCGGCGAGATCCGCATCGGCGAGGTCGAGCTGGAACTCGACGTGCCCGAACTGCCTTTCGCCGTGCCGCTCGGCACGGTGCGGGTCACCGAATGCCAGATGGTCAACCAGTTCAAGGGCTCGGCCAAGGCGCCGCCGCAATTCACCCGCGGCTACGGCCTCGTCTTCGGCCAGAGCGAACGTAAGGCGATGGCCATGGCGCTCTGCGACCGCGCCCTGCGCGCCTCGGAACTCGGCGAGGACATCGTCGCCGCCGCGCAGGACGAGGAGTTCGTCATCTCGCATTCCGACAATGTCCAGGCGACCGGCTTCGTCGAGCATTTGAAGCTGCCGCACTATGTCGACTTCCAGGCCGAGCTCGACCTCGTGCGCCGCATGCGCGCCGAGTATGAGGCCCGCGAAAATCCAGCAAAGGCGGAAGAAAAGAAGGAGGCAGCGGAATGACTGCGCAACCGACCGACATCGCCACCTACAACTTCGCCTATCTCGACGAGCAGACCAAGCGGATGATCCGCCGGGCGATCCTCAAGGGCATCGCCATCCCCGGCTACCAGGTGCCGTTCGCCTCACGCGAAATGCCGATGCCCTATGGCTGGGGCACCGGCGGCGTCCAGGTCACGGCATCGATCATCGGCCCCGATGACGTGCTGAAGGTCATCGACCAGGGCGCCGACGACACTACCAATGCGGTCTCGATCCGCGCCTTCTTCAAGAAGGTCGCCAATGTCGCGGTAACCACCGATACCGCCACTGCCACCATCATCCAGACCCGCCACCGCATCCCTGAACAGCCGCTGACGGCTGGCCAGGTGCTGGTCTACCAGGTGCCGATTCCCGAACCGCTGCGCTTCCTCGAGCCGCGCGAGACCGAGACGCGGAAAATGCATGCGCTGGAGGAATACGGTCTCATGCATGTGAAGCTCTACGAGGACATCGCCAAGCACGGCCGCATCGCCACCACCTATGCCTATCCGGTCAAGGTCGAGGGCCGCTATGTGATGGACCCTTCGCCGACGCCGAAATTCGACAACCCCAAGATGCACCGCTCGCCGGCCTTGCAACTGTTCGGCGCCGGCCGCGAAAAGCGCATCTACGCGGTGCCGCCCTTCACCGATGTGGTCAGCCTCGACTTCGAGGATCATCCGTTCGAGGTGCAGACTTTCGACCAGCCCTGCGCGCTGTGCGCGGCCGAGAATGTCTATCTCGACGAGGTCATCCTCGACGACCATGGCGGCCATATGTTCGTCTGCTCCGACACCGATTATTGCGAGAAGCGGCGTGAAGAGGGCCATCGCGGCCACCTTGCCCCCGAAACCGATCTTGCCCCAGGAAACATGGAGCCGGCGCAATGACCGACGAACCGCTGTTGCGCGTCTCGGCGCTGTCGAAATTCTACGGCTCGCGCGTCGGCTGCGACAACGTCTCCTTCGACCTGTGGCCGGGCGAGGTTCTGGCGGTCGTCGGTGAATCCGGCTCCGGCAAGACGACGCTGCTCAACTGCCTGTCGACGCGGCTGCTGCCCTCTTCCGGCACCGCCAGCTACCGCATGCGCGACGGCCAGTTCCGCGAGCTCTACCGCATGAGCGAGGCCGAGCGCCGCTTCCTGATGCGCACCGACTGGGGTTTTGTCCATCAGAACCCGGCCGATGGGCTGCGCATGACCGTGTCGGCCGGCGCCAATGTCGGCGAGCGCCTGATGGCGGTCGGCGACCGCCATTACGGCAAGATCCGCGCCACGGCCGTCGACTGGCTGTCGCGCGTCGAGATCGAGGAAGACCGCATCGACGACGAACCCCGTGCCTTTTCCGGCGGCATGCGCCAGCGCCTGCAGATCGCCCGCAATCTCGTCACCGGGCCACGGCTGGTGTTCATGGACGAGCCCACCGGCGGCCTCGATGTTTCCGTGCAGGCGCGCCTGCTCGACCTCCTGCGCGGTCTGGTCACCGACCTTGGCCTTGCCGCCATCGTCGTCACCCACGACCTCGCCGTGGCGCGGCTTCTGTCGCAGCGCATGATGGTGATGAAGGACGGTCGCGTCGTCGAAAGCGGCCTCACCGACCGCGTGCTCGACGACCCGCGCGCGCCCTACACGCAATTGCTGGTTTCCTCGATCCTACAGGTTTGACGATGGCGCTTGAACACCCCCCTCTGGCCTGCCGGCCATCTCCCCCTCAAGGGGGGAGATTGGCAGTTTCCATGTCCCGCCTATTCTACAATGCAGCAGATTGGCGACGACGAATGCGACAGCCGATCTCCCCCCTTGAGGGGGAGATGCCTGGCAAGGCAGAGGGGGGCGCTGTCACGCCGACGATTGACGGTTGGAGAACCTTCTGATGCCGACCCCTCTCGTTGTCTCCGACGTGGCGAAAAGCTTCACCATGCATCTGCGCGACGGCATCAAATTGCCTGTCGTCGCGGGTGTCTCGTTCTCGATCAAGGCGGGTGAATGCACCGTTCTCGGCGGCCCGTCCGGCGCCGGCAAGAGCTCGATCCTGAAGATGCTCTATGGCAACTACGCCGTCGACGAGGGCCAGATCATCGTCATGCACGAGGACGGGCTGATCGACCTTGCCCATGCCAGCCCGCGCACGGTGCTTTCCGTTCGCCGGCAAACGATCGGCTATGTCAGTCAGTTCCTGCGCACCGTGCCGCGCGTCTCCGCTCTCGATGTCGTCGCAGAACCATTGGTTGAACGCGGCGAGGAGCGCGAGGCGGCCCGAGCCAGGGCACGCGCCTTGCTGGCCCAGCTCAATCTGCCGGAAAAGCTCTGGATGCTGCCGCCGGCAACCTTCTCCGGCGGCGAGCAGCAGCGCGTCAACATCGCGCGCGGTTTCATCACCGAACATCCGATCCTGCTGCTCGACGAGCCGACCGCATCGCTCGACGCGACCAACCGCGACGTGGTGATCGAACTCATCGCCGCCAAGAAGGCGGCAGGCGTCGCCTTGCTCGGCATCTTCCATGACCACGAAGTGCGCGAGGCGGTGGCCGACCGCGTCATCGACGTTACCGCCTTCGCGCCGGGAAAGCTCGCCGCATGACCAGGAAATTGTCGGAGACGCCGCTGGTCCACCCGACGGCGGAGGTGCACAACTCGACGCTCGGCCGCTGGACCGAGATCGCCGACCGCAGCCGGGTTTCGGAAAGCGAGCTCGGCGATTATTCCTACATGATGCAGGACTGCGCCGTCTGGTGTGCGACGATCGGCAAATTCGCCAACATCGCGGCCAGCGTGCGCCTCAACGCCACCAACCATCCGACATGGCGGCCGACGCTGCACCACTTCACTTACCGCGCGTCGGACTATTGGGACGACGCTGAGCATGAGAGCGAATTCTTCGCTCAGCGTCGCGCCAAGCGCGTCACCATAGGCCACGACACCTGGCTCGGCCACGGCTCGACCGTCCTGCCCGGCGTCACCGTCGGTGATGGTGCCGCGGTTGGCGCTGGCGCGGTCGTCTCGAGGGACGTCGCGCCCTACACCATCGTCGCCGGCGTGCCGGCCAAGCCGATCCGCGAGCGCTTCGACCGCCGCACCGCCGAGCGCTACCAGGCACTGGCCTGGTGGGACTGGGACCATGCCAGGCTACGCGCTTCGCTCGACGATTTTCGGGATTTGTCGGCCGAGGCGTTCCTGGAGAAATACGAAGGATAGCGCAATTCCAGGAAAACTGGGAACCGGTTGCGTCAGGCAAAGAGACAGAGCCCTCACATCATCGTCATAGAGCGAGCCTGTTCATATCCCTGACATAAGATTCGGACAGGACGCCATCTCCCAAGGAGATCGCCATGCTCGAAACTGTCAGGCCCTCGCTCGCCGGATTCTTTGCCGGCTCCAATCCGTCGCCGCCGACGCATCTCGGCACGCGCTACGACGCGTCGGGCAACTTTCTCCTCGAGCCCGGCAACACCGTCGTCAGCCATCTGGTCAGCGGCTCGCCATCCGAAGCGGTGGTGCTCACTGTACGCAATCGGATGATGGCAATGCCGGACGCCGATCGCCTCGCCTTCACGCCGGTCTCCAGCCTGCACATGACGCTGTTCCAGGGCGTCATCGAATATCGCCGCCGGTTGCCTTACTGGCCGCGGGACGTCCCGCTCGACACCAGCATCGACGCCATGACCCGGCTCTATCTGGAGCGCCTCAAGGGTTTCGAGGGCGCCGGCCCGTTCAACATCAAGGTGCTCGAGATCGTGCCGACCGGCCTCACCGTTGCCGGCGCGACCGACGAGGACATGCGCATCATACGTGCATGGCGCGATGCTCTGACTGTGCCGTTCGGCTACCGGCACCCCGACCACGACAATTACGTCTTTCACATCACCTTCGCCTACCAGATCCAGCGTCTCGCCGACGACAGCGCTGCCGCATGGCAGGCGCTGTTCGACGATTGCCTGGCGCTTTTCGCGCGGCAGGCTCCGGTGATCGAGATCAAGGCCCCCGCCTTCTGCGCATTCCGCGACATGAAACATTTCGAGGAATTGCTGGTGCTTGGCTGATCGCCAGCAGGACGCCGACCGTCGTATCTGTGGAGCGTAACAAAACTGACATGCCGGCGACACGGCAGGTTCATGTGGCTGCGTTAGGCGAGAGCCTGACGATCAATATGGACCGGACTGGAACCAGCCCATGTCAGCAAGCTCTGCCACGCTCGAAATCCGCGGCGTCAGCCGACGATTTGGCAAGAACACCGCCGTCAGTGACGTCAACATCTCGATCCCGCAGGGGCAGATGGTTGGCGTCATTGGCCGTTCGGGCGCCGGCAAGTCGACTCTTCTTCGCATGATCAACCGTCTTGTCGATCCCAGCCAGGGGTCGATTTTTTTTGACGGCGCGGAGGTTTCCCAGTTGCGCGGCTCGCCCTTGCGGCGCTGGCAGCGCGATTGCGCCATGATCTTCCAGCAGTTCAACCTGGTGCCGCGCCTCGACGTGCTGACCAACGTGCTGCTCGGCAAACTGAACCACCGCTCGACCCTGTCCAACCTTCTCGGCATGTTCTCGCGCGCCGAGTGCGCAGAGGCGGTCGCCGCGCTCGAGCGGCTCGACATCGCCCGTACGGCACTTCAGCCGGCCGGCACCTTGTCTGGCGGCCAGCAGCAGCGCGTCGCCATCGCCCGCGCCATGATGCAGCAGCCCAGGGTGATCCTCGCCGACGAGCCGATCGCCTCGCTCGACCCGCTCAACGCCAAGGTGGTGATGGATTCGCTGCAGGACATCAATCTGCGCGAAGGCATCACCGTCGTCACCAACCTGCATACGCTCGATACCGCTCGTACCTATTGCAACCGCGTCATCGGCATGGCCGCCGGCAAGGTCGTCTTCGACGGGCCGCCCGAAGAGCTCGACCGCGACGCCGTGCGTCTTGTCTACGGCGCCGACAGCAATGGCGGCGAGATATCGGAGGTCATCACCTCCACCAGCGTAGCCTTCAAGCAGAAGATCGCCGCATCCGCCGGACCGCTCGAACCCGCATTTCCGGGATACTGAGCCCATTACGGGCATAGCGAGCAGCCTGGATCGTCCGCCCGCGTCAAGGGCACTTGTCAAGATCAAGAACGCTGCCGGCGCGGGGCCGGAACTTACAGGAGAGATATCAATGTTCAGGAAGATGGTTTTCGGTGCCGTTTCGGTGCTCGCCATGGCCACCAGCATGGCCCACGCCGCCGACATGAAGGAATTTCGCGTCGGCATTCTCGGTGGCGAAAACGAAACCGACCGGCTGCGCAACTACCAGTGCCTGGCCGATCACCTGAAGACGGAATTCGGCTTCGAGAAGGTTTCGCTGTTCCCCGCCGCCGACTATGACGGCGTCATCCAGGGCCTGCTCGGCGGCACGCTCGACTTCGCCGAACTCGGCGCTTCCGGCTATGCCAGCGTCTATCTCAAGGATCCGAAGGCGGTTACCCCGATCCTCACCACCAAGCAGACCGACGGCGCCACCGGCTATTATTCTATCGGCCTGGCGCTGAAGACCTCCGGGATCACCGACATCAAGTCGGCCAAGGGCAAGAAGCTCGGCTATGCCGATCCGGATTCGACGTCCGGCTACCTGATCCCGCTGACCCAGATTCCGAAGACCACCGGCGCCTCGAACGAGGCCTTCTTCGCCTCGACCCAGTTCAACGGCGGCCACGAGAACAACATCCTCGCCCTGCGCGACGGCAAGGTTGATGTCTCAGTCGACGATTCCTCGGGCATCGGCGACTTCAAGAACGGCTACACCTCCGGCACCTTCCACAAGGAAGTCGCCAAGGGCGCCGTCGACCCCAACGACTTCGTCGAAGTCTGGCGCTCGGGCCTGATCCCGAACGGCCCGCTCGTCGTGCGCACCGCGATAGGCGACGACATGACCGCCAAGCTGGCCGCCTTCTTCACCGATCTGCCCAAGAAGGACAAGGCTTGCTTCGAAGGCGTCGAAGGCGGCGACTTCACCGGCTACGTTCCGGTGAAGCCGGACTTCTACAAGGTCATCGTCGAAGCCCGTAAGGCAGCCATCGGCGGCTAACGGCGAAATTGCAAAGGGGCGGTACTTCGAAGTACCGCCCCTTTTTGCATCTCCGATCATGACCCTTTCCGTGACAACCCCCTCCGGCGCCACCCACCAGACGGCCGATGCATGGCGACGCCAGACGTCGCTGCGCCGGTTCTATACCGTGCTCGGCGTCGGACTGCTGCTTGCCGCGATGCTCTCCAGCATGTGGTTCGCCGACGAAGCCAATGCCGGGCATTTCTTCGACCGGCTGCCGCACATACTGGATTTCCTGAGTTGGCTGGTCCCGAAGGACTGGAACGACGTCTGGCGGGCGCTGTTCGACATCGCCTCGCCGCATGATACCGGCACCCAGGAATTCAACTTCCCGCTTGGCCGCGTCTATGTGTGGGGCGGTTTCTACGTCCCCGAATATTTCGAGCTGATGCTGACCACGGTGAACGTGGCGCTGGTCTCGACCTTCATCGGCTTCATCTTCGCGGTGCCTTTTTCCTTCATCGCGGCGCGCAACCTGACGCCCCATCCGGCACTGAGGCTGGTGGTCAAGCGCTTCATGGAATTGCTGCGCGCCTTTCCCGAAATCGTCATCGCCGGCCTCTTCGCAGCCATCGTCTCGACAGGTCCGATCGCTGCCATCATCGCCATCGGCCTGCATTCGATCGGCGCGCTCGGCAAGCTGTTCTACGAGATCAACGAGAACATCGACATGCGGGCCGAGGAAGGCCTGACGGCGGTCGGCGCCAACTGGTTCGAGCGGGTGCGCTTCGCCGACCTGCCCCAGGTGTTGCCCAATTTCGTTTCCCATACGCTGCTGCGGGTCGAGATCAACGTGCGGGCCTCGACCATCATTGGCGCCGTCGGCGGCGGCGGCATGGGCGAGGAATTGAAGCTCTCCATCTCACGGGGCTTCGGCGCCAAGACGCTGGCGCTGGTTCTGCTGCTGTTCACCACCATCTTCATCATCGACCAGTTTTCCGCCTGGCTTCGCCGCAAGCTGGTCGGCGAACAAGCCTTTATGATGGGGGCGTAAATCATGGCGACCATGACCCCCGAGGAGATTCTGTCGATCGAGGCGCGCCACCCGCAGGTGTTCCAGCACCCGGCCTACAAGCGCTTCGGTCCGCTGCTCCTGTTCGTTGGCACTCTCCTCTATCTGGTCTATGCCTTGTGGTTCTTCAGCCTGCCGCAGGTGTTGCGGGAATCGCACTGGGAGCGGCTGCCACTCTTCCTGACGCAGTGGATCAGCTACGATTTGCAGCCGGAATTCCGTCTCGACCAGCCGGAGATCACGCCCAAATACCCACGTTTCTCGGCGTTGGGCGACAATCCAAATCCGGATTGGGTGATCAGGAATGCCGACGGTTCCTTCACCGTGCGGATCGACGGCCAGGCCAAATCCATCACCTTCGACAAGACCTATGCGACGATTGTCGCTCATGGACAGACAGTGCCGGTGGCCCTGACCAGCGGCAAGCCTGTAGTCTCGGGCCTGGTGCCCGACTGGATGACGGTTCATGACGATGAGATCGTCGCCAAGATGGGCTTCGTCGGCGAGGTGCGCGTCACCGTCGACCGGGTCAAGGTGCGCAAGCGCTTCCTCGGCTGGGCGAACTTCGTCTTCGACACACGCTCGCCCTTCTTCGGCAAATCGGCGGGGGAAGTGATCGCGCTGATCGTATCGGGGCCTGAGCTGAAACCGGGGACCTCTAATCTCGCGCTGGCCGGCGACAACATCTGGAACAACGCCCAGTGGCAGCACGGCGATGTCTGGACGAAGCTCTTGCAAACCATCGTCATGGCGTTCCTCGGCACGCTGCTCGGCGGCATCGTCGCCTTCCCGCTGGCCTTCTTCGCGGCGCGCAACATCACGCCGAGCGGCGTGCTCGGCCAGGTGCTCAAGCGCTTCTTCGATTTCATGCGCTCGGTCGACATGCTGATCTGGGCGCTGTTCTTCACCCGCGCCTTCGGCCCCGGACCGCTGGCCGGCAGTGCCGCGATCTTCTTCACCGAGATCGGCACCCTCGGTAAAGTCTATTCGGAAGGTCTGGAGAACATCGACGACAAGCCACGTGAGGGAGTGCTTTCGACCGGCGCCAACGGCCTCCTGGTGCAGCGCTACGGCGTGATGCCCGAAGTGATCCCGATTTTCATCAGCCAGACGCTCTACCAGTGGGAATCCAACACCCGCGGCGCCACCATCATCGGCGCCGTCGGCGCCGGCGGCATCGGCCTGAAACTGTGGGAAGCCATGCGCACCAACTCCAACTGGGCCAACGTCTTCTACATGGTGCTTTTGATCCTGCTCGTCGTCTTCATCTTCGACAACATATCCAACTTCCTGCGCCGCAGGCTGAGCCGGACGATCCACGACTACAACAGGATCCAGGCCAAGCAGGGTTGATTCGTCCTGTGGTGCAGATGAGGCGAGAGGCCGGCGGGACAGCGCCCCCCTCTGCCCTGCCGGGCATCTCCCCCACGAGGGGGGAGATCGGATGTCATCCGTGCTTTCGCCAATCACCAGCGTTGCAAGAAAGCGACGGCCGCGAAGCTGCCAATCTCTCCCTCGTGGGGGAGAGACAGAGGGGGTCCTGACCGGCTACATGGGTAACAGAGTAGACCGGCGACATGGGTAACAGGTCAACTGTTCGGCGAGGAGGACCTTGCCGATGGGATGGACGGAGACCTGTGCGGTGGAAGAGCGGATGCGCTTTATGGTGGCGGTTGAGAATGGCGAGGAATCGTTTGCGGCGATCTGCCGGCGGTTCGATGTGAGCCGTCGGGTTGGTTACAAGTGGCTGGCCCGCTTTGAAGAAGAAGGGGTTGGCGGCCTGCTCGACCGTTCGCGAGCTCCGCTACATCATCCGCAAGCGATTGCACCGGCCATTGCCGAGCGCTGCCTTGGGGTGCGGCGCGCGCATCCAAGCTGGGGGCCGGTGAAGGTGCGTGCCTATCTGGAACGAGGCGCGCCCAAAACGGCTTGGCCGGTGGCGAGCACGATCGGAGAGCTGTTCGATCGCGAGGGGCTGACGGTGAAGCGCCGGTTGCGCCGTCGCAGCCCGCCATCGAGTGCGCCCTTTGCCCATTGTGAAGCCGCCAACGATGTCTGGTGCATCGACTTCAAGGGCTGGTTCTTGACCGGTGACGGCAAGCGGTGTGAACCGTTGACGGTGACCGACGCTCATAGCCGCTATCTCCTGCGCTGCCAGGCACTGCCCCACACGGACACGGACCATGTCTGGCCGGTGCTTGATGCGGCTTTCCGCGAGTTCGGGCTGCCCCATTACATGCGCTCGGATAACGGCTCGCCCTTTGCGTCGTGCGGCGCTGGTGGACTGTCGAAGCTGTCGGTGAAGCTGATCAAGGCGGGCGTTACACCCGAACGCATTGCCCACGGCAAGCCGCAGCAGAACGGCCGCCATGAACGCATGCATCTCACTTTGTTGCAGGACGTAGCCGACCCGCCGGCACACAGCATGCGCGAGCAGCTCAAGCGATTGCGCCACTTCCAGCGGATGTACAACGAGGAACGCCCTCACCAAGCGCTCGACAATGCCACGCCGGCCGAGCGCTACCGGGTTTCAGCACGCCGGTTCGACGGTGTCCTGCGTGAGCCGGAATATAGCGACCAGGACGTGCGGCGCGTCCGTCGCAATGGAGAGATCAAGCTCGATGGCAAGTTCGTCTACATCAATGCGGCTTTGGCCGGTGAGCCGGTCGGTCTGGTTGAATCCGAGGGCTGTTGGACCGTCAGCTATGGTCCGATCGTGCTCGGTACCATTGCCTATCGGAGCGATGAACTACGAAAACCAAAGCGAAAGGGCCGTGGGCCGGACCCACAGCCCCAGCAGCAACAGACATGAACGAAACGAGAATTGTGTTACTCATGTCGTCAGTTTGAACTGTTACCTATGTTGCCGGTTGCACAAGGGGGGCGCGAAGGATCGCCGCCGCAACGTGATCGGCTTCCTATCCCGCCTTCTTCCACCCGTTCTTGATATGCCTATACCCTTCGCGATAAACCGCTTCCGGCGTTTCGGAAAAATCGCGCCACACTTTCGTCGCCGCGGCCAAATCCTTGAGCGAGCGCCCGAACGCCTCGATGGTCAGCCAGTCGTCGTAGCCGCTCTTGCGGATCGCCGCGAAGGTTTCTTTCCACGGAATGTTGCCGCGTCCCGGCACGCCGCGATCGTTCTCCGATATGTGGATATGAACGATATTCCTGCGGTGCTTCGTATAGGCGCCGATCGGGTCAGCTTCCTCGATATTGGCGTGGAACGTGTCGTACATCGCCTTGATGTGCGGCCGGTCGATGGCGTCGATATGCTCCGACAGGTCGGCCATGGTGTTGAGGAGATAGCATTCGAAGCGGTTCAGCGCCTCGAGCCCGATGGTGATGTTCCGCTTGCCGGCATGGTCGCCGATGGCGCGCTGCGAGGCGATCGAGCGCTTTTTCTCGGCGGCGGTCGGCCCGGACCCGGAAAAGGCGCCAAGCGTCGAATGCAGCGGTCCGCTCAGCGTGCTGGCGCCAAGCGCATCGGCGCAATCGATGGCCCATTTCATGTAATCGACGCCAGCCTTGCGCGTTGCCGCATCGGCCGCAATCAGGTTCATCGCCGGATCGCCCATCGCTGAAACAGCGGTCCGCTCCAGCCCGATACGGTCGAGCAACTCGCCCAGTTTCCTGTAGTCGTCCGGCGTGCCGGCGAAGATCGGGATCTCGACACCGTCGAAGCCGGTTGCCTTGATGTCGCGAAGCAACGGCTCGTGCTTCTTCGATACCGCCGTCGTCCACAAGAACATGCACATGCCGATTTTCATCGACCCCTCCCCATTCCCGCTGGCTAGGCGCCCCTTATAGCTTGGTCCACGCCCCATTCTTCTTCGAAGACTTCACACAGGCTTCGATGAAAGCCATGCCTTCGACGCCGTCCTGGATGGTCGGGAAGACGACATCCTTTGCCGGCTTGCCGCCCTTCTTGCGTGCCGCGCGGATGGCGCGTGCTGCTTCTTGATAGATGTTGGCGAAACCTTCGAGATAGCCCTCGGGATGGCCTGAGGGAACGCGGCTGACACGGCCTGCCACCGGCAGCGCACCGGCGCCGTTGCGGGTGATCAATTGTTTCGGCTGGCCGAACGGCGTGTACCAGAGATAGTTGGGATCGGCCTGCACCCATTCCAGCCCGCCCTTCGAACCGTAGATGCGCAGCTTCAGGCCGTTCTCATGACCGGGCGCCACCTGGCTTGCCCAGATCATGCCCTTGGCCGGATGCGTTTTTCCCGTCGGCTTGAAACGCAGCATGACATTGACGTTGTCGTCGAGCAGCCTGCCCGGCACGAAGGCATCGAGATCGGCCGACAGGGAGTCGAGTTCGAGCCCGCAGACGAAGCGGGCGAGGTTGTAAGCATGGGTGCCGATATCCCCGAGCGCACCGCCGGCACCCGCCTGCTTGGGGTCGCCCCGCCATGAAGCCTGCTTCTGGCCGGTGGCGGCGAGGTCCTCGGTCAGCCAGTCCTGCGGATACTCCGACTGCACGATGCGGATGTCGCCGAGGACGCCCTTGGCCACCATCTCGCGGGCCTGCCGCACCATCGGGTAGGCGGTGTAATTGTGGGTGAGTACGAACACCTTGCCGGTCTTCTCGACTATCGCCGCGAGCTTCTTGGCTTCGGCCAGCGTGGTCGCCAGCGGCTTGTCGCAGATGACGTGGATGCCTGCCTCCAGGAAAGCCTTGGCCGCCGGCACATGCACGTTGTTGGGGGTGACGATGGCCACCGCCTCGATGCCATCCGGGCGCTTCGCCTCGGCCTTGGCCATTTCGGCGTAGGACGCATAGCTGCGTGAGGGATCGAGCCCAAGTTCGGCGGCCGAGGCTTTCGCACGTGCCGGGTCGGACGACAGGGCGCCCGCGACCAGCACGAAATCATTGTCCATGCGTGCCGCGATCCGGTGCACCGCACCGATGAAGGCGCCTTGTCCGCCGCCAACCATGCCGTAGCGGATCGGGCCGCCTCCCGTTTCCGACTTCGATGCGCCAACCATGTTTTTCTCCCTCGTATGAGATGCCCCTCCCCCGAGGGGAAGCGAAAGCGGTGTCAAATTCCCATCATGGCGCGCAGCAGCTTCTTGTCCGTGGTGCCGGCGGCGAAATCGTCGAATGCCTTCTCCGTTACCCGGATGATGTGGTGCTGGATGAAGGGCGCCCCTTCGGCCGCACCGTCCTCCGGATGCTTCAGGCAGCATTCCCATTCCAGCACCGCCCAGGAATCGTAATTGTACTGCGTCAGCTTGGAGAAGATGCCGCCGAAATCCACTTGCCCATCACCGAGCGAACGGAAACGACCAGCGCGGTTCGTCCAGCTCTGGTACCCGGAGTACACGCCCTGCCGTCCGGTTGGATTGAACTCAGCGTCCTTGACGTGGAAGGCCTTGATACGCTCGTGATAGATGTCGATGAATTCGAGATAGTCGAGCTGCTGCAGCAGGAAGTGCGAAGGGTCGTAGTTGATGTTGCAGCGCTTGTGGCAGCCGACCGCGTCGAGGAACATCTCGAAGGTCGCCCCGTCGAACACGTCCTCCGAGGGATGGATTTCGTAGCCGACATCGACACCATTGTCCTCATAGGTGTCGAGGATCGGCTTCCAGCGTTTGCCGAGTTCGCCGAAGGCTTCCTCGATCAGACCGGCGGGCCGCTGCGGGAAGGGATAGAGGTAAGGGAAAGCCAGCGAGCCGGTGAACGACACCGAGGCATTCAGCCCGAGATTGCGCGACGCCTTGGCACCGAACTTCATCTGTTCGACGGCCCATTCCTGCCGCGCCTTTGGGTTGTTGTGTACCGATGGCGGCGCAAACCCATCCATCTGCGCGTCATAGGCCGGATGCACCGCCACCAGTTGCCCCTGCAGATGCGTCGACAATTCGGTGATCTCGACGCCCGCATCGGTGCAGATGCCCTTCACCTCATCGCAATAGGCCTTGGAAGACGCCGCCTTCTCGAGGTCGAACAAGCGCGCGTCCCAGGTCGGGATCTGCACGCCCTTGTAGCCGAGACCGGCGGCCCATTTGGTGATCGACGCCAGCGAATTGAACGGTGCTGCATCGCCCGCGAACTGCGCCAGAAACAGTCCAGGGCCCTTCATTGTCGTCGGCATCGGCATCCTCCTCGTTTTGTCACGACCAAGCATAGCGCCTGAGGGGAGCAGGGCCAGTCACTTTGGTCTTTTCGCGTCGGACACTCTGCCGACACTGCCATTCTGGTATGACCAAATAAGGCAATTTGGTCAAGTCTCGGAATGCGCCGAAAAGGCTCGCCGAACACGCAAAATAACGGCACATATCGCAATGTAATCAACAAACTAATCCACCATGGAAGTTGCGCCGCCACAGTTGTTGCCGTCTCGAAGAATTTGCTGTAGACCTCTTTTCAGGCCCAATTGGTCGAACCAGTTTGCAAGAAAAGGCTGGGGATGCCTTGGGGAGGAACCCTTGCGTCGTCTTTCGGCGATGCATGTCGCAGGCAAACCATACGGACGAATCTGGGAAGGACAGACCATGCATCTCTCGACGCACAACTGGATGCGCGCGGAACCCCTCGAGACGACGCTCAAGCGCATCAAGAAATTCGGCTATGAGTCGATCGAGATTTCCGGCGAGCCCGCGCAGTACAAGACCAAGGAGACGCGGGCGCTGCTGAAGGAGCATGGCATCCGCTGCTGGGGCGCGGTGACCTTGATGCTGGGTGAACGCAACCTCGCCGCCAGGAACCAGGGCCAGCGCGAGCGCTCCGTGCAATACGTCAAGGATGTGCTGACGATGGTCAGCGAACTCGACGGCGAGATCATCACGCTGGTTCCGGCAACCGTCGGCAAGGTGGTGCCGGACGGCACCGAGGAAGAGGAGTGGAAGTGGGTGGTCGACGCGACCCGGGAATGTTTCACCCACGCCAAGAAGGTCGGCGTCAAGATTGCCGTCGAACCGCTCAACCGCTTCGAAACCTATCTCTTCAACCGCGGCGCCCAGGCGCTGGCGCTGGCTGATGCGGTCAGCCCCGAATGCGGCGTCTGCCTTGACGCGTATCATATCCACATGGAGGAATTTAACGTCCATGACGCCATCCGGCAGGTCGGAAAGCGCCTGTTCGACTTCCATGTCGCCGACAACAACCGCTTTGCCGCCGGCCTCGGCCAGATCGACTGGCCAAGGATCGTCGGGACCCTGAAGGAAGTCGGCTATGACGGCGCGCTGACCAATGAGTTCGTCGCCCCGGTCGATCGCACACCGGCAGCACCCTATCCCGAAATGGTCGAGCGCCACCCGGTCGATATCTCGCCCGAGCAGCTGAAGTTCATCCA
This sequence comes from Mesorhizobium sp. ESP7-2, assembly GCF_020164715.1. Lineage (NCBI taxonomy): Bacteria > Pseudomonadati > Pseudomonadota > Alphaproteobacteria > Hyphomicrobiales > Phyllobacteriaceae > Mesorhizobium > Mesorhizobium sp. ESP7-2. The sequence continues at coordinate 197,802 of NZ_JAIUGQ010000005.1, forward strand.
GGATCATGGCTCCAGCGTGCTCACCGAAAAATTCTACACCGACCAGATGCGCATCACCGCCGAAACGCTGCTGCCGCTGATCAAGTAGTCGATTGCCTCTGGGAATTTGCCCTTCCGCCCTGGCCGGCGGCAGGGCTGGGGAAGAATATGCGCATCAAGACAGTCCAGGCCTGGTGGGTCCGCGTCCCGATCGAAGCCGCGAGGCAGCACCGCAGCGACTTCGGCCAGGTGACGACCTTCGACGCCGCCATCCTGCGCATCGAAACCGATGACGGGCTGGTCGGCTGGGGCGAAGGCAAGAACGCAGCCGGCAGTGCCGGCAGCTACGGCGCCCTCGTCCACATGCTGAACCACGAGGTCGGGCCGCAGTTGATCGGCCGAGATCCGGCCGACATCGGCGTCATCTGGGAGATGCTCTACAACGGCGTACGCCATGAGACCGCCGCTCATGCCGGCCACGCCATGCCGCAATTGGCGAGGCGCGGCATGAGCGTCGCCGCCATCAGTGCCGTCGACATCGCGCTCTGGGACATCCTGGGCAAGTCGCTGGGACAGCCGGTCTGGCGGTTGCTCGGCGGCCGCAAGGCCGATCGCATGCAGGCCTATGCCTCCGGCGGCTGGGCGTCGGCCGATGCCATCGGCGAGCAATTGAAATCCTACGCCGCCAAGGGCGGCTTCAAGGCGCTGAAGATGCGGGTCGGCGCCATGGATGGAGCGGCACACATCTCCGCCGCCCGCGTGCGCGCCGCGCGCCAGGCGCTCGGCCCCGACGTCGAGTTGATGGTCGATGCCCACGGCACCTATACGGTGGCCGAGGCCAAGCGCTTCATCCATCTGGTCGGCGATCTCGATCTCGCCTGGTTCGAGGAGCCTGTGATCGCCGACGACAAGCCGGGCATGGCAGAGGTGCGAGCCACCGGCGCGGTTCCGATCGCCACCGGCGAAAGCGAGGCGACGCGCTATGCCTTCCGCGATCTCGCCGTGCTCAAGGCCGCCGACATCTTCCAGCCGGACCCGGCCTTCTGCGGCGGCATCAGCGAGGCGATGAAGATCGGCACCATTGCCAGCGCCTTCAACCTGCGTTTTGCACCGCATCTATGGGCCGGCGCGCCATGCTTCTTCGCCGGGCTGCATGTCTGCGCGGCGTCGCCTTCGAGTTTCACGGTCGAATATTCGCTCGGCGCCAACCCGATGATCCACGATCTGGTCGAAGAGACTGTCGAAGCCAAGGACGGTATGATAGCGATCCCGGAAAAGCCCGGATTGGGATTCACCATTTCTGAGCGATTCCTGGAGGCGCACGCGCAACGCAATTGATTATGAAAGAAAAGAACCTTCTAGCGGAACTCGCCGCCTATCTGTTCTCCCACTCGGACAAGGAGAGCGGCCGCACGCCTTCCGAACGCGAATTGGCTGAGCATTTCGGCGTCAGCCGCGGCCAGATCCGCGAAGCGCTCGCCATCCTCGAAGCCATGCGCATCGTCGAGCGCCGCGCCAAATCGGGCATCTACATCGACACCAAACAGGCGAGCGTCGAGGCGCTGGCGCTGTTTGCACGCGCCGGCCTGCCGCTCGATCCCCTGCAGATCTATGAGACGGTCGAGTTGCGCAAGATCCATGAGATCAAGGCCGCCGAGCTTGCCTGTTCGCGCGCCACCGAAGAGAATTTCGAGCGCCTGCGCGAGATCCTCAAGGCCTCCGAGGAACGCATCGCCGCAGGCGAAGGCCTTGCCAAGGAGGACCGCGAATTCCACCTCGAAATCGTGCGCGCCACCAAGAACAGCGTTTTCCACAACATCTGCAGCGTCTACTACCTGATGGGCGAGCAGCGCCTGCCGATCTATTTCAACGATCCCGAACGCAGCGTGCGTTCGCATGCCGAGCATGTGCAGATCTACGAGGCGCTGCTGCGCCGCGACGGCAATCTCGCCCAGGCGCTGATGAGCGCCCATCTGCAAGGCGCGGAAAGCTACTGGAAAGGCCTGATCGAAGGTGGCATGGCGGCTTTGCCCGCGGGCGCGGCGCTCGAAAAGGCCTGACCGTGACCCAGACCATGCCAAAGATCCTGTCGACGCATCCGCTGCACCCGCGCGCCTCGGCCAGGCTGGCGGGCGCTGGTCAGCTCGTCATCGCCTCCGCGCTCGATGCCGCCACCTTGACCAGGGAGGCCAAGGACGCCGATATCGTCATCGTGCGCGCGCCACTGCCGCCGGCATTGTTCGAGGGCGCCTGGAAGCTTAGGGCCGCGATCCGCCATGGCGCCGGGCTCGACATGATCCCGATGGAAGCGGCCGCGGCAGCCGGCGTGCTCGTGGCCAACGTGCCGGCGGTCAATGCCCGCTCGGTCGCCGAGCATGTCATGTTCACCGCGCTTGCACTGCTGCGGCAGTTCCGCAGGGTCGACCGCGACCTGCGCGCCAAGGGTTGGCTTGCCGGACGCGAGCATGCCAACTCCAACATCGAACTCGCCGGCAAGACCATCGGCATCGTTGGTCTCGGCGCCGTCGGGCAAGCCGTCGGCCATATCGCCGCGCACGGCTTCGACCTGAGAGTGGTGGCAACGACGCGCAGCATGCAGCCGGCGCCGGAAAAAGTCGGCTTCCTGTCGATCGACGCGCTGGTCGAGCAGAGCGACATCGTCGTGCTCTGCTGTCCGCTGACCCCGGAGACGCGCGGCCTGATCAGCCGAGAGCGCATCGCCCGCATGAAACCCAACGCATTGCTGATCAACGTGTCGCGCGGGCCGGTCGTCGATGATGACGCGCTGATCGACGCCTTGCGGGAATGCCGCATCGGCGGGGCCGCGCTCGACGTTTTCTCGACGCAGCCGCTGCCACCAAATCATCCCTATTTCGGCTTCGACAATGTCATCATCACCCCGCATATGGCGGGGATCACCGAGGAATCGATGATGCGCATGGGCGTCGGCGCGGCGGGCGAAGCCTTGCTGGTGCTGGCGGGCAAACTGCCGGTCAATCTGCGCAATCCGGAAGTGGTCGATCATTACCGGCGGCGGTTTCCGGCGCAGATATAGCATCGCGGTTTCGCCCCAATTCTCCGCGACGTTTAGGCGATGTCCTGTCTTCGCCTTGCAGTTCTGATTGCCGCAACTTCCTCTGTCAGCATCTTGCCGGCATACGCGGCAGCCGAGAGCAGCTATGTCTATTGCGACAACGGAATGCGCTGCTTCAAGGCACCCTGTCCATCGGGCAGCGCGCGCGATCTTGTCTCCGGCACGATCATCAAGGATGTGTCGATCGACACCAGCGGATTGCCGCAGGCCGACAAGGCGATAACCGATCAGTCTGACGTGCTTTATAGCGGAAAGATCGTGGTCAGGGGCTCGATCGAACAGCGCACGCAGACCATCACCGGCAAGAACTACAGCCTGCCCTGGCTGGTCGCGACCCGTATCGTGCGCACCGCCAAGGACGGCGAACGCAAGCACTGTTCATCGCACTGATCCGTCGCTGCGACTCACGCCGATCAACCAGCCAGCAGCCTCTCCACTTCAGCGGCGATCCTCAGCAAACGATTGTCATGGCCTTTGCGCGCCACCAGCATCAACCCCATTGACAGCGATGTTCCCGGCATCGGCAGCGAGATCGCGCAGAGGTCGAATTGGTTGGCGACCTGCGTGTTGCGCAAAAGCAGGCCTTCGATACGATCACGCAGTTCGGCATCCTCAGCCAGGGAAGCGATGGTCGGCGCCGTCACCGGCGTGGTCGGTAAAGCCAGCACATCGATCGACGCCAGCCGCTCATCCATGGCGGCGGCCAGCGCGGCACGGCGGCGGAGCGCCCTGATATAGACCGGCGTCGGCAGCAGCGCCGCCCGCGACAATGGCCCGCTGACATGCGGGTCGACCGACACCGACGCCCCTGCCGCCAGCCAGTCGGCATGCACTTCCGCGCCTTCCATCGCCGCGATGGAACCGCGCTTGGTGGCCACGCGCAAATCCCCGATCATGTCGTCAATCGACAGATCCGCAATGCGTGCGCCAGTCGACCCTATCTTGCCGAGACAATGCTCGAAGGCCGCGGCAATCTCGCCTTCCGTGTCGCCGAAGAGAACGCCGCGCGGAACGCCGATGCGAAGCCCGGCGAGTGGAATGGCCGCCAATTCGTTCCGCACCTCGCCGGCCATCACCGCGTCGGCGGCGGCGCATTGCGAGACGGTTCGGGCAAGCGGCCCGACCGAGTCCAACGTGCCCGAAAGCGGAAAGGCGCCAGAAAGCGGCACACGCCGCGCCGTCGGCTTGAAACCGACGACACCGTTCAAGGATGCTGGAATGCGGATCGAACCCCCGGTGTCCGAGCCGATCGAGATTTCGCTCGTCCCCTCGCCCACAGACACGCCGGCGCCGGACGACGACCCGCCTGGAATGCGGCTGGCATCGACGGCATTGCCGGGCGTGCCGTAGTGCATGTTGTCGCCGATCGCGGTGAAGGCGAATTCGGTCATGTTGGTCTTGCCGATGATAACCGCGCCGGCCTGGCGCAACCGGCCGACGATGGCGGCGTCGCGCTGAGCCGGCGCAGCGGTCCTGCGCATCAGCGAACCGGCCGTGGTCGCTTCGCCGGCGACATCGAACAGATCCTTGATCGAGACAATGGTGCCGTCGAGCGGGCCAAGCGTCACGCCGGCTCGGCTGCGGGCATCGCTGGCGTCAGCCGCGGCCCGTGCGGCTTCGGCATAAAGCTTCGTATAGACCTTCTCGTCGGCCGCACGGTTGGCAAGACGTGACAGGATGATTTCGAGATGGTCGCGGATTGATTGCATGTCGATGTCGGACTCCGCCAGGATAGAACGCCCTTGGGGCAAGCAGCCGCCAGGCCTGCCGAAGGGATAACCCGGCCAGCGTGCCTTTGCACCTGCCAGCGATAGGAAGATACTGATGCTGTACAAGGGCAGTTGCCACTGCGGCAAGGTTGCGTTCGAGGTGGAGGGCGAGCTTGAGGGCGTCGTGCGCTGCAATTGCTCGATCTGCGCCCGCAAGGGTGCGCTGCTATGGGCCGTGCCACATGACAAGCTTACCCTCGTCGCCTGGGGCGATGACCTGGGCCGCTACACATTCGGCGGGGCGAAAATAGCGCACCGCTTCTGCCGATCCTGCGGCATCCATCCCTTTGCCGAAGACACCAGCGAAGGCGGCGAACGAAGCGCCTACGTCAACGTCAATTGCGTCACCGGTCTCGACCCGTCCGCCTTGTCGATCTTCGAGTTCGACGGGCGGGCAGTCTAAGCTTCCCAGGACCCCGTCGACCACTATTCGTTCAACGCGGCCTCAAAATAACGACGGCCCGAAAACCGCAGTGGTTCTCGGGCCGTTGCGTGGCTGTTGGGAGAGGCTATTCGGCCTGCTTCGGGCCGCGCAGGAACACCACGATCGCTGCCAGCAACGTCGCCGCGCCGCAATAGGCAAAGGCGCTGGCGACGCCGGCATGGTCGACCAGCAGGCCGCCGAAGACGGCGCCCATGGCAATCGCGACCTGGAAGGTCGCCACCATCAGTCCGCCGGCGCTTTCAGCCTGGTCGGGCGCTGCCCGCACCAGCCAGCTCTGCAGCCCGACCGGCACCGCGCCGAAGGCAAAGCCCCAGGCCGCGACGGCGGCGGCGGCGATCATGGGCGAAGCGCCAAGGATCAGCATCGAGGCGGCCGCCAATGCAATCAGCAAGGGCGCCAGTGCCACCGCGGCCTTGAGGTTGCGCTCAGCCAGGATGCCGCCAGCGATGTTGCCGAAGAAACCGCCTATGCCGTAGGCCAGCAGCACCAGCGAGATCGTCTCGATGTCGAGCACCGGCACCTTCTCGAGGAAGGGACGGACATAGGTGAAGCCGGCAAAGTGCCCGGAGGCGACCAGCAGCACGACCAGCAAGGCAACCCTGATCGACGGTCGCTCCAGCACTTCGAGCAAGGTGCGGAAGCTCGCGACGCCCACCGGCGGCAGCTTCGGAATGGTGGCCAATTGCACCAGCAGCGCCAGCGCCCCGACGATGGTCGCGATCATGAATGCCGTGCGCCAGCCCCAGACGTCGCCGACATAGGCGCCGACAGGAGCCGCGGTGACGGTGGCCAGCGACACGCCGGTGAGGATGATCGACATGGCGCGCGGCATCAGCCGCATCGGAACCAGCCGCAGCGCCATGGCCGCCGACATCGCCCAGAAGCCGCCGAGGGCCACGCCGAGCACGACTCGGGCAAGCAGAAGCATGGGCAGCGACGAGGCAAAGGTGGCAAGAAGGTTGGACAGGATGAGGAACACCGTCAGCATCCACATCACCAGCCTGCGGTCCATGCGCCTTGTGATGATGGCCATGGTGGGAGCGGCGATGGCGCCGACGATGGCGGTTGCCGTCACCGCCTGCCCGGCCACGCCTTCGCTTACGCCGAGATCGCGCGCCATCGGCGTCAAAAGGCTGGCGGGCAGGAATTCGGCGGTGACCAGACCGAATACGCCAAGGGCGAGCGAGACCACGGCGCCCCATGCCGGCTCCGTTCGCTCTTCCTGATCTGCGGGGTTCAATAGGGCAGCGTCGATGACGCCCGTCGCGGGTTCGGCCATGGTCAGTCTCCGATCTGTTTGCGGCGCCACATAGAAAATGACCGGCCCGGGCTCCACCCGTTACATGCCTTGCCGTCATGGCTTGGCTATGCGGCCAGTCGTCGGTTTGTTTGCAGCGCAGCATTGGCTGCAATGCAACATGGGAGTGACGAGCTGGAGTTTCCATGCTAGAAACACCAGAATGAATTACAATTCGTCCAAAATGACACAGCCGACTTCTGGCGATCCGCTGACCGACATGCTGCGCGGGTTACGGCTCGACGGCGTCGACTATGGCCGCTGCGTGCTGGGCGAGCCCTGGGCCGTTTCCTTTCCCGCACAGAAGGCGGCGCGGTTTCATTTCATCGGCCAGCAGGGTTGCTGGCTGTTCTCGCCGGCCAAGGAGTGGATCGAACTCTCCGTGGGTGACGCGCTTCTGATCCCGCGCGGCGACGAGCATGTCCTGGCCAGCGCGCCCGGCGTGCCCCCGGTGCCGATCGGCCGCTACACGATCGAACCGGTGTGCGAGAATATCTACGACGTCTCCAACGAGTGTGGCGGCCCCAAGACCTTGCTGTTTTGCGGCAGCATGCATTTCAATCTCGATGGTTCGCACCCGCTGCTCGACATGATGCCCAACCTGATGCAGGCGCATAAGCTGATGGCGAACGCGCCGGGTATCCAGCATCTGCTCGACGCGATGGCCGGCGAGGTGACGATGGACCGGGTCGGCTCCGGCGGGATTCTTGCCCGCCTTGCCGATGTGCTCGCCGCCACGATCATCCGCTCCTGGGTGGAGAACGGCTGTGGCGATGCGACCGGCTGGATCGCCGCCGTCCGCAATCCCGACGTCGGCAAGGTGCTGGCAACCATCCACCTGCAGCCGGATCGCGATTGGAGCGTCGAGGCGCTGGCGCGGACGATGGGAGCCTCGCGCTCCGCCTTTGCCCAGCGCTTCGCCACGGTGGTCGGAGAGACACCGGCCAAATATGTGCTGCGCGTGCGCATGCACCAGGCTAGGCAATGGTTGGCCCGGGATGGCATGAGGGTATCGGTGGCGGCGGCGAAACTGGGCTATGATTCGGAAGCATCCTTCAGCCGCGCCTTCAAGCGGGTGATGGGTGTGGCGCCGAGCCATCTGCGCCACATTGGTGCCGGCGACGAGCCGTCCTGACGTCAGGCAGCCAAATCGCTCCAATCCTTCTCGGCTGGAGGAATTGCCAAGTCTTTTGGACGCAGCGTCATTGCCGGCCGGCTTCCGGCGGATAGTCTGGCCGTGGAGGAAATCCCATGGCCAATCATTTCGCACCGCTCGCGCTTGCCGCCCTGTCGGTCGTTCCCGGACGCGCCTTTGCCCTCGAGGACAGCTATCTACCGGCAGGCAAGATCCCTTACGTCGCCGAGGCTCCTGACCAGCCGCAGCGCCTCGGACCGTTGTGGGGCGAAAGGTCCAAGGGCCCTGCCGGAACATTGCTGAAAGTTCCGGGCAACTGGCGCGCTCCTATTCACGCGCACACCGCCGACTATCGTGCCGCGGTCATCCAGGGTCTTTGGGCGCATTGGCAGATGGAAGGCGGTGAAGCAACCAAGGTCGAACTGCCACCTGGATCCTACTGGACCCAGAAGGCCAATGAGATGCATGACGACGCCTGCCTCTCGCAGACGGAATGCGTGATCCTGTTGATCAACGACACGCCATACGAGACCTATCTGCCGAAATAGCCGCGCCCTATGACGCGTGGCGCAAGCTGACACCACTGCCCTTGTCGAACAGCACCACCTTGTCGGGGTTCCAGGCAAAGCGCACCGGTTGCTCGATCGCGACATCGGTCCTGGCCGGCACCGTGGCGCGCAACAAGGTGTCGCCGACGCGGAGCGTCAGGATCTTCTCCACGCCATGGTTCTCGACATCATGGACGCGTGCCTCGACCGGTGCGCCGCTCTCCAGATAGACGTCCTCCGGACGGATGCCGAAGACCAGCGGGCGACCGTCAGTCGTCGCACGCGCCCCTGCCCCCGCAAAAGTCTTGGCCGCCCCCGCAAAGGGCAGTTCGAAATTCAATGGCGCCATCACCGCGCGGCCGTTCACCAGCCTGCCGTCGATGAGGTTCATCGGCGGCGAGCCGACGAAGCTCGCTACATAGGTGTCGCGCGGATTGTTGTAGATCTCGTGCGGCGTGCCGGTCTGGATGATGCGGCCGTGGTTGAGCACGCCGACCTTGTCGCCCATCGACATTGCCTCGATCTGGTCGTGAGTGACGAACAGGAAGGTGGCGCCGAGCTGTATCTGCAGGTTCTTCAACTCGGTACGCAGCGCCTCGCGCAATTTGGCGTCGAGCGCCGACAGCGGCTCGTCCATCAGGAACACGCGCGGCTTGCGCACGATGGCGCGGCCGATGGAGACGCGCTGCATCTCGCCGCCGGACAGCCGGTCGGTCTTGCGGTCGAGCAGGTGCTCGATCCGCAGCGTGCGGGCGGCGCGGTCGACGCGGTCCTTGATCTCGGCGTCCGGCAGCCTGCGGATCTTCGGCTTCAGCGGAAATTCGAGATTCTCGCGCACCGTGTAGCGCGGGTAGAGCGAGTATTGCTGCAGCACCAGCGCCACGTCGCGCTCGGCCGCGCCCCAGTCGGCGACATCGGTGCCGTTGATGAACACTTGGCCTTCCGTCGGCTTTTCGAGACCGGCGATCAGCCTCAGTGTCGTCGTCTTGCCGGCGCCAGTCTCGCCGAGCAGCACGAAGAACTCGCCATCGGCGATGTCGAGGTCGAGGTCGATCAGCGCGGTGTGGCTGCCAAACTTCTTGGTGATGTTCTTCAGTTCGATATGGGCCATTACAGCCTCACCCCCAGCGACTTGCCGCTTGCCGTGTCGAAGAAATGCGCCTGCTCCGGATCGATGCGGACATGGACCTTCTCGCCGGGACCCGAAACGTAGCCGGCCTTGGTGCGCGCGCGCAGCATCTCGGAGCCGACCTTGAGGTCGACGACGTCGAATGATCCCAGCGGCTCGATGATGTTCGCCTCGACCGGCATGTAGCCTGGCGCCGCATCGTGCCGGACGAGCACGCCCTCCGGGCGGATGCCGAGCGTCAAGCCACCGTTGGAATGCCCGTTGAGCTTGGACAGGAGCTGGCGCGGGAACTCAAAGCCCGCCGGCGCGCCGCCGACCGTGACGGCGGCGGCACTGGCATGTTCGGTGACGCTGGCCTCGGCGATGTTCATCACCGGGCTGCCGACGAATTGCGCCACGAACAGGTTCGCCGGGTGCGAATAGACATCGTCCGGCGTACCGACTTGCTGGATGAAACCCTCATGCATGATGACGATCCGGTCGGCCAGGCTCATTGCCTCGATCTGGTCGTGGGTGACGTAGATCGTGGTCGACCCCTGTTTGACGTGCAGGCGCTTGATCTCGGCGCGCATCTCTTCGCGCAGCTTGGCGTCCAGCGCGCCGATCGGCTCGTCCATCAGCATTGCCTTCGGGCGCCGCACCAGCGCTCGGCCGATCGCAACGCGCTGCATGTCGCCGCCGGAGAGCGCAGACGGCCTCTTATCGAGCAGGTCGGTGATGCGCAGGACCCGGGCGACCTCGCGCACAGACTTGTCGACCTCGCCGCTGCTCATGCGCGTGGCGCGCAGCGGAAAGGCGATGTTCTCGAACACTGTCATGTGCGGGTAGAGCGAGAAGGACTGGAACACCATGGCGATGTCGCGGTCGGCGGCCTTGAGGTGCTGCACCGCCTTGCCGTCGATCAGAATGTCGCCCTGATCGATCGTCTCCAGCCCCGCTATCGCGCGCAGCGTCGTGGTCTTGCCGCAGCCAGACTGGCCGAGCAGCACGATAAACTCGTTGTCGGCGATGGCGAGGTTCAAGTTGTGGATGACCTGGACGGCACCGAAGAATTTCTCGATGCCGCGAAGTTCGATCTGCGTCACTGCCGGGCTCCCTCATACGTCGCGGCGCCAGTTTCCTCGCCGCGCTCCGGCGCAATCTTCGATGTGATGTTGAAGCCGATCAGTCCGGCCAGAATGATCGTCACGCCGTAGGAATGCAGGTTGAGGCTCCATGGCTGGCAGAGCGCAACGATGCCCAGAACCATGAGGATCTGCGATGCCGGCAACAGGTACTTCTCGTTGATGGCGCGAAAACTCATTTGCGGATCGCTCCGAACGTCACGCCGCGAAGCAGATGGTTGCGCAGCAGGAAGGTGAAGATCGCGACCGGCAGCAGGAACAGGAAAGTGCCCGCCGCGATCGTGGTCCAGTCCGGCAGGCCGGAGCCGATCTGCGATGGGATGAAGGGCGGCGCCGTCTGCGCGCGGCGATTGGTCATGATCAGCGCGAAAGCGTATTCGTTCCAAGCGGTGATGAAGCAGAACACGGCGGTGGCGGCGATGCCGGTTGCCGCTTCCGGCAGCACGATCTTGAAGAAGGCCTGCATGCGGGTGTAGCCGTCTACCAGCGCCGCCTCCTCATACTCCTTCGGGATCTCGTCCATGAAGCCCTTCATCAGCCAGACCGAGAAGGACAGGTTGAAGGCAACGTAGAGGATGATCAGGCCGATATGCGAGTCGTTGAGGCCGACCACCCGGTACATCAGGAACATAGGGATGGCGACCACCACCGGCGGCAGCATGCGTGTCGACAGAATAAAGAAGAGCAGGTCCGCCTCGCCGGCGATCTTGAAGCGCGAGAAGCCGTAGGCGGTGAAGGTTCCCATGCCCACCGCAAGCACGGTACTGATGACCGCCACGATCAGGCTGTTCATGAACCGGTCGGGATATTGCGAAAGCTGTACGTCCTTGCCGACCTTCAGCACCCTCTCGCCGCCATCATAGATGCGCTTTTCCCACCAGGGCGCGGCCTCGTAGACTTGCGGGTCAACGGCTTTCTGCATCTGCACGCGCTTGGTGAAGAGCCTGATGAACGGCGTCACCTCAGGCTCGAACAGCACGGTAGGCGGCACGCTGACGGCCAACTCCTTCGGCTTGAACGCCGTCGAGGCGATCCAGTAGATCGGCGCCAGGAACATCAGCGTGGCGATCAGCACCGCGGCGATGGCGATGCGGTTGAAAGCGATCTCGGAAGAAGTGCGGACGGCGGCCATGTCAGCGCTCCTTCACCTTGTTGAGGTACTTCACGTAGAGGTTGGTGATGGCCAGCACCATGATCAGCACGATGTAGGCCAGCGCGCAGGACTTGCCTGTGTCCCATTGCTGGAAGGCCTGCTTGTAGAGCCGGATCGCAATCAGCTCGGCTGTCGGCTGGGTCGTCATCGTGTAGGCGATGTCGAAGGTCTTGAAGGCTTCCATGGTGCGGAAGATCAGCGCGATCAAAAGGATCGGCGAGACCAGCGGCAAGGTGATGCGGGTGAAAGTGTACCACCAACTGGCGCGGTCGATCGCGGCGGCCTCGTAGAGGTGCTGCGGCACGGCCGAAAGGCCGGCGAGCGACAGCAGCATGACGAAGGGGGACCACATCCAGATGTCGGTGATCGCGACCGCGTAGAGCGCGCTGTCGGGATTGGAGAGCCAGGCGAAGTCGCCCAGGCCGAAGACATAGTTGATCGGACCCCAGGACGGGCTGTAGAGCAGCTGCCAGAACAGGCCGACGACCGCCGCCGACATCATCATTGGCAACAGCAAGAGCGTGGTGATCAGGCCCTTCATCGGAAAGCTGCGGTTGAGCAGAAGCGCAAGGCCGAAGCCGACGATCATCTGTCCGGCCACCGAAACGATCACGTATTTCGCCGTGATGACGAAGTTCGACCAGATATGGTCGTCGCTGAGCAGCTCGCGATAATTCTGCAAGCCGACGAACTGCCAGGGCTCGCTGCGGTTCGCGGCGAAGTTGGTGAATGAATAGCCGAGCGAATAGATCAGCGGAAAGATGTTGAAGACGATCAGAAAGACCAGTGTCGGGATGATGAACAGGTTGCGGATGGTCAGATCGGACCAGCCGCGGGCAGCGGCCCTGGACGCAGGGTCAAGATTGGTGAGGGCTACTGAAGCCAACGGTTGTCTCCTGAAAACAGGAATGCCGGAGGGGAAACCCTCCTCCGGCATTCTGACTGTGATGCTTACTTGTAGCGGTTGTACTTGGTGAACGTCGCCTTCCAGTCGGCGGTGGTCTTGTCGAGCGCCTCTTGGGCGGTGCCCTTGCCGCCAACCACGAACGGATAGATGTTCTGATTCAGCTGATCGAGCACTTCGGCGTATTCAGGCGTCGCCCAGAAGTCCTTGACCATGAACATCGTGTCGTAGAACGCCTTGTTGTAGGGGGTGGCATTCTGGAAGGCTTCCGACTTCAGCACGGCCTGGCTGCAGGTGTAGCCGCCGAGCTCGGCCCACTTCTTCTGGGTCTCGTCCTTGATGAACCATTCAAGGAACTTCATCGCCTCGTCCTTGTTCTTCGAATACGAGATAACCGAAACACCCTGGCCGCCGAGAGCGGCGAAGCGCTTGCCGTCCGGGCCGGCAGGGTTGGCGAAGAAGCCGGTGACGTCGGCATAGGGGTTGGTGGCCTTGTTCACCAGCGGCGGGAAGAAGGCGAAGAAGTTCATGCTCATCGCGGCGAGGCCGCCGGTGATCGCCTGGTTGTCTTCCACGAAGAAAGTCTTGCCCCAGCCGGGAGGCGTGAACTTGTAGAGTTCCTTGTACATGTCGAGACCGGCGGCAGCCTCTTTGGAATTGGTGATGCCGTCGACCTTGTAGGTTGCGTAGTCGCCGAGATCGCCGCCATAGCTGAAGATGGCGCTTTCGACGCCCATCGCCATCGCGTCATAGGAATTGTCGGTATAGATGGCGACGCCGTAGCGCTTCTGGTCGGGACGATAGAAGAACTCGGCGATGTCGCGCAATTGCGCATAGGTCTTAGGAATATCGAGGTCGTAACCGTATTTCGCCTTGAAGGCTTCCTTCTCCTTCGGGTCCTCGAACCAGTCCTTGCGATAGGACCAGCCGATCGCATCGCCTTCCAGCGGAATCGCCCAGTACTTGCCGGACCCGCCAGGGTATTCGGCATAGTATTTGATGGTCGCGGGCGCCATCACGTCCTTGAGCTTGTGCTTGTTGAAGAAGTCGGTGAGGTCGACATAGTGGCCCTGCGTCGAACCGGCGCCGAGCCATTGCGAGTCGCCGACCACCAGGTCGTAGGCATCGCCATGCGCGTTGAATTCGGTAAAGGCCTTGGTCTGGAAGTCAGGCCACGGCGTGGTCTGTACCGTGACCTTTACGCCGGTCTCGGCCGTATAGTCGTTGACGAGTTCCTGCAGATAGTTAGCCGGATCCCATTCCGCCCAGAAGATGGTGAGTTCCTTGTCCTGCGCGTGGACGGACGTTCCGTAGGCAAGCGTCAGGCCGATACCAGCGAGCACGCTGGTCACTAACTTGCGCATAATGATTTCCTCCCTTGTGCGCGTTCTACCCTGTCATGCGAGGCGGCGACGGAGCCGGCCCTGGTAGTTCCTCCCGTAATCGAACCTTTTCCGGTTCCGAGCCTCCTCGCCCTGCCGGAAAACGTATCTCAGCCCTCCATTTCCGATCCGCTTTTCTTTCCAATCTGGTAGTACCAATTATGAATGCCCGTCAAGCCCTTTCTTGAGCAATGATGCCAGCCAAAGCCATCGAATTCCAGATTTATCCAACTGTTTTCTCTATATTTTCCTACTCATTGATACGTCTTGAGCTCGTGCAGACTTTTGCATCATGGGCGTTATCAGTCGTCGGTAAGCAGATCTGGTAGAACCAGATAAGCGCTATTTCTATCTCGTCGCCAGCGTCATCCCAGCCGTATCGACGGTCGACTCCGCCACCGTCGCGCGCACCAGTGCACTAGCCGCCCATTGCGCGACCGACATCATCCGGCGGCTGTCCAGCCCCCATATATCCTTGAGCACGATCAGCACCTCGACGCCGAAGATCAGCGACAGCGCCTGCGCCAGCCGCTTGAAGTCGCGCGGCGCCAAGCGGCCCTTGAGCGGCGCGAGCGCCTCCTTCAGCAATTCGACGCGATGGCCGCGCGTGAAGGCAGGCTCGCCGCCCAGCGTACCCGCCTGGCGTCGCGCCCATTGATCGAGCGACAGCTTCAACGCTGCCTTGAATGTCGCCTCGAAGGCCTCGATGCGCGGCATGGCCGTATCGAACAGTTCTGCGACCCTGCGCTCGGCATCGGCGGCGGTGGATTTCCAGGTGAGGATCGGCCCGAGCCCCTCGTCGACGACCGCCTGCACCAAGGCTGCCTGGCTCGGGAAATAGCGATAGGCGGTGGCGCGGGACACTTGCGCCGCTTCCGCCACCTCGCTGACCGAAGGCGTCGACCCCGCCTGCATCAGCCTTGTCGCCGTCTCCAGCATCAGCCGTTTCGTACGCGCGCGGGGTCCGCGCTCGGCTCTCTCACCGGTGTCTTCATTCGTTGCGGGTTGTTGACGCGAGACATCCATACCAATACGATACGCGCGTCTCAAAAAATTGCAATGGCCCTCCGCTAGGCCTGGCCATGAGACACACGTATCGCAGCCGCCAGTATTGGGGACCCTTGATGAAGCGCGTCTATGTGGTGGGTACGGCTGACACGAAGGGCGAGGAACTCGGCTTCCTGGCCGATGCCATCGCCGCGACAGGCGCCATCGTTTGCCGTGTCGATGTCGGAACGCGCGAGGCGACAATATCTCCCGACATTGCTGCCAAGGATGTCGCCGCGCATCATCCCGGCGGCAGCACCGCCGTACTCGGCGGCAATGACCGTGGCGCGGCGGTCGCCGCCATGGGCGTCGCCTTTACCCGTTTCATCCAATCGCGAAATGACATTGCCGGTGTGGTCGGCATTGGCGGCGGCGGCGGCACTTCGATCATCACCGCGGGCATGCGTGCGCTGCCGCTCGGCCTGCCCAAGATCATGGTCTCGACGCTGGCCTCCGGCGACACCGCTCCCTATGTCGATGTATCCGACATCATCATGATGCCATCGGTGACGGACATGGCCGGCCTCAACCGGCTGTCTCGTGTCGTGCTGCACAACGCTGCCCAGGCGATAGCGGGCATGGCAGGCAATCCGGCGCCGGCAGCGGACGGCAAAGCGTCGATCGGCCTCACCATGTTCGGCGTCACCACGCCTTGCGTGACCGCAATCGCCGATCAATTGCGCGACATCTACGACTGCATGGTCTTCCATGCCACCGGCACCGGCGGCCGCAGCATGGAGAAATTGGCCGACAGCGGCCTGCTCTCTGGCATCGTCGACATCACCACGACCGAGGTCTGCGACCTCCTGTGCGGCGGCGTGTTGCCGGCGACGCAGGACCGTTTCGGTGCCATCGCCCGCACCAAGCTGCCCTATGTCGGCTCGGTCGGCGCACTTGACATGGTCAACTTCTGGGCACCATCGACCATTCCGGAGCGCTATCGCGGCAGGCTGTTCTATGAGCACAACCCGAACGTCACGCTGATGCGCACGAGCGCGCAGGAATGCCGCGCGATCGGCGAATGGATCGGCACCAGGCTCGCCCATTGCGAAGGTCCGGTGCATTTCCTGATCCCGGAAAAAGGCGTTTCCGCACTCGACATCGAAGGCGGCGCTTTCTTCGATCCGGAAGCCGACGCCGTCCTGTTCGATGCCATCGAGCACACCATCAAGCCGAATGGCAAACGCCGCATCACCCGCCTGCCACTGCACATCAACGATCCGGAATTCGCCATGGCCGCGGTCGCGGCCTTCCTCGATATCGCCAGTCAGTGAGACCCAGACATGCCAGCCATACCGCGCAAGGACATATTGAAGAAATTCCGGGGAATGATCGACAAGCGCGTGCCGATCGTCGGCGGCGGCGCCGGCACCGGCCTGTCGGCCAAGGCCGAGGAAGCCGGCGGCATAGACCTCATCATCATCTACAATTCCGGCCGCTACCGCATGGCCGGGCGCGGCTCGGCGGCCGGCCTGCTCGCCTATGGCAATGCCAACGAGATCGTCAAGGAGATGGCCTATGAGGTCTTGCCGGTGGTCAGACACACGCCCGTGCTGGCCGGCGTCAACGGCACCGATCCCTTCGTCATCATGCCGCTGCTGCTGGCGGAACTTAAGACGATGGGCTTTTCCGGCGTGCAGAATTTTCCGACCATCGGCCTGTTCGACGGCCAGATGCGGCAGAGCTTCGAGGAGACCGGCATGGGCTTCGGCCTCGAGGTCGACATGATCGCCGAGGCGCACAAGCTCGACCTCTTGACCACGCCCTATGTCTTCAACCCCGAAGAAGCGCGCGCCATGACCAAAGCCGGAGCCGATATCGTCGTCGCCCATATGGGCGTGACGACCGGCGGCTCGATCGGCGCCACGTCGGCCAAGTCGCTCGACGACTGCGTCGTTGCCATCGACGCCATCGCCGAGGCGGCGCGCTCGGTGCGCAAGGACGTCATCCTGCTTTGCCATGGCGGCCCGATCTCGATGCCCGACGATGCGCGCTACATCCTCTCCCATGCCAAGGGCCTGCACGGCTTCTATGGCGCGAGCTCGATGGAACGGCTGCCCGCGGAAGCCGCGATCGCCAGGCAGACGGCGGATTTCAAGGCGGTGACGCTCGGCGGTGAGAAGACCGCCAAGAAAACGAAGGGATGAGAGATGGCCGACAAGAGCAAGGTGTTTGTCTACCCGAAGGACGTCAGCGCCTTCGGCTTCGACTGGGGGAAACTATCTTTGACGGTAGCACCTGAAGTGAATGGCGCGATCCGCTTTTCCGGCGGCGTCGTCGACCTGCCCTCGGGCAAGGGCCATACCCGCCACAACCATCCGGGCGCCGAGGAAATCATCTTCGTCATCTCCGGCCATGGCGAACAGATGGTCGAGGACGAGAAGGGCAATCCGGTGGTCGAGAAAGTCTGTCCCGGCTGCACCATCTATGTGCCGGAAAGCCGGTTCCACTCGACACTCAACACTGGTGATCAGCCGATGCAGCTGTTCGTCGTTTATTCGCCGGCCGGGCCGGAGCTTGGGCTGCGGGAGCTGCCGGATTTCAGGCTGATCCCGGCGGGGCAGTGATGAGCTTGGTCGAGGCAGCGCCGCCCCTCATTGTCCTGCCGGACATTTCTCCCCGTATAGAGACGGAGAGAAAGACGCTACCACCGATGCTTTCGTCAATTTTCAACGGTGCAGGACGAGCGCCGAGGTTGCGACAGCTCCCTTCTCCCCGTCCCCATACGGGGAGAAGGTGGCGGCAACCGGATGAGGGGCAGCGCTGACCTCCGGATTAGGCCGTCCCACCCCTATTCCAGCCCCTGCCCCTATCCCCGAACATCACATAGCCACTCTCTGTCACGGCAAGCGTGTCCTCCAGCTTGATGAAGCCGCGCGTCGGGTGAAGCATGGTGGTCTCCACCGACAACACCATGTTTTTCTCCAGCGGCTTGGCCGCGTAGGTGCCTTCATAAGTCACCGGATGGTTGGTCATCAGGAACGGCGCCTCATGCGTGATCAGGCCCATGCCGTGGGCGAAGAAATCCGTGTAGGGCGCGACCTTGGATTTCTTCAGCACGCCCTCGGCGTGAGCGATCATGTCGCCACCCAGCACACCTGCCCTCACCTTCGAAAACGCCGCCTGCTGCACCGTCTCGACCTCGGCCAGCAGATCTTCCAGCTCGGCGTCCGGTTCGCCTAGAATGCCCATCCTGCAGAGGTCGCCGATATAGCCGTGATAATTGCCGCCGGAATCGATCGACAGCACCTCGCCATTCTTCCACGCCTGGCTTGATGAAGCGCGGTTGTGGCTCGAGCCCAGCGTCAGCAGGCAATATTCGAAATGCACGCCGCGATTGGTCTCCTCGCGCCGGAGCTGTTCGATCATCTCGGCTTTGGTCGTGCCCTCGTGCGCCCAGGCGATGGTCGCCAGCATGGAATCGGTGATCAGTTCCGAGGCTATGCGCAGCTTTTCGAGCTCGGCTTCGGTCTTGATGGCACGCATGCGCTCCAGCATGTCGGTCGCGTCGATCAGCTTGGCGTCCGGCAGCGCCTTGCGGATCAGCGCATAGGCGTCCGACGGCAGGAAACCGGGCTCGATGCCGATGCGGGCATCGCCCTTGCCGATCTTCCTGACATGCTCGACGGCAAGATTGGCGGCGTCGAGCGTGCCCCAGCAGGCGGCATGCAGCGTCGGCGTCCAGAACGGATGGTTCTGGTGCTCACCGCCCTCCATGCGGTTGCCGATATAGGCCGCATGATCCGGCCCGCCCTTCTCGTATACGACGAATGGCAAGTAGCGGCTGTGGCCGATCGCATCCATGGCCGCGAAGAAGATGAACTTGTAGCCGCCCAGCAGATATTGTGTGTTGTGCTTGGAGGTCGCGAGCAGCACGTCGATGTCGGCCTCCTCCATCAGCCGGTCGACCCTGGCCTGGTCGAACGGGATATTGCTGACAGCACTCTTGCCCGGCGCAACGTTCATCTCTCTCTCCCTGAATTGCCGGGATCGGCGCTGTTTCGCACCCGATCCGCTGCTCGCGATCAAATCTGCACCATTTTTCTCACTCTGGTCCAGCCAGAAACGTGACGACGGCCGCATTCAGGCGGCACCAAGCCATTATTCGTCCACATATCCGCAAATCTGGTCCTACCAGAAACCTGAATTGAATGAACCTATGCCAAACTGGTCCAGCGGACGGAAATTTCAAAGCCAAGCAATGATGCGCCAATTCCGTCTCTGGCGAAACCCTCGGCAAGGCTCATAATCCCCGCCGCAGGATGCTGATGCACGCGCCGGCGTTCGAGGTCGCGCCTGGTCGGGTCGCGCGGAGAGGACGGAGTTCATGTCAGGTTTCACCATTTCCAGACGCACCATGCTTACGGGCTCGGCAATGCTGCTGGCCTCCACGGCCATGCCGGCACTCGGCTGGGCACAGACACCGAAGAAGGGCGGCCGGCTCGTGCTTGCCGCCGATTCCGAGCCACGCAATCTCAATCCGGCGATCGTCGCCTCCAACGGCGTCTTCTTCATCTCCAGCAAGATCGTCGAGACGCTGGCCGAAGCCTCCTTCGACGGCAAGGACGGGCTCGCGCCACGGCTGGCGGTGAGCTGGGAGGCGGCCGCCGACGGGCTCTCGGCGACGTTCAAGCTGCGCGAAGGCGTCAAATGGCATGACGGCAAGCCATTCACTTCGGCCGACGTCGCCTTCTCGGCGCTGCAGATCTGGAAGCCGCTGCAGAATCTCGGCCGCACCGTGTTCAAGGACCTCAGCGCGGTCGACACACCGGACGATCTGACCGCAGTGTTCAAGTTCGCCAAGCCAACGCCGTTCCAGCTGATCCGAAACGCCTTGCCGGCGTTGTCCAGCGTCGTGCCGAAGCACGTCTACGAAGTCGGCAAGATCGAGGACAACCCCGCCAACAACGCGCCGATCGGTACCGGTCCGTTCAAGTTCGGCGAGTACAAGGCCGGCCAGTATTACCGGCTGACGAAGAACACCGACTACTGGGGCAAGGACGAGCCCTATCTCGATGAGATCATCTATCAGGTCCTGCCCGACCGTACCTCGGCCGCTGCCGCGCTGGAGGCCGAGGAAATCCAGCTCGCGGCTTTCTCCGCCGTGCCGCTGGCCGACCTCGACCGCATTTCCAAGGTTCCCGGCCTGAAGGTCATCACCAAGGGTTATGAGGGGCTGACCTACCAGCTCGTGGTCGAGATCAACCATCGCCGCAAGGAACTGGCCGACCTCAAGGTGCGCCAAGCCATCGCGCATGCCATCGACAAGGACTTCGTCGTCAAGACGGTGTTCCTCGGCTATGCCGCCACCGCCACCGGCCCGGTGCCGAAGAACGATCCGCAATTCTACACCGCGGACGTGCCGACCTATGCTTTCGATGTCGCCAAGGCCAACGCCCTGCTCGACGAAGCCGGCTATAAGAAAGGCGCCGATGGCAACCGCTTCTCGCTCAAGCTCTTGCCCGCCCCCTATTTCAACGAAACAAAACAGTTCGGCGACTATCTGCGCCAGGCGCTCGCGGCAATAGGCATCGATGCGCAACTGGTCAACAACGACTCTGCTGCGCACATTAAGGCGGTCTACACCGACCACGCCTTCGACCTCGCGGTCGGCCCGCCGGTCTTCCGCGGCGACCCGGCGATCTCGACCACCATCCTGGTGCAGAGCGGCATCCCCGATGGCGTGCCGTTCTCCAACCAGGGCGGCTACAAAAACCCTGCGCTCGACGCGCTGGTCACCAAGGCCTCGGAAACGCTGGACACAGCGGCGCGCACCGACCTCTACAAGGAGTTCCAGAAGCAAGTCGCCGCGGACCTGCCCCTGATCAACGTCGCTGAATGGAGTTTTATCAGTGTGGCCAGTGACAAGCTCGGCAACATCGCCAACAACCCGCGCTGGGCGGTTTCGAACTGGGCGGACACGTATTTGGAATCGTGACACACTCACGCGGATGAGAGTTCGCGAGAGAATGGGAGCTTGGGCAAAAGCCGAGTTCCTTCACACCCCCCTCTGTCCTGCCGGACATCTCCCCCGCAAGGGGGGAGATCAGCAGCTTGTCCGCCTCGCCAATTCCGCAACGTCGGCGATTGGCGAAACCGTTGATTATAGCCAATCTCCCCCCTTGCGGGGGAGATGTCCGGCAGGACAGAGGGGGGTGCCTGGGCTCGGCATTTCTTATAGCCAGCCGCGCGCCAAACCTCCAAGGCGCGCATGACCCGCGCCCTCGTCCTCCTCCGCCGCCGCCTCGTCGGCAGCATCTTTGTACTGTTGATCGTCGTCGTCGGCACCTTCCTTTTGCTCGAAGCGGCCCCCGGAGACGCCGTCGACGCCTATATCGTCTCGACAGGCGGCGACGCCGGCATGATCGAGCTGTTGCGCCACCGCTGGGGCCTTGACCAGTCGGAGCTGACGCGGCTCGCCAACTACCTCTGGGCATTGCTGCATCTCGATCTCGGCCAGTCCGTCACCTTCTCCAGGCCGATCCGCGACGTCATCCTCGAACGCCTCCCGACCACGCTCATCCTGATGGTCAGCGCCACCGCGCTCTCCTTCGGCCTCGGCTCGGCGCTCGGCATCTATGCCGGCGCAAGGCCCGGCGGTTTGCGCGACCATTTTCTCTCCGTCGCCTCGCTGGCGCTCTACGCGGTGCCCGGCTTCTGGCTCGGGCTGGTGCTGATCCTAGTCTTCGCCGTCGACCTGCGCTGGTTGCCGATCGGCGGTGTCGAGACCCTGGCCTCGGACAAGACCGGTCTCGACCGCGCCGCCGACATCGCCATCCATCTGGCGTTGCCGGTTTGCGCACTCGGCTTCATCTATCTGGCGCTCTATCTGCGCATGATGCGCGCCGGCATGGCCGAGGTCTGGCGCCAGGATTTCGTGCTGGCCGCCCGCGCCAGGGGGCTATCGCGCCGCCGCATCGTGCTCGCCCATGTCGCCCGCAACGCACTGCTGCCGCTGATCACCATGCTCGGTCTGCAATCGGCGCAGATGCTGGGCGGCAGCGTCGTCATCGAGAGCGTCTTTGCCGTGCCCGGCCTCGGCCGGCTGGCGCAGGAAGCGGTGGCCGCGCGCGACACCCCCTTGCTGCTTGGCATCATCCTCACAAGCGCCGTCCTCGTCATCCTCATCAATCTGCTCGTCGACATTGCCTATGCCTTTCTCGATCCACGCGTCGGCGCCAGCGAGGCGGGCGCATGAACCGCCTGCGCCGTTTCCTGCGCACGCCCGAAGCGGTTGCCGGCACCATCCTTCTGACGGTGCTGTTCGCCATGGCGCTGTCGGCCTCGCTACTGTTTCCCGGGGACCCACAGGCCATTGCCGGCCCCGCGCTGCTGCCGCCATTCCAGGATTGGTCGCTGCCGCTCGGCACCGACCGGCTCGGCCGCGACGTACTGGCCGAATTGTTCCACGGCGCCCGCACCTCGCTGGCTGTCGGCCTCGCCGCGGCCGCCGCGGCCCTTGTCATCGGCGCGGTCGTCGGCACGCTGGCCGGCTTTGCCGGCGGCCTCGTCGACGAGGTGCTGATGCGCATCACCGACGCGTTCCAGACCGTGCCTGGTTTCCTGCTGGCGCTGGCCTTCGTCAGCGTGGTTGGTCCGTCGCTCGGCGTCGTCGTCGTAGCGATAGCACTCGGCACCTGGACGGGGCCGGCGCGCATTGCGCACGCGGAAGTGTTGTCGATCCGCGAGCGCGACTATGTCGCCGGTGCCCGCGTCATCGGCATGCATCCACTGGAGATCGCCTTTCGCGAAGTGCTGCCCAACGCCTTACCGCCGGTGCTGGCGATGTCATCGGTGATCGTCGCCGCCGCGATCCTCACCGAAGCGGCATTGTCGTTCCTTGGCCTCGGCGATCCCAACCGAGTCACCTGGGGCGGCATGATCGCGGAAGGCCGCACTGTCTTGCGCACCGCGCCCTTCCTGTCGATCGTCCCGGGCATTGCGCTGGTGCTGACGGTACTGGGCGTCTATCTCGCCGGCGAAGGCATCGTCGAGACGACGGCCGTACGCAGGGGCCTGTCATGACGGTGCTGGCGTCGATCCGCGATCTGGCGGTGACCTACCGCCGCGACGGCAGCGAAGTCGCGGCGCTGAAGAACATTACTCTCGATGTCCAGGCAGGTGAACGGCTGGCGATTATCGGTGAAAGCGGATCGGGCAAGAGCACGCTGGCGCTGGCAATCGCAGGGTTGTTGCCGCAGTCTGCCAGGATTGGCGGCGGCATCGAATGGTTCTCCCGGCCACCGTCGGGTGCCAAGGCACCCCCCTCTGTCCTGCCGGACATCTCCCCCTCAAGGGGGGAGATCGGCAGTTCCGCCGCTGGCTCCTTCCAACCAACCTCAGCCCCGACAACTTCGGCGATTGGCGAAAGCGGCAATAGGCGCGCAATCTCCCCCCTAGAGGGGGAGATGTCCGGCAGGACAGAGGGGGGCCTCGTAGGGCGCAGGGGGCAAAAGTCTGCCTCCAAATCGAACCATACCCCTCTCCTCGATCGCGACATCGGCTTCGTCTTCCAGGACCCATCCGCCAGCCTCGACCCGGTGATGACCGTCGGCAAACAGATCGCCGAGGTGGTGCATACCCATCTCGGTCTCGACTGGCGGCAGTCCTTCGCCAAAGCCAAAAGCTTGCTCGAACGCGTTCGCCTGCCCGATCCGGACTCCGCCCTGCGCGCCTTCCCGCACCAGCTTTCCGGCGGCCAGAAGCAGCGTGTGGCGATTGCAGCCGCGATTGCAGCCGGGCCGAAACTGCTGATCGCCGACGAGGCGACCAGCGCGCTCGACACCATCGTACAGGCCGAGATCGTCGCGCTGATCCGACGGCTGGTGGCCGAGGACGGCATGACGCTGCTGTTCATCAGCCATGACATTGCGCTCGCCGCCGAGCTTGCCGAACGCATCGCCGTATTTCGTCATGGCGAACTGATCGAACTCGGCGGCACCGGGCAAATCGTCAATGCGCCGACGCAAGCCTATACGCGCGCGCTGCTCGACGCCCATATCGGCCTCGACGCCGAGCCCTTGCTGAGCCGAAACGGGCTGAATGTATGAGCCTGCTAACAGTGTCCAACCTCACCAAACGCTATAGTCGCGGCGGCAAGACCCTCGCCGCGGTGGACGATGTCTCCTTCCATATCGAGCCCGGCGAAACGCTGGCACTGGCAGGCCCTTCCGGCAGCGGCAAGTCGACAATCGCGCGGCTGGTGCTGCGACTGATCGAGCCGGATGGCGGACGCATCGAATTTGAAGGCGATGATTTCCTTGCCTTGCGCGGCGCGGCCTTGCGTGCGCGCCGCGCGCGCCTGCAGATGGTGTTCCAGGATCCGCTCGCCGCCTTCAACCCGCGCGCCACGGTGGCGCGCGTCCTCGACGACCCCTTGCGCATCCACGGCGTCGCCTCGCGCTCCGAGCGCCCGCGCCGCATCGCTGCCTTGCTGGAGCGGGTCGGCCTGGCGGCCGATCTCGCGCCGCGCGCCATCCATGAAATCTCCGGCGGTCAGCGGCAGCGCGTGGCGATTGCCCGCGCCATCGCCACCAAGCCGTCGCTGATCGTGCTTGACGAAGCGGTGTCGGCGCTCGATGTCTCGGTGCGCGGCCAGATCCTCGCCCTCCTGCTCGACCTGCAGCGCCAGCAACGGATCGCCTATCTCTTCATTTCGCATGATCTCGGCGTCGTCCGGGCGGTCGCCCACCGTGTCATCCTTCTCGATGCCGGACGGATTGCGGAAAGCGGTGATGCCCAAACTGTCATCGACGCACCGCAATCGGTCGTCGGCAAGGCATTGGTGGCGGCTGCGCCTAGATTGAACAGAAGCAGACCATGATCCGGCCTTCGAACAAGATCATGCTGAGAGAACCCGCCTATCCCCCGACCATCAGCCGGACGACCTCATCATGGTTGGTCTCGGAAATCTTGCGCTCGCCGGCCTGGACGCCGCGCCGCAGCACGACGATGCGGTCGGAGACGGCAAAGATATCCTGCAGATTATGCGAGATGAAGATCACGCCGCGTCCTTGCGCCTTGAGCTGGTGGATCAGCGAAATCACCTTGCGCTGCTCCGGCACGCCCAGTGCCGCCGTCGGTTCGTCCATGATGAGGATCTGCGCATCCCAGTAGACGGCGCGGCCGATGGCGACGGCCTGGCGCTGGCCGCCGGAGAAATTGCTGACCGGGGCGTTCATCCGGCTGACGTGGAAATCCAGCCGCTTCATCGTTTCCCTGGCGGCGTCGGCCATCGCCTTGCGGTCGAGTACCGGCAGGAAGCCGAACGCTTTGCGCATCGGTTCGCGGCCAAGGAAGATGTTGGCGCCGATCGACAGATTGTCGGCCAGAGCCAGATCCTGGTAGATCGTCTCGATACCCTTTTCGCGCGCCTCCTGCGGCGTCGCGAATGCCACCGGCTGGCCACCGAGCAGGATTTCGCCCCCCGTCGGCTGGAACACGCCCGAGATCGCCTTGATCAGCGTCGTCTTGCCGGCGCCGTCGGCGCCGGCAAGCGCCACCACTTCGCCCGGCCGCACGGCCATGGAGAAATCGCTGAGCGCACGCACGGCGCCGAAATGCTTGGACAGGTTGCGGACTTCGAGCAAGGGGGTGTTCTGGTCGATGCTATTCATCCTGGCGGCCTCCACTGAACCGGCGCTGCGCCTGGTCTATGAGCACGGAAATGATGATGACGACGCCGACGGCGATGAACTGCCAGAACGGCTCGACATTGACGAAGACCAGCCCGTACTGGATCACCGCGATCACCAGCGCGCCGGCGACCGTGCCCAGGATCGTGCCGGAGCCGCCGAACAGGCTGGCGCCGCCGATCACCACCGCAGCGACGCTGTCGAGCAGCAGCGGCTCACCAGCTTGCGCCGCACCGGCGGTGAAGCGCGCCGCGTAGAGCGCCCCGCCAAGGCCGGCGCACATTGCCGACAGCACATAGAGCCGCAATATGTGGCCCCTGATATCGATGCCGGCGCGCCGCGCCGCCTGCACATTGGCGCCGATGGCATAATTGTGCTGGCCGAACCGCGTCTGGCTGAGCAGATAGTGCATCACGATGACGAAGACGGCAGCGATCATGACCAGATAAGGCACGCCGTAAAACTTGCCGTTGCCGAGCAGAGCGAACCAGGAATTCTGCACCGGCACCGTCGTGCCGCCGGCAAGCAGGAAGGCGACACCGCGCGCGACGCCGAACATGCCGAGCGTACCGATAAACGGCGGCACCCTCAGGCGCGAGATCAGCAGACCATTGATGACCCCGGGCAAGCCAGCGACGATCACGGCGGCGAGAATGCCCGCCAGCATGGCCAGCGGCAAGGGAATGGCGGCGCCCGCCAGATTGGTGGCATGCGCGGCAACGACGGCGGCAAGCCCCATGATGAAGCCGAGCGACAGGTCGATGCCGCCCGAAATGATGACGAAGGTCTGTCCGGTCGCCAGCAGCAGCGGCGCTATCGCGAAGATCGCGATGGATTGCAGATTGAACGGGTTGAGCACGAACGTCGCGCCGAAGGCGAACCTCGACCATATCTCGAAACAGATGATCAGGCCGACGAGGAACAGCCAGGCGCGCCCTTCGGCGATGTGTCCGATCAGGGTCCTGGCCGGATCGCCATGATCGGCCTGGGGGGCGACATGCTTCTCGGCCGACTGGGCTGGTGATGTCGAGGTCATGAGTACTCCGCGGCGCGGCTGCCTTCAAACAGGCCCCGCCCTTTGCGGGACCCGGCACGAGCTCCCCCCGGCGAACCGGGAGGAGCCAAGCTCGTCTGGACCTACTCGGAGTAGAGATACTTCGAGATCTTCGGGTCCGCGATGTTGGACTTGTCCATGATCGTGAAGCCGGTGCCGATCGTGACCGGGATCGACTGGCCGGTCAGATGAGCATAGGCCGAAACGACCCCGAAATAACCGATCTCGGCGGGATGCTGGGCGATTGCCACATCCACGAGGCCGGTGTTGATGTTGTCGACGATGCTGGTCGGCGCGTCGAAGGCAACGACTTTGACGGTTCCCGTCTGGCCCGCCTGCTTGACGCCGTTGGCGGCACCCAGTGCCGAGAACAGGTTGGCGCCGAACACGCCGACGAGATCGGGATTGCGCGCGAAGACAGCCTGCAGCTGCGAGGCCGCCTTGTTGGCGTCGTCGTCATTGAATTGGGTCTCCAGCACGGTGATGCCCGTATGCTTGGCCATCTCCTTCTTGAAACCCTCTTCGCGCTGGTCGGTGGTCGAAATGCCCGGCTTGACGTTCGACACGTAGACCTTGCCCTTGTCGCCGATGGCGGTGGCTAGCGCGCGCGCGGCGATCTCGCCACCCAGCACATTGTCCGAGGCAATGTAGGCCAGCGGGAAATCGGCATCGCCGGCACCCGTCTGGTAGACGCCGCTGCCGATGAACGTATCGACTGTTATGACCGGGATGCCGGCGTCATTGGCCTTGCGCAGCGGCTCCACCAGCTGAACCTTGTCGGTCGGCGCGATCAAGATCGCGTCCGGCTTCTTGGCGATGACCGCGTCGAGCACCGGCACCTGGGTGACCGGGTTGAAGTCCGGAGCACCCTGGAAGACCAGATTCACGCCGAGCGCGTCGGCGGCCGCCTGGGCACCCTTGCGCATGGTGATGTAAAAGCCGTCGGTGGTGAGGCCCGGAATGAGCGCAATGGTGTATTTCTTGTCCTGCGCCTGCGCGGGCGCCATCAGCACCGTCGCGCTGACGGCAAGCGCCGCGAGCGCGGCAACGATCTTCTTCATGAAATCCTCCTCATTGTTGGCAGTTCTGCCGTTTTCGGTGACATTGGAATGGCCGCCATCCGCGCGGAGGCAGGATGCCGACGGCCGGAAACGCCTGTTGCCTTTCGCGGGCAGCTCCTCCCAAGCGCCCTCCAGTCTAAATGTCAGCCGGTCCAGCCGACCGGCACAATCGCCGTACTCGCTTTCCTCGCCTCCGCAAGGTCAGGGAACCACCGCGCCCGGCATGCCTGCACGTCGGGTCCGCATTTTGTAACACTTTGCAGAAATAAATTGCAACTCGGTTTTTCCGAGGCCGCAACGCCGGCTTTTTCCAGACACCATATGACTGTTCCTCGGAGCCCCGGCGAACTATCGTCCCGACTCTCCGGCGACACAATCGATTTCGCAACGACTTCTCTCCGTGCGACAGCGCGGCATCAGTCCGGCATATCCGCCGCTATCGCGTTGCAAGAACCGCGAGGATAGCCTGCGCCGTCTTGGTATCCGTTACCAGCGCGTTGATCAGCCGGGCGCGAGCGGCGCCAATAATGGCCGTTGCTTTTTCCGGCGAGGCGGCGACGCCGATCACCAACGGCACGGCGCGAAGCTGCGCGGGCGACATGGCGATCATCCGGCTCTCCCCTTCCCAGGCGATCAGCGCGCCTTCCGCATCGAAGTAATGACGCAGCACGTCGCCAGCCGCATGGACCAGCGCCTGCTCGGTCGGCGTCGCGGCACTCGCCTCGGGTGGGTTGATGGCGTGCGGCAGGCCAATGCCGACGATCGCCACATCGGTCCTCTCCCACAGCGCGACGGCATCGCGGATGGTGGCGTCTCCGAGGAAGACCTCACGCAGCTCGCTCGACGGCAGATAGGGAGCGTGGATGAAGTGCGGTGTGCCGCCGAACTCCTCCGCGGCAAGCCGCACGAATTCGTTGACCTGGAAATGCGCCGCGTGCTGCTGCATGCCGCCGGTTGCGGCCACTGTCAGCACGCCCGGCATACGCGGCAGGCCGGCTCGAATGACCTCGCGCACGGCGCGCCCCCAGCCGATGGCGACGACGGAACCGGCCACCATCTGCACCTGCCTGAGCAAAGCGCCGAGCGGCGCGGAAAGCGCCGTCAGCGCGCCCGCCGCCGGCGTCTCGACAACGGCGGCGTCCCGTAATTTCAACCCGTCGACCAGTTGCCTGGTGATATCCTCCGGCGTCGCCAAGTCGATGACCTCGATGCGCACGATGCCCTCCGCTCGCGCCCGCTGCAGCAGGCGCGAAATCGTCGCGGTGGAGACACCGAGCTGCCGCGCTATATCGACCTGCGACATCTCCTCCACGTAGTGCAGCTTGGCAACCGTGTGCAGCATCGTGCGCGATGCGGTCGCGTCCTGGACGGAGGGAACAGACAGCTTGCAATTCCTTTCAGCAACGTGTTACACACGTATACGCCGATGGGAGTTATCGCGCAAATCCGGCGAACTCGCAACTTTGAGGGCCACGCCGGCAAGGCTGCTTATCCCAGCGGCCGGCGATGCATCAGGCGGCAAAATCTTCCTGCCGGCAGGCGGGCAAACTGACCATTGTTCCACGGGATCAGCGCCGTCGGCGCGCCAACATCGGACAGAAGAAAACCATGACGAAGATGACCACCGCGGAACTGCGCGGCTACCAGCAGATATGCGGCAAGGATGGAGCCATGGTGGCCATCGCCTGCGACCAGCGCGGCGGCATGCGCACCTTGCTGGCGTCGGACCCCGAGGACCAGGCCAGGATCACCAACGACATGCTCGGCGACACCAAGGCCGACATCACGCGCTACCTCGCAAGTGCGGCCTCCTGTGTACTGCTCGACCCGCTCTGCGCGGTGCCGCGGGTTGTGGACGAGGGCGTGCTGAACCGGGATACCGCACTCCTCATCGGCCTCGACGCGTCCGGTTTCGACGTCTCGCCGGAAGGCTACCGCCTGTCGCGGCTGGTTCCCGGCATCGATGCGCGGCGCGTGCGCGAACTCGGCGGCACGGGTGGCAAGATCATGGTCTATCTGCGGGCCGACAAGCCGCAAGCCAACGAACACAACATCGCCATCCTGCGCCAATGCATCGCCGATTTCGGCAAGGAGGACTTGCTGCTCGTCGTCGAATTCCTGACCTACCAGCTCGAAGGGGAAAGCCCCGAGGACTATGCGGCCAAGACGCCCTGGCTGGTAGAGGAAGGTACGAGGATTTCGCTGGAATGCGGCGCGAAGGTGTTGAAGCTTCCCTACCCCGGAACGCCGGAAGCCTGCGCCACCATCACGGAAATGGCCGGCGAAGTGCCGTGGGCCGTACTTTCGGCTGGCGTCAATCACGCCACCTTCCTCGGCCAGGTCGAGATCGCCATGCAGAATGGCGCCTCCGGTGTGATCGCCGGCCGTTCGCTGTGGAAGGACTGCATCTCGCTCGATCGTGACATTCAGCGCGAAAGGCTTGAGACTATCGCGGTGCCGCGACTGCGCGAGATCCAGGCGGTGATCGGGCACTATCGGCGGAAGGTCGCCGCCTGATATCCTGTTGGATCACCGGCACGTGCAGGATGTCATGCCACAAAAGTCGATGGCCATAGGGATCGATATCGGCGGCACCAATTTGCGTGCCGCTCGCATCTCGGGCAAAGGTGAAATCCTCAAACGTCTTTCCGAGAAGAGCACGCCCGACCCGGAGCTGGTGCTTGGCCGCATCGCTGACATGGTGCGCGTTCTCGATACGCCTGATGTGGCGGCCATCGGCGTCGGCGTTCCCGGCCGCGTCGACGCGCGCCGCGGCGCGGTCCTGTCGGGAGGCTATGTCAATCTCGCCTCGGTCGCGCTCGCGCGGCGACTGGAAAGCATGACCGGCAAGCCTGTCATTCTCGACAATGACTGCAACATGGCGCTGGCCGCCGAGATGGCGCTTGGCGCCGGTCGGGGCCATGACAACATCGTCATGTTCACCATCGGCACCGGCATTGGCGGCGCCGTCATCCAGAACCGACGGATTATGCGCGGCCGGGCGACGGCGGGGCAACTGGGCCACATCACCGTCGACGTTAACGGCGAAGTCTGCGCCTGCGAGCGGCGCGGCTGTGTCGAAACCACCAGTTCCGGCACGGCACTTGGCCGCCACATCGCGCGCGCCGGCTTGGGTCCCGACGTTTCGGTCGACCAACTCTTTGCCCGTGACGCGGCCGGCGATATCAAGGCGCGCGGCATACTGGAAGCCTGGGCAAGACCGCTGCGCGCGGCGATCGATACCACCGTCGCCATGTTCGACCCCGATCTCGTCCTGCTTGGCGGTGGGCTTGGCCTAGCGGCACACAGAGCGCTCGAACACGCGCCGGCGTTGGCGCCGTGGTACCAATGCCCGGTAGCGCCGGCGCAGCTCGGCGACGATGCCGGTGTGATCGGCGCCGCGCTCCAGGCGCTTTCGGCGCCGACATCGCTTGCCGTTCAGCCTGGCCGCGCCAAACGCGCCGTGCTCGTCAACGGCATCCCGGCCAGCGGCAAGAGCACGGTGTCGCGCGGCATCGCCGATCGCATGGGATGGCCGCTGCTTGCACTCGACACGATCAAGAACCCATTCCTCGAAGTGCTCGGCGGCGCCGACCGCGAATTCAATCGCACGCTGGGCCGCGCCAGCTACCAGGCAATCTGGTCGGTGGTCGGCGACGCTCCGGCCGACAGCACCTTCATCGTCGATGCCTGGTTCGGCTTCCAGCCGCGGCAAGTGCTCGAAGATCATCTGCGCAAGGCCGGCGTCGAACACACCGTCGAAATCTGGTGCCACGCGCCCGGCGAGCTTCTGGCCGAACGTTATGGCGCCCGGCTCGGTCAGCGTCTCCCCGGCCATCCCGGCGCTGCCTACATCCCTGAACTGATAGAACTGGCCAAGCGCGCCGAACCGCTACGGCGCGGACCGCTGTTCGACGTCGATACGACGCAGCCGATCGACTTCGACGCCATCGCCGCATGGCTGCGCGCGGCCTTGGCCAGTGGCGCCTGAGCCGGTGCCGGTTACGCCGGTGGCAGCCGAAGCGTCGTGCGGGCGATCTGCCAAGCGGATTCGACATGCCGCCGCGCCGCCGCTTCGGCCTCGTCGGGCTTGCGCGATCTGATGGCATCCATGATCTCGGTCATCTCGGCAATCGCCGGTACGCGGCGATTTTCCGAGAGAATGGTCATGGAACGCAGCTGGTTGATACGCACATTGAGCCCGGTCACGATCTCCCAGGCGACGCGCTTGTCGGCCGCGTCGAAAAGCACTTCGTAAAACTTTGTCGTCGCCCGCATCACCTCGGCCGGCTTGCCGGATGCCCAGGCTTCGAAAAGATCGGCGAGCGCACTGTCGAGCAGGGTCAGTTGCGCATTCGTCGCGGACATGGCGCAGGCACGCGCGGCTATGCCTTCGAGCAGGGCCCTGAGCTCATAGATCTCGTCGGTGCGGCCAAGGTCCGGCTTGGCCACCGCCGGCCCGTGCCCCGGTATCATCTGCACCAGGCCTTCGGCCTCCAGCTGCCGCAAGACCTCGCGCACGACCGAACGGCTGACGCCGAGCTGGTCGCAAAGCGGCCGCTCGACCAGCCTTTCGCCGGGCTGGAAATGGAAATCCATGATCGCCTCGCGCATGCGCTCCAGCGCCAGCGTTCTCAAGGTCTTGGCGCTGCGATCGATGCGTAGCGTGTCGTCTGACATGGGCGGTCTCCTGCCTCGCCACGAAAACAGATTCCATGGCCGGTTGACAAGTTACTTGGCGCTCCATAGCATGGTATACCATAAGATGATATGGCATCGACGACCGAGGATTTCATGCAGCCCGTCATTCGCAAGATCGTCACCTACACCGAGAACACGCTGATCGAAGGCGGCAAGGCAGCGCCTCGGCCGCTACGCCTCATCGGCGTCGCGGCGGTGCTTACCAATCCGTGGGCCGGACGCGGCTTCGCCGAGGATCTGTCGCCCGAAATCCGCGCCTGTGCGCCCGTGCTGGGAGAGACACTGACCCGTGAAATCATCGCCATCGCCGGTTCGGGCGACGCCATCGAGGGCTACGGCAAGGCCGCCATCTGCGGTACGTCGGGCGAGATCGAACACGCCTCGGCACTGATCCACACACTGCATTTCGGCAATCACTACCGCCGCGCGGTTGCCGCCAAGACTTATCTTGCCTTCACCAATCTGCGCGGTGGCCCGAACACGCCCATCATGATCCCGCTGATGGACAAGAACGACGAGGGTCGGCGCTCGCACTACCTGACGGTGCATTTCCAGATCGGCGACGCGCCGGCGCCGGACGAGTTGGTGGTGGCGCTCGGCGCCTCGATCGGCGGCCGGCCGCACCATCGTATTGGCGACCGCTACCAGGACCTCAAGGAAGTGGGCGACCTGCATGGCTGACGCACCCGCATCGGCATGGGCTCGACAGGATACGGCGCCTGATGGCACCGGCTTCATCCGAGCCGGCTCGGGCGCGCCGGTGCTGTTCATCCATGGTGTCGGCATGAACGCCGCGATCTGGCAGCCGCAGATCGAACGGATGGCCGGCAAATGGGATGTGATCGCCATCGACATGCTCGGCCATGGCCGGTCGCCGCTGCCGCCACCGAGCCCGGAACTGGCCGACTATGCCGATCAGGCCATTCGCCTGCTCGATCACCTCGGCCTCGACAAGGTGTCGGTCGTCGGCCACTCGATGGGCGCGCTCGTCGCCCAGGAGCTTGCGTTGCGGGCACCCCAGCGCGTGCTCGGCATCGTATCGCTGAATGCCGTGTTCCGGCGTCCACCAGAATTGGCCGAGGCCGTCCGTCAGCGCGCGGCCGCCCTCACCGGCCGGGGCGACGCGGCCGGCACGGCACAGACCATCACCCGCTGGTTCGGAGATCCAGTGCCGGCCGAACTCGAGGCGGCTGCGGGCAAGACGGCATCCGCGCTTGGCGCGGTCGACCCGGAAGGCTACGCCCGCACCTATCGCCTGTTCGCCCGCGCCGACGGCGACCACGCCGAGCGCCTGCAGACGCTAGCCGTGCCGGCCCTGTTCATGACCGGGTCCGAGGACAGGAACTCATCGCCGGCAATGTCGGCCGCCATGGCACGGCTGGCGCCGCATGGCCGCTGCATCGTACTTGCCGGCGAACGGCACATGATGGCGGTGGCCGCACCGGACCGCACCACGCGCCGCATCGTCGACTTCCTCGAAGCGGCGGAGCAAGGGGATGGGATGGTGACTTCTGGTTTCGACAGCGGCGAGTTCCGCCGCGCACTCGGCTCCTTCCTTACCGGCGTCACCATCGTCACCACGATCGGGCCCGACGGCGAGCCGCGCGGCTTCACAGCCAACTCTTTCACCTCGGTGTCGCTCGATCCGCCGCTGGTACTCGTCTGCGTCGCGCACAAGGCCTTGGGCCATCCCGTCTTCGCCACCTCGAAGAGCTTCGCCATCAACATCCTCAACGAGGATCAGAAGGCGGCATCCGGCATCTTCGCCTCGAAAGCGGCCGACAAGTTTGCCTCCGTGGCCTGGCGCCCGGGACAGACCGGCAGTCCGTTGCTGGACGGCTCGGTCGCGTCCTTCGACTGCGACATGGAGCGGCTGGTCGACGCGGGCGACCATTCGATCCTTATCGGCCGCGTACGCGACTTCGAGCACAACTCCTCGCAGCCTCTCGGCTACTGCCGCGGCGCCTATATCGCACCCGGCCTCAGCCAGGAGGCGCTTGCCGCCGCCCAGCCCGGCACCGATGTCGGCGCCATCCTCGAAAATGGCGGCAGGGTGCTGTTCCTGGAAACGGCTGATGGCTTCGAACTGCCGCGCGGCCGGGGACTGGGCTCGGCCGGCGATGGCAATAGCCTCCGGGGCCTGCTTGCCGCCAAGGCTATCGAGGCCCAGCTCGGCTTCCTCTTCGCCGTCTGGGACGACGCTGGCAATTCGGCGCGCACGCATGTCTATTATCGCGGCACGTTCGACGTGCCCGCCTCCAGCGATCGTGGCATCCGGCTGGTCGACATCGACGCGATCGGCGACTTGAAGATCGTCGATCCGGCGGTCCGCTCGATGCTTGCCCGCTATGTCAGGGAATGCACGCAGGACGCCTTTGGCGTCTATGTCGGCAATGAGATGGAAGGCGAAGTCAGGCCGCTAGGCAAAGCGCCTGTGTCCGCTGCCTCCTATACAGGTGACCACAGATGAAGTTCTCGCTCTTCGTGCATATGGAACGGTCGGATCTCGCCAAGCCGCATTCGGAGCTGGTGAGTGAGCTTGAGGAATTGGTCCTGCAAGCGGAGCAGGCCGGCTTCGAGACGGCCTGGATCGGCGAGCATCACGGCATGGAATTCACCATCTCGCCGAACCCGTTTATCAACATCGCTTATCTGGCGGCCAAAACGAGCCGCATCCGTCTCGGCACGGGCACGATCGTTGCGCCGTTCTGGCATCCGATCAAGCTTGCCGGCGAAGCGGCCATGGCCGACGTCATCAGCAGCGGCCGGCTCGACATCGGTATCGCGCGCGGCGCCTATAGCTACGAATATCAACGTCTGTTCCCCGGGCTCGACGCCTGGGGCGCCGGCCAGCGCATGCGCGAAATGGTGCCGGCGATCCGTGGCCTATGGGACGGCGACTTCGAACTCTCCGGCGAGTTCTGGTCGTTCCCGCCGACCACCTCCTCGCCCAAGCCCTTGCAGAAACCCTATCCGCCGATCTGGGTGGCGGCGCGCGACCCGAACTCGCACGATTTTGCCGTCGCCAACGGATGCAAGATCCAGGTGACGCCGCTAGCTTCAGGCGACGACGAGGTGTCGAGCCTGATGCAGCGCTTCAACGCCGCTTGCGACGCACATCCGGACATCGCCCGGCCGGAAATCATGCTCTTGATGCACACATTCGTCGCCGAGGACGCGGCCGATGCCGACCGGCTAGCCCGGGACCTGTCGAGTTTCTACTGCCAGTTCGGCGCCTGGTTCCAGAACAAGAAGCCGGTGCATCAAGGCGTATTGGAGCCGCTCACAGAGGATGAGATCGCCGCGATGCCGCAATATGCGCCAGACAAGATCCGACAGAACCTGGTGATCGGCGAAGCGGACGAAGTCATTGCCCGGCTGAAGGCCTATGAGGCGCTCGGCTACGACCAGTACTCGATCTGGATCGACAGCGGGCTCTCGCACGAACGCAAGAAGAAATCGCTGCAACTGTTCATCGACCGGGTGATGCCGGCCTTCCTCTGATAGCGAGCCCATGACCGACGCTCTTTTCAGGAACTACATCGACGGCCGCTTCGACGAGCCGTCCGCGACCTTCGACAGCGTAGATCCGTCGACGGGTACGCCGTGGGCCAGGATGCCGGCGGCGAGCGAAGCCGATGTCGACCGCGCCGTCGAAGCGGCGCACCGGGCGCTGCGGTCCGACGCGTGGCGAAAGACGACCGCCACCGCGCGCGGCAAACTGCTGGTCAAGCTCGGTGACCTCGTCGCCGCCAATGCCGGACGTCTCGCCGAACTCGAGACGCGCGACACCGGCAAGATCATTCGCGAGACCCGCGCCCAGATCGCCTATGTCGGGGACTACTACCGCTATTATGGCGGGCTCGCCGACAAGCATGAAGGCGCGCATGTGCCGATCGACAAGGCGGACCTCGACGTCACCATCCGCCGCGAGCCGATCGGCGTCGTTGCCGCGGTCGTGCCATGGAATTCGCAGCTCTTCCTCTCCGCCGTCAAGCTCGGCCCGGCGCTGGCGGCCGGCTGCACGGTCGTGCTCAAGGCCTCCGAGGACGGCCCGGCGCCGTTGCTCGCCTTCGCCGAGCTCGTCCAGCAGGCCGGCTTTCCCGAAGGCACCGTCAACATTCTCACCGGCTTCGGCCAGGATTGCGGCCGCCGCCTGACCAGCCACCCGCTGGTCTCGCGCGTCGCCTTCACCGGCGGCCCGTCCACGGCGCGTGCGATCGTCAGGAACACGGCGGAAAATCTCGCCTATACGACGCTCGAACTCGGCGGCAAGAGCCCGGTCGTGGTCTTCGCCGACGCCGATCTCGACAGCGCCGCCAATGCGGTGGTCGCCGGCATTTTTGCGGCGACCGGCCAGAGCTGCGTCGCCGGCTCGCGCCTGCTGGTCGAAGGTTCGGTGAAGGACGAGTTCCTCGCCCGGCTGAAGCGCAAGGCCGAGGCGATCAGGATCGGCGATCCGCAGGACCCGGCCACCGAAATGGGTCCGCTCGCCACGCAACGGCAGCGCGACTGGATCGAGAAGATCGTCGTGGAAAGCCTCGACAAGGGCGGCAAGCTTATCACCGGTGGGACACGTCCCGGCGGCCCCGGTTTCTACTACGCGCCGACCATCGTCGATGCCGGCAGCACCGATCTGCCCTGCGTGCGCGAGGAATTGTTCGGGCCTGTGCTCAGCGTGCTCGCCTTCGACACCGAGGCACAAGCGCTAGCGCTCGCCAACGACACGCCCTTCGGGCTGGCTTCCGGCGTGTTCACCAGCAATCTCGGCAAGGCGCACCGCATGGCGCGCGACATCCATGCCGGCGTGGTCTGGGTCAACACCTATCGCGCCGTGTCGCCGCTCGTTCCCTTTGGTGGTTACGGCCATTCCGGGCTCGGTCGCGAGGGCGGCCTCGATGCCATCAGAGATTACACGCGCTCGAAATCCGTCTGGATCAAGACGTCGGACGAGCCGATCCCCGATCCCTTCGTCATGCGCTGAACAGCGTCGGGCGCAGGTGCACTGAGAAAAACAAGAACAGACCAACAGAGGAGAATAAAATGAAACTGATTTTGACCGGCATTCTGGCCGGACTGCTCGCGGCGACCGCCGCCAAGGCCGATGAAATGGCGTTCACCAGCTGGGGCGGCACCACGCAGGAAGCGCAGACCAAATCCTGGGCAGCGCCCTTCGAGGCGAGCTCCGGCATCAAGGTGCTGCAGGACGGGCCGACCGACTACGGCAAGCTCAAGGCCATGGTCGACGCCGGCAACGTCACCTGGGATGTCGTCGACGTCGAGATGGACTTCGCCATAAAGGCCGCCAAGGATGGCCTGCTGGAGACTATCGACTATGCGATCGTGCCCAAGGCCGATCTCGACCCCCGCTTCAGCAACGAGCATGCCGTCGGCAGCTTCTACTATTCCTTCGTGCTCGCCTGGAACAAGGGCGCGGTCTCCGGTGAACCGGCCAGTTGGGCCGACATGTTCGACACCAAGAAGTTCCCCGGCAAACGGACCTTCTACAAATGGTCGGCGCCGGGCGTCATCGAGATCGCGCTGCTCGCCGACGGCGTGCCGGCGGACAAGCTCTATCCGCTCGACCTCGACCGTGCCTTCAAGAAGCTCGACACCATCAAGTCTGATATTGTCTGGTGGGGCGGTGGCGCGGAGTCGCAGCAGCTGATCGCCTCCGGCGAGGCTGCCTTCGGCCAGCTCTGGAACGGCCGCGTCTTCGCGCTGCAGCAGGACGGAACCGATGTCGGTGTCTCCTGGAACCAGAACCTCACTGCCGCCGACGTTCTGGTCGTACCGAAAGGGGCGAAGAACAAGGATAGCGCCATGAAGTTCCTGGCCGCTGCCACCAGCCCGGCCGGCCAGGCGAAATTCGCCGAGGCCAGCGGCTATGCGCCGATCAATACCAAGGCCAAGGCCGAGATGCCGGCCGATGCGGTCAAGGCCTTGCCCGACGCCCATGTCGACGGCCAGATCAACCTCGACATGAACTACTGGGCCGAGCATCGCGACGAGATCGCCACGCGCTGGTACGCCTGGCAGACCAAGTAGCGCCACAGGAACCGGCGGGGCGCGGGAACCGCGCCCCGTTCGGGCAACGGGAACCGGCCGATGCAACGAAATTCTCTCAAACGCGGCGCCATTGCCGGCCTGCCGGCCGGCAGCGGTGGTTCCTTGCCGGCCCTGGTTCTGGTCGGCTTGTTCTTCGTCGTGCCGGTCATCGCTCTTTTGCTGCGCAGCGTCACCGATCCCGAGCCCGGTCTGCAGAACTACGCCGCGCTGCTTGGCAGCGGCACCTATGCCCGGGTGTTCCTGAACACCTTCCTGGTCGCCGCCGTCGTCACCGCCGTCACGATCGTGGTGGCGTTTCCGGTCGCCTGGATGCTGGCGATCATGCCGCCGGCCTTCGGCTCGCTGGTTTTCGGCATCATCATCCTGTCGATGTGGACCAACCTGCTCACCCGCACCTATGCCTGGATGGTATTGCTGCAACGCACGGGGGTGATCAACAGGACGCTGATGGGCCTGGGCATCATCCAGGAGCCCCTGCCGCTGATCAACAACCTCACCGGCGTCACCATCGGCATGGTCTACATCATGCTGCCCTTCATGATCCTGCCGCTGGTCGGCACGCTGCGTGCCATCGACCCGATGACGCTGCGCGCCGCCGCTCTTTGCGGGGCAACCCCGTACCAGGCCTTCCGCCGCATCCTGTTGCCGCTGTCGCTTCCCGGCATCGCCGCCGGCGGGCTGATGGTCTTCGTCATGTCGCTTGGCTATTTCGTCACGCCTGCCCTGCTCGGCGGCACATCCAACATGATGCTGGCCGAGATGATCGCCCAGACGGTGCAGTCGCTGCTCAACTGGGGGCTCGGCAGTGCCGCCGCCTTCGTGCTCCTGGTCGCCACTATGGCGCTCTACGCGCTCCAGCTTCGCCTCGTTGGCGCCAAGCGCCCCGCCGGAGGACTCTGACATGCTGCTCGACTATGACAGGCTCGGATGGCTGCGCGTGGCGCTTGCCGGCTTCACCGCGCTTGTCGCGGCTTTCCTGCTGCTGCCGGTGGTCTTCATCGTGCTCTTGTCGTTCGGCTCCTCGCGCTGGCTGGCCTTTCCACCGCCCGGCTGGACTCTGAAATGGTACGAGCAGTTGTTGGCCGACCCGACCTGGATCGATGCCGCGCTGACCAGCGCAAAAATCGCCGCCATGGCCGCCATCCTCGCCGTCGTCATCGGGCTGTTCGCGTCCTTCGCTTTGGTCCGGGGCGAATTTCGCGGGCGGCAAATCCTGCGCGGGCTGCTGCTGACGCCCATGGTGCTGCCGGTGGTCGTGTTCGCCATCGCCGTCTACGCTTTCTTCCTGCGCATCGGGCTGGCCGGCACCACGATCGGCTTCGTCATCGCGCACACCGTCCTCGCACTGCCCTTCGCAATCATTCCGATCACCGCCGCGCTCGAGGGCTTCGACAAATCCATCGAGGATGCAGCCATCGTCTGCGGCGCCAGCCCGCTGCAGGCGCGGCTGCGGATCACCTTGCCCTCGATCC
Source organism: Mesorhizobium sp. ESP7-2 (assembly GCF_020164715.1). Classification (NCBI taxonomy): domain Bacteria; kingdom Pseudomonadati; phylum Pseudomonadota; class Alphaproteobacteria; order Hyphomicrobiales; family Phyllobacteriaceae; genus Mesorhizobium; species Mesorhizobium sp. ESP7-2. The sequence goes on from NZ_JAIUGQ010000005.1 coordinate 237,799, forward strand.
GGATCGGCATCTTCTCGGCGGCAATCTTTTCCTTCCTCGCCTCGTGGGACGAGGTCGTGGTGGCGATCTTCATGGCGAGCCCGACCTTGCAGACCTTGCCGGTGAAGATCTGGGGCAGTTTGCGCGCCGACCTCAGTCCGGTCGTCGCCGCCGCCTCCAGCCTGCTCGTCGGCCTGACCTTGTGCCTGATGATCGTGACCGCACTCCTTCGCAGAAAATTATCGAGATGACCCGGCCATTCCTGTCCATACGCGCGGTGAGAAAGACGTTCGGCGCCTTCGTCGCCGTCCACGATGTCACCATCGATGTGCCCAAGGGCGAATTCCTGACCTTCCTCGGGCCGTCCGGCTCCGGCAAATCGACGACGCTCTACGCGATCGCCGGATTCCAGGACCCGTCCTCCGGCGACGTCCTGCTGGAGGACAAGTCGCTGCTTTCAGTGCCGTCGCACAAGCGTAACATCGGCATGGTCTTCCAGCGCTACACGCTGTTTCCGCATCTGAGTGTTGCCGAGAACGTTGCCTTTCCGCTGCGTGTGCGCGGCCGCCCCGACGCCGAAGTGAAAAAGAAGGTCGCCGACATGCTGGCGCTGGTGCGGCTGGAGAATTTCGCTGGCCGCTATCCCGGCGCGCTGTCGGGCGGCCAGCAACAGCGCGTGGCGCTTGCCCGCGCGCTCGCCTACGATCCGCCGATTCTCTTGATGGACGAGCCGCTGTCGGCGCTCGACAAGAAACTGCGCCAGGAGATCCAGGCCGAGATCCGCCGCATCCACCGCGAGACCGGCGTCACCATACTCTATGTCACCCACGACCAGGAGGAGGCGCTCCATCTGTCGGACCGCATCGCCCTGTTCAAGGAGGGGCGCATCGAACAGATCGGTACCGGCGAGGACCTTTATCTCAGGCCGGCCAGCGAGTTCGTCGCCGGCTTCATCGGCAACTCGAATTTCCTGCCCGCCGAGCATCTGGAAACCGCCAATGGCGCATCGACCGTGCGCCTGGCCGACGGCTCGGTCGTGAGCGGCGTTAAGACCACACAGGCCTTCGATCGCGGCCAGAAGGCCCGCCTGATGGTGCGCCCTGAAGCGTTCCGGCTCACGCCTGGGCCGGCGAGCGCAGCACTTGCCGTCGAGATCGTCGATACCGCCTTCTTCGGCGACCGCAAGCGCGTCGTGGCGCGAACCGCCGGCGGCGATGAGATCGATGTCAGGCCGACTTCGGATGCGGTGGAACCGGATAGCGCGGATTGCGCCACGGGCAGGCGGATCTTTTTCGATCCTGCTTCCGCCTTCCTGTTTCCAGCCTGAAGCCTGCCCTTGAAACCACAGCGGCGATTCCGCCAGCGGCCCGCACGACCAGGCCTGTCGCCCGTAACGCCGGGCCATGAGAAATCACCGCCAGCCTCGCAGCCGGCATCAATCAGTAGCCGACGGTGAAGCGCTGCCTGACATGCGTCGGCTTCTCGATCAAGATGGCAAACCCACAGAATGCACGGCGTTCAGATCATTGCCGCACCGTCACTACGGGCGCCGGTGTCGCGCGAGCGGCTTCGTCCTCAAGGCCGGAAGGGGACCGTCCGCTTCTGGAGCGGCAGGAAAGCGAACTTACGTCTGATTTGGAGAAATGCCGCTACGGTTCAAATCGTCCAGCCGTCCGGGAAGATGCAGATGGGCACAATTTTCACGCTATAGCCACCTGCGAGACCCTATAGCTTGCCTGCGAGATATTCTGAAATTCAGGCGACTTTCTCCACCTCGGAAGCGCCGCGGCGTGACATGAGTTTCTCGACTTCGATCATATGTTCCGTTCCCCAGGCGCAGAGTGGCTTCAAGGCTCCGGCAAGGGTCTGGCCAAACGCAGTGAGGGAATACTCGACTTTCGGCGGAATTTCCTTGAAGTCGAGCCGGTCGACGATCCCATCAGCCTCCAGTTCCTTGAGTTGCTGGATGAGCATCTTGTCACTGACATTGCCGATGGCGCGCCTCAGGTCACCATAGCGTCGGGCTTCGTGAGCAAGGTGGAACAGGATCAAAGGCTTCCACTTGCCACCGATGACAGCCAACGCAGCGTCCAGCCCGCAGATAAAGCTAGGTGTCGCCATTTCGTATGCTCCAATTAGTTCTTGCTAAAATGTCACTTACCAAAATGTGCATACTGGAAGAAAGAAAAGCAAGCCTCTAGATCGAAGCGGTCATCATTTTCCAGGAGATCGAGATGGGCAGGCTTGAAGGTAAAATCGTCGTCATAACTGGCGGCAACAGTGGCATCGGTCTGGCTACCGCCAAACGGTTTGTGGCGGAAGGCGCAGAAATTTTTATTACCGGCCGTCGTCAGGAGGAACTGGACAGGGCGGTCGAAGAGATCGGCTCCGCAGTGACAGCGGTGCACGGCGACGTTTCGCGTCTGGATGATCTTGATCGGCTGTTCGCGGCAGTGCGTGCAAAGAGCGGACGAATAGACGTTCTGTTCGCCAATGCGGGGCTCGGAAAGCTGGCTCCGCTTGGCGCCATCGATGAAGCGTCATTCGATTTGACGTTCGACGTCAACGTCAAAGGCACGCTCTTCACGGTGCAGAAGGCGCTGCCGCTTATGCGGGCCGGTGGATCCATCATCCTCACCGGCTCGACCACCGGCTCGACGGGAACGCCTGCATTCGGCGTCTACAGCGCGACCAAGGCTGCAATCCGCAATTTCGCCCGAAGCTGGGCGCTGGACCTGAAGGGGGCAGGCATCCGTGTGAACGTGCTCTCTCCCGGCGCCACTGAGACACCCGGCCTCAAGGGTCTAGCAGAGGCTGGAGAGGAGGATGTCTTGCTGAAGGGCCTTGCCATGCAGATACCGCTCGGCCGTGTCGGGCACCCCGAGGAGACTGCTGCTGTGGCGCTCTTCCTTGCCTCGGACGAAAGCAGCTTCATGACCGGTAGTGAGGTCTTCGTTGACGGCGGAGCCGCACAAGTTTGACGGCCCATCGAACCTCGGCCCCGAGCTTCCTTGCTTGGGGCCTTTTCTGCGAGCGCACGGGAAACACCGATTCTGCGATCCAGCAATCTGCGGCACGCTCTGTTTCACTGCCGCGTGATGCCGGACCGGGCGGGACTCTAACGCGTCTGCGCGTCCGAGAAGCCCGCGACATCGACGCCGAATTGCGCGACGCCGGAAACCCGTTTCAATTCTGCCCGGGCAACGCCGCTTTCCTTTTCGGCGATGTCGACGCAGATTTGCTCGATGTCCTGATCGTCAACTGCTTCACTGCTTCGAGCGGCAGCTGTACTGTATTGGGGGGCGGAGGGACCGTGCGGACGCCTTCATTTGGCTCCGCCTTGGTGCTGCCGCGACGCGGCTGCCGAGAAGAAGAACCGCATTCCTCAAACGCAAAAACCGCCCCGATTAGATCGGGACGGTTATTGATTTATGATAAAATTGGTTGCGGGGACAGGATTTGAACCTGTGACCTTCAGGTTATGAGCCTGACGAGCTACCGGGCTGCTCCACCCCGCGTCAACCGTTGGACGTAAGCCGAGGCCTACAGATAGTAAGGATGTCCACCAAATGAAAGGGCCGCTTAGGGCGGCCCGAGGTTTCCCGTTGGCGGGCCATGTGCAGAGAAGATTTCATCACATCGACCCAAAAATCGGCTTCGATTTTTGGAAAGTACGATGTGACACATAAACGTGCGTTTAGCAGACCTGGCAGCGACCTACTCTCCCGCGTCTTGAGACGAAGTACCATCAGCGCTGGAGCGTTTCACGGCCGAGTTCGGAATGGGATCGGGTGCAGCCGCTCCGCCATGACCACCAGGTCGGCAAAACGCACGTTGTTCGAGAAGCTGTTTTCTGTGCCAAGGCGACGTTTGCAGTTTGCCTTCGGGCGAAGCCCGCAAGCGCGACTGCGCGTCGCCGGTTTACCGGCGCCCTCGCGGAGCATAGGCCCCGAAGGGGCCGCTCATGCGTGAGCGCTGGC
>NZ_JAIUGQ010000050.1:0-40289 GCF_020164715.1 Mesorhizobium sp. ESP7-2
CCTCCCAGCATGCATGTTGAATCAGAACTGCGATGATTTGGGAATCCCACGACTCTTATAAATCTCATCCCGCTCTAATCATCCCGAAGCGCATCGCAATCCATCGCTGACCTCCAAAAGTCAGCGTTGAATCTGATTTGCCCTAAAAGGGGAATCCCAAACCTTAAATCGTCACTACGACCTAGAATGCTCGAATGGACTGCCGTACCGCTTGATCATGCTCCTGATCTGCTCGTCATTGGCGCTCTGCCCCACATTCGTGAGATGGAGAGCCGAGGTCTGCGTCCCCTGCCATGGGATGGGGAACCATCCGTTTCCAGCCATCACGTACGAACTTCCTGCCCTGCGTCCCATCCAGAACAGCCAGACATCGTCGGCGCTTGGACAGAGCCGCATAAATTCTGCTTCATCCAGAACTTCCGGCGCTAGTGAACCGGGCGGGTAGAGCACGCCACCCACACCGGTCGGAAACAGGATCGGAGAGGCGGCCCTGGGGTCAAAATACCATTTGTGGTAAGGTGCAAGATTGCCGGCTTCGTCGAACCTGACCGTATGGGCCCGATGGCAGACGATCGTCCTTTCAGCCGCTAGCATAACCATCCGCTCCAGCCAACGACCGGAATAGTAGACGTCGTCGTCGGCAGTCACGATGAAGGCATTCGGAAAGGCAGCCAGCGCCGGAACAATTTTCTTATACGATCTACTGTTTTTGCAGGAGCGTATTTCCAGTCCGTGAGCTTGGAGTTCCGTGACTGATTTTGGCAGTGACACGATATCCTCCTCGGCGATCCATAGGATCGTCCTGTCCGCCTGGACCGATTGAGACAAGAGGCACTTCAGCGTCAACGGGAGTGTCGAAAATCGTGCTGGATAGGACGTCAGGGAGACGATCAATTCTCCCGGGAGTTGATGCGTTCGGCCTGGCCGCGACAGTTTCCACCTGAGGAAAAGCGCGGAGCGTGCCGTCGCCTGCGAGGAAAGACTCGACGTGGTCCGGCGAAGCATCGCAAGTCGCCAGCCGGCAGCATGGCGCAGACGCCTTGTTGCTCGTTCAAGACGGCCTTCTGTGCCGCGTTCCGCTTGGCGCCCGGCCATCATATCCAAGTCCGATCCTAGACCATCGACCATTCCAAAACGTAAAGGGAATTGTTCGCAGGCGCAACATCGATTTGTGCGCCGCACCATGCATCATCACGCACGATCATGCAGACTCCCATCGCAGGGCGGTAGTAGCTTGTTTGGAGGTATCGAAAGTACTCGTAAGGAAACGGCGTATCGGGATATCGTAAATCTTGTACACTATGAGAGAAAAAACCGCAATTCCAAATACAAGCGCGCAAGCCAACACGGAGGGAACTACTTGATCAAACAGGCCAAGTCTGTACATAAGCGGATCCGACCAAGCATACATTGGCTCATGCAGTACGTATATAGGGAAAGATACCGCGCCTGAAATCGCGGCGATTTTCGCCCCAACCCCATCCAGCTGCGCGTTGGCTCCTGTAATCACAATTAGCGGGAAAACAATCAGGACAGACAAAGCAGCCATGATTGTATTTCCAATATTTCCCAAATCCGGCACGGCAAAAATCGCTATCAAGATCACTGGAAGGGTCCATGCTGGCGCCCTTACTCGACTTATCCAGCTGTCCCCCAAGCGCCGAAAGATGATGACGCCGAGAAAAAACGAACATGCGGTGCGGGGTAAACCGGCCAGAAGCATCCATCCGTACGGACCATATTGGTTTCCGATGAGACCGAAATCCCCTTTTACAGCAACCGCGATCAGGTAGACCACTGCAGTAAAAACTACAATTAGTTTCAATGAACTGTTTGTGAGCCTATATAGAAAAGCAGCGAACCCTATATTCACCAGAAGCTCAAAGAATATCGACCACAGAGGCTGATCGGCATAAAATGGCTGGTTGGCTATGGAGTTTGGAAACGGCATCGGAATTGCTGCTATGCCGAACAATGTGATCTCTATCGTGTCCGCTATTCTGCCTTCATTTCTTATTTCCTTCAACAAAATGAACGCACCACCGAGGAACGCCCCGAGGATTATCAGAGGATACAGCCTTATCAGGCGTTTTATCAAAAACCGGCGGAGGCTCATTCCAGCGATCAGTTTGGGCTCATAGGCGTAGGCGATCACAAACCCGCTCAGGAGAAAAAAGAAATCCACCGCCAAAGGTGCGTGTTGCAGAAAGCCACCATCGTCCGCGAACCACCAGCGCCGATGGAACAGAACGACAGCGATCGCCGCGATGCCTCTGAGGCCATCCAACATTACAAACTTGTGTTTTTCTGCCATTCTTACCCTTCGGGCGCTACGTCGAGATCCGGTCGAGCGCCAAAGCCGCAGTCGGGGCAAATGCCCAGTAAGTGAGCGACCAGCTGGCGCTCAAGTCTAAGCAGCTTGCCGTGCGCCCTGCCGCACTGCCCTGTCCAATATCGAGAAGAAAGTAACGAACTGACGGTCCGGATCGAGTTCCGGACGCGCTGCGAAGCTGCGCGCGAGGCCTGAGATCCGATCATATTCCTGGTTGTCGTTCCACAGAAGCCTGACAGCCGCGACCCAGTCGGCGAGCGGGGCGTCATAGTCCAGCACCGCGCCCCCAGGCCCGATCGCTTCGGGCAGGCCGCCACGCCGCGAGCCAACGACAGGAATGCCGCAGCAATGGGCCTCCGATGCCACTCGCCCCCAGGCTTCTTCCCATTTGCTGGGTGCCAGCAGGATTCTGGTGCGGCCATAGACAGTCTTCATGTCGGTGGTCCGGCTCTCCAGCGTGACATTGCCAAGCGGTGCGATCGTTTCCTCGATGCGCGCCCGATGATCCTCTTCCAGCTTCCAACTCTCGACGAACAGGAACGGGATTTCGGGGCAAGCGCCCGCTATGCGTACCGCGAGCTCAAAGCCCTTTTCCTCGTAGGGATTGATTAGCGTGACGAACTGGCCCGTGGTCGGCGTGCTGTAGTGCATCGGGTTGATGGTCGGCGGAATTACCGCCGCCTCAATACCGAACTCCTTGGCGTAGGTGCGCGCGGTAAACTCCGAATTGGCGATGTAGAGCGCCGAGTCCAGGTCGCGCAGGTCACCGCCCAACTCATGAAATTCGACATTCCTGAGATAGACGACGAGCGGCACGCCCTCGGTCTGCAGCGCCTTGCCGAGCGGAACCGATTTATGACACTGGACAACCGCTACGTCCGGCCTCATCCGGTTAACCGCAAAACTGGCGACTTCCCAGGGAAACCATGCCCGCACCACCGGATAGCCGGGAAAACTGTCGACGACCGCGGGCTGGCGCAAGAGCTTCATTTTGGCGCGCGCCTTGAAACCGAAGACACCATCTCCGAAGAGGGCGGCAAGCACGGCGGCCTCATGCCCGTGCTCGATCAGTTGTTCGGCCAGATGATGGGTGCTCGACTGAACGCCGCCGCTGAATTCAGGCGTGTAGCCATTGCCGCCTGCAAAAAGAACTTTCATGGGGTCTCCTTTCCGACGCAACAGGCCAAAGCCGCCGCCTCGCTTTCGAAATCGTCCCTGGTGATTTTCCCGGACTTCACAGCATCATCAGCCGCAATTCTTTCCGCGCCTGGCGCGCTTGTCTTGGTTGCCCCATCCGCCCTATTTCGAGCTTGTCTCCGCACCCGATCTCATGCCGCCATTCTGCCGATCGAATGATATTCGATGCCGTGGCGCGCCACGACCTTGGGATCGTAGAGGTTGCGGCCATCGAAGATGACCGGCGTGGTCAGTGCATCCTTCAGCGCATCGAAGGACGGTGCGCGAAAACTCTTCCATTCGGTGGCGATCAGCAGCGCGTCGGCGCCGCGCAGTGCCGCTTCCTTGGTGCCGCACAGCATCAGGTCGTCGCGCAGCCCGTAGACGGCCTGGCATTCCTGCATGGCCTCGGGGTCATAGGCCTGCACGGTCGCGCCGGCGTTCCAGAGCGCTTCCATCAGGACACGCGCGGGCGCCTCGCGCATGTCGTCGGTGTTGGGCTTGAAGGCCAGGCCCCACAGCGCGAAGGTCTTGCCCTCGAGGTTGCCCTTGAAATAGCGATGCACCTTGTCGAACAGGACGGATTTCTGGTCGTTGTTGCGCTCCTCGACGGCGCGCAGCAGCTTGGCGTCGAATTTGACGCCCTCGGCGGTCTTGATCAGGGCGCGAACATCCTTGGGAAAGCACGAGCCGCCATAGCCGAGACCCGGATAGATGAAATGGTAGCCGATGCGCGGATCGCTGCCGATGCCTTTGCGCACCTCCTCGATGTCCGCGCCGAGCTGCTCGGCAAGGTTCGCCATCTCGTTCATGAAGCTGATCTTGGTCGCCAGCATGCAATTGGCGGCGTATTTCGTGAATTCGGCGCTGCGCACGTCCATCACGATCATCTTCTCGTGGTTGCGATTGAAGGGCGCGTAGAGTTCGCGCATCACCGCCTCGGTGTCCTCGCTGTCGGTGCCGACGATGATGCGATCCGGCTTCATGCAGTCGGCGACGGCAGAGCCCTCCTTGAGGAATTCTGGATTGGAGGCGACGTCGAAGCTCAAATCCTCACGCCCCCGCTTCTTCAGCGTCTCGGCGATCCTGGCCTTCACCTTTTCGCAGGTGCCGACCGGCACCGTCGACTTGCCGACGACGATCTTGGCGGCATCCATCTCGCGGCCGATGGTCTCGGCGACCGCCAGCACATATTTGAGGTCGGCCGAACCGTCCTCGCCGGGCGGCGTACCGACCGCGATCATCTGGATTTCGCCATGCCTGACGGCAGCCGCCGCATCGGTGGTGAACTTGATGCGGCCAGCGGCGTGATTCTCCCTGACGATGCTTTCAAGGCCTGGCTCGAAGATCGGGACAAAGCCCTGGTTGAGCCGCTCCACCTTGCTTGCGTCGATATCGACGCAGACAACCTGGTGGCCAACTTCGGCAAGCACCGCCGCCTGCACGAGGCCGACATAGCCAATTCCAAACACCGTCAAGTTCATTCGGTTTCATTCCCATCCAGGGCCTGGAGCCGCTTTCGGTCCGGCCGGTTCAATTCGTCTTTCCCAACTCTTTTACGCTGCATACCAGCGATTCCGGAAACTGGCAGGGCTGACCGAGCGCGGTGAAGGCGACACGCTCGACCTGCAGCGAAAGCTTGCGGCCCGGATCGGCGAACGCTCCCATCCAGCTCTTCATCGTGTCGCTGCCCCAAAGGCTGAAGAAAATCTTCTGAGCATGGCTGGGCAGCTTCGCAGGATCGGTGATGGTGTTCACCAGCTGACCGTTGAGGTACCAGCGCAGACTATCCTTCTCCCAGACGAAGGCGTAGTCGTTGAAGGCACTGTCGGTGCCTCCGGGCACGTCGACCAGCTTCTCGTTCTTGCCCTTGCCGGCGATGTACGCGTTGACCTGCACCTTGGACGTGTCCTTGGTGAGGATCTCGAAATCGATCTCGTCCCAGGGCTGCTTGTCGGACGGGCCGATATAGGAAAAGAAAGCCGCGTTGAGGCCGGGGCCCGTATCGGTTTTCATCCGCGCCTCGTAGGTCCCATAGCCGAAGCGCTGCTTGGTCTGGATCTCGCCGCAGGCGAACTCACGATCCTTGGTCTTCTGCTTCGCGAAACCGAGCGAAAGAACGCCATCGGAAAGCTCGACCAGGCCTTTCGACCAGGTGCAATTCTGATGGCTGCCGTTTGTCCAGCCGTCTGAAACGTACCAGCGCTCACGGTCGAAACTCTTGAAATCGTCGACGAAGGAGGGCGAGGACTGGATATCCTGCGCATGAGACGGGGTTGCCGGCAGGCTGCCAAAAACGGCAAGCAGCAAGGCGACCGCCAGGCCGGACCGCCAGCCGAAATGCAGGGCGGCGTCGATTGCTGTCGTGGACATGATTTTGGGATCCGAATTCATGACAAACTCACCTTTGCGCTGTGCGTTCCCAACCCAAAGTCGACGTTTGAACCGCTTCCAAACGGGCCAATCTTGACCACCCCTTGCATCACCTCCGTCGTAACGGTCCCGCGCCGCCACCTTCACCCTCGGCCGGCTCCTGTCTGCCTGGCCGATTCGACCGTGGCCGGTGAATCGGCGGCCCCATTCTCGTGGAAGACCACATCCAGCGAATGTCGAAGCTCGCGCATCATGCCGTCCTGGCGCGACAGTGCCGCGATGCGACGCTCGCTGTTCAAGATGGACTGCGTCAATGCGCTGACCTCGGACGAGCGACGGTCGGAGGCCGAACCGTTTTCCATGGCTTCGACGAGGAAGGCCGCGTTGGTCGCCTCCTTGCGGTAGCGGCTTTCCAGGCCGGTTTTCTCGGCATCGATTTCGGCCGCGATCTGCTCGAACAGCTTCGCCAGCCGGTCCAGACGCGCAACGTCTGTCTGCATGTCGCGGGCCGGATCCCTTGATCTGAAGCCGAATATCGAAGCCATGAACTTAAACTCCCGTCATCGTCGGCTTTCTGGGTCGGCTTTCTGGCCGGGCCTGAAACTCATACCGCGTCGTCCACTCCTCTGACGAAGTGAGACTTCGGACCAGTCCGATCGGGGGCTAGTTCGGCTGGTCGTTCAATTTGCTGCACCGCAACATAGATTGCCATCCCCGGAGCCGCGAGGCAACCACCCAATTCGTAAACTCATAAATCCGATCGAAATGGTTGCGTGCTGGGCCTGCGGCCGGCAGGCAAGACGGAACGTTCCCGTGCCTTACCGTGCCTTGCCGGCGCTGGTTCCGGCCATCAGGAAACGCAGCGGTGGCACATGCTTGTTCCGGGACACGAGGCCAATATTGCGAAACAACGCCTCGAGCTTGTCGGATGCCACGCCCTGGACGATGGGAACGAGGTTGGATTGGCTTTCGAAGGCATAGGCCGCGGCCGAAGCCAGGCCCCGCTCGGCCTTCACATCGAGGAAATTGCGCAGCCGGTATTTGTCGCGCACATGCCTCTCGTGCCGCCGCAGCACCGCCTTGGACCCTTCCGGCAGGCTGTCGATGGCCAGCAGCGCCAGATCTGCGTCGGCCAGCCGCTTCAGGTCCTGCGTCTTGTGGCGGCCGCTGAGCGAATCGGCACGCACGATGGCGCCGTAACCGCAGGAACGGATGACCTTGAACCGTGCCCCGTGGGCAACCGCCCGCGCGTAAAGTTCATAGTCCTCACCCAGTCGCAGGCTTTCGTCGTAGCGCAATCCGTGGCGGTCGAGGAAGGCGCGGCTGATCACGGGCTTCAGGAAGCCGAGTTCGCCTCTTTGCAGGCGGCGCCTGGAGATGTTGCCTTCCACGAACCGTTCGAGATCGAGGAATTCCGGATCGGCGGCAAAATCCGGGGCGACGATTTTTGTCGCGTCGCCGGTCGCGTCATCCCTGATGAGCATGATGTTGTCGGCGGCGAAATCCCAATCGGCGCCGGCAAACAGGTTGCGAAACCGGCCCTTGAGGAAGAAATCGTCGGCGTCCAGAATGCTGACGAACGGCGCTCGTGAGCCGGCGATCGCGGCATTGCGGGCAAAGGATGGGCCGCGATTGACGTCGAGGCGCATGACTGTAAGCCGGCCGCTGCCATCGTTTGCGGAGCGGGCGACCTCGGCGGTAGTGTCTGTAGAGCCATCATCGACGACGACGACCTCCGTCACTTCCGGTTCGCGCAGCGCGGATGCGATGGCAACCGCGATCGTGCGCGCCGCGTTTTTGGCCGCGATGATCACGCAAACCTCGGATTTCGTCATCGACATGGAATTTGCCTCTTGCACAGGTTTCGTTCTGCCCTCGCCCTGTACACTTTCGATATCCATCGCCCTCACGGACTGGCCGGCCGTTCGAAGATGCGGCGGCTGATGTCCGCCGAGGCGGCCCAGCCAGCCTCGGCCAGGTAGCGGACGGGAGCCCGGCCGCACAATTCCCACAACACTGTCCGCCGCTGCGGCCAGCGCAGCGACGACAGCCATGGCGCGATGACCATGTTGAGCAGGTCCTCATTGCCGATGCGCGACAGGATCGGCTTGGCCCGCTCCGATAGAAGCGTGCCGGTGCCGCCCAGCAGCACATCGGCGGCGCGCAGGCCGAGCAGCAAGGTGTCGTCCAGTCCCTGGCTCACCGCGGCATCGAGCACACGCTGCTGATCGGCCTCGTCGAGGCGGCTGGAGCTGGCCCTAATATCGCAGACATAGCCGGCGCAGGGTTCGCGGTTGAACAGGGCCTTGGCGACGCTGATGCAGGACAGCATCAAAGTGTCGGCCGCCGAAGTGAAGGGGACTTCGGCGCCGGTGATCTCGACCAGCCGTTTTCGCCGCAGGAACCCGTCGGCATCGCGCGGGCTGGGCGAGCCGGGCTGCTGGAGCCGATAATGAAGATCGACCGTGGATGATTTCGGCCCATGGCCGCGAACCATGTGCTGTTCGCCGAGGAAGCGGACCCACCAGACCGAACGCGACTTGCCTGACACCTCGTAGCCGATCGCGCGCAACGCTTCGCGTGCCTTCAAGAACCCGGCCGGCGACACCAGGATGTCGACATCGCCCGAAGGCTTCATGAAGTGATCGTCGTAAAGCAGATGCTGCTGGAACGGCCCTTTCAGGAAGACGAAATCAATCCGCCTGTCGAGCAGCGCCTCGTTGATGGCCATCGAATCCATCAGGCAGGCGGCGTTCATCGAAACCGTCCTTCTGCGATAGGTTTCGAGCCACTGGAAGAGCTCGGCCGGCCTCTCATGCGCCGGCGCACGCGACAGCGCCTTCAGAACGAAGGTTCCGACCTTGTTCAGCCTGGCGATGTCGGTGACGGCAGCGACTGAAAGGCCCGGCGACGACATCTCGCCGACCGAGGCGGCCGGCGCAGCAAAATACAACCGTAAGCAAGCCTGCACATAGGCGATCTCGTCGGCGCAGTCGGTTGCGCGCAGTCGTTCGTAAGAGCTTTCCGGCAAGGCCATTGAGCGCACAGTCTCCAAAAAACGGTTTGCGCGTCGCGTATGCTGCAAGTGCGAAGCAAAGCATCCTTAAAAACCGCGGCGCCGTAAAGCCTTTTCCTTTCGCAGTGCAAGATTTTGCAACCATAGCGTTTGCCGACTTCCCGAAGTGGCGAGACGCATGGACTGAATTCCAACCCTGTCGCGGCGCGTCGGCCGAGCTATCGGCGATGGTCAGCTGAAAGATAGATATAGTTTAGCGTCATCTAAAATCAATCGCCTGCGTGAGTCTGCTTTAGGACAGCAAAATCAACGGCTTATGGGATTTTCAACAGCAGGGGCCGATTGTATCCGGCTTTACCTCAAAAGAGACGGTTCTTTTACACCAAGTGACGTCGCAACCCACAATTGATTAACGCCAGGTAAATGAGACTTGACTCATAAATGTTGCCATGCAGCTATTGCAATGCAGCATGAAAGTGCTGACGGCAATCGACAGGCCGTTTCAAGTCCTTATGGAGAGTAAAATGGAACAGAATGTTGAAAAGCATGAGTATGAAACGCCAAACCTGACGGTACATGGTTCGATCGAGACCATCACCCAAGGCGGCGGCGGCAGCACGGCGACCGATGCGTCGTTTCCCGCACACACCCCGATCGGCGACCTGACGTTCTCCTGAGACTAGCCTGTTTCTGGAGGAATGACGTTGGGCCTCCAGGATCGAAGACAATGAAATGGAGCCGGGGACGAAAATCCCCGACTTTCCCCGTCAACTGATGACGCGTGGACGGTGTGTTGCAAACGAGGTTTTAGGATGAACTGGGACCCAACCGAGCACGATTGCGTGAAGGCCACCAAGGACGCCGTTGCTTGCGAATTCGGCGATGGTCTCGCGCTTCTCAACCTGAGATCCAATATTTATTACAGCCTCAACGGTGTCGGCGCTTTCATCTGGGAACTGATCCAGGAACCCAAGCCGATCGCCGATATCCGCAGCGCCGTCCTCGCGCGCTACACTGTCGACGCCGAGCGCTGCAAGGCCGACGTCGACGCATTGCTGAAAGGCCTTGCGGAAAACGGGCTTGCGAGGCTTGAGCATGAGGCACTCGTCTAGGCAGGTGGCGCAGAACGCCATGGTTGCGCGGCAAAGACCTGTGACGCAGAGACCCCCCACGCCGATGAAGCAGCGGCCTGGCAGGCGGAGCCTGACCAGAATTTTGTCCTTGAGCGGCTCCGAAGCGCTTTTCCTGTTCCGTTGCCTGCTGGTGGTCGCGACCGTCCGGGTCGGGCTGACAGTGTTCTCCTACAACCGCGTCCGCGCAATGGTGACCCGGCTCAACGCGCGCCAATGTGCCAGCATGGGCGAGTTGCGGCTCGTCGCCTGGGGGGTTGCAGCAGCCGCACGGTTCGTGCCGGGCGCCACATGCCTGACCCAGGCGCTTTCGGGCCAATACCTCCTCGCGCGCAAGGGCAATGCGTCGAATATCCGCATCGGCATCGAGCGCGGTACGGGCGAGCAATTGAAGGCGCATGCCTGGCTGGTCAGCGACGACCACATCGTGCTCGGCGGATCCGTCGATGGCTTCGCCCACCTGATCGACCACGGCAGCCGATGAGCGGCGTGGCCGGAATCCTGCTGCGACAGGACCCCGCACCGGCTGAAGCGGCGAGCGGCATCCAGCAGATGCTGGCGCGCATACGCCATCGTGGTCCCGACGGAAGCTCGTGGTGGCTGGACAGCGGCATCGCGCTTGGCCACGCCTGGTTCAACACGACCGACGAAGCCGGCCCCGGCCCACTGACCATGGCTGGCGGCAAGCTGGCCATCACCGCCGACTGCCGGCTCGACAACCGCGACGAACTGCTCGCCAGGCTCGGCATCAGGGACAGTTCAGTCGCCGATGCGGCATTGCTGATGCGGGCCTATCTGCGCTGGGGTGAAGCCTGCCCAGTGCATCTGCAAGGCGATTTCGCCTTTGCCGTCTGGGATGCCGAACGACAGCTTTTGTTCTGCGCGCGAGACCATTTCGGAGTGAAGCCATTCTACTACCACGCGGCGGAACGACGCTTTGCCTTTGCCTCCGAGATCGGGCCAATGCTCGGCCTCGAGGGGGTCGATGCGCGTCTCAGCGAGCACCGGATTTCCGGATTCCTGGCCGGCCTGCCCGACGACCCGCAGTCCACGCCCTACAGCGACATCTTCGCCCTGCCGGCGCGTCACAGCCTCACCGTCACCGCGCAACGTCTGGTGCTGCGCCGGTACTGGCAGATAGAGCCGTCGCAGCGGGCGCCGCGGTCGGACGCCGCGGAGGAATTCGCCCATCTGTTCTCGCAATCGGTCCGCAATCGCATGCGGGGGAGTCCGTCGGTCGGCGCTATGCTGAGCGGCGGCCTCGATTCCTCCTCGATCGCCTGCGTGGCGGGGCTGCAGAATGCGGCCGGGCGCAAGCCGAAGCTGCCGACCTTCTCACTGGTTTTCGAGAAGGGTTCATCGATGGACGAGCGCTCCTTCATCGATGCCGTGCTGGATCAGCAGAAGGCCGACCCGACGCTGATCCATGTCGGCAATTATGCGCCCTTCGCTGAATTCGAACGGGTGCTGGAAGAGCAGGAAGGCACTTTCCTGGCGCCGGGCCTGACGCTGACCCGCGGCATCTACCGGACGGCGGGCGCCAAGGGCATCAAGGTGCTGCTCGACGGCCATGGCGGCGACGAGGTCGTTTCGCAGGGACATGGCCACCTGCACGAGCTTGCCAATGGCGGCAGATGGCTGGACCTCTGGCGCGAGGTGCGCAGCGCCTCCAACACCTATGGCGACAGCACGTTCGGCCTCTATTTCCAGTTCCTCACCATTTACGGGCCGGCCTGGCGCATCGCCAAGCTGCGGCGTTTGGGGAACCGGGCCCTGAACAGGATACGCGGGCCTGCCCGATCGCAGCGTGGCCGGAGTTGGCGCGACCTGATCAATCCGGACCTTGCCAGGCGAACCGAGATCATCGACCGGTTCCACCGAGCCGGCTATATGCCGCCCGGCGTCCGGGCCAGCGATGCGCTCAGCCACCGCTGGATCCTGTCCAACGGCTATGTGCCGCACTCTTTCGAGGTTCTGGACAAGGTCGCCGCCAATTTCGGCGTCGAACCACGTTATCCGTTCTGGGACAAGCCGCTGGTCGAATTCTGCCTGGGGCTGCCGGGCGAGCAGAAGCTCAGTCACGGCTTTGGCCGCTACGTGCTGCGCCGAGCCATGGAGGGTATCCTGCCGGCGGCGGTCCAGTGGCGGCGTGACAAGATCGATTTCACCGCCAATCTCGTCAACGGCATGGTGCGCAACCATCGCGGCCTGCTGCAGCAGTTGCTGGTTGGCGATGCGGGTCGCATCGCGCCCTATGTCAACCTGCCGGAAGTAAACGCCGCCTATGCGCGGCTGTTGCACCAGCCGGACCAGGCGGCGGCGCTCGATGTCCAATATGTCTGGCGCTCGGCGTCACTGTCGCTGTGGCTGCGGCAGGTCCAGCATGGGGGGAGCCCCGCGTGATGTCCCGCCATGAGCCGTTCGCCGGCGATCTCGACAATCTTCCCCGGCGCGGCAGGATCGCCGGAGAACGGCGTTACTACCGCGCCTATGGCCTGATCATCGCGTCCGAAATATCACTGCCCGAACTGGAGCCGGCGGAGCCGGCGGCGGCCGACATCGAGATCGCCATCGGCCCGATCGATATGCCCAAGCCGTCGGCGGAGGCAACGACCGTCTTCCGCTTCGAGCCTGGCCGGCAGTATCTGGCCTGGGAGGCCGTCGGCGCATTCCTGATCAGCGACGCCCGCCGCATCGATGTCCAGCCGGCACCCGGCGTCGGCGACGCCTTGCTTGCCTTCCCATTGCTGGGACCAGTGCTGGCGCTGCTTTTGCACCAGCGCGGCCTGCTCGTCCTGCACGCCAGCGCCATAGCCGTGACCGGCAGGGGCGCCATCTTCATGGGCGACAAGGGCGCCGGCAAATCGACGACGGCAAGCGCGCTGATCCGGGCCGGGCACGATCTGCTCACCGACGACGTCGTGGCGCTTGACCTGGCAGACTCGGACCAACCGATGATCGTTCCGGGGTTTCCGCAGATCAAGCTTGCGGCCGATGCCGCGGCGGCGATCTCGCTTGGGCAGGCGCAAGTGCGGCCGCAGGTGCATCCCGCGATCGAGAAGATGCAGCATCGCCTGCACGGCGCCTTCGCCGGCAACAGGGTGCCGGCGGCCAGGATCTACATTCTTGAGCGTGGCGAAAGGGCTGGGATCACCCCCTTGCCTCACATCGCCGCCTTGCCGGCCATCATCAAATTCTCCTACGTGACACGCTTCGGCCGCGCCGCACTCTCCGGCGATTTCGCGGCGATGCATCTTCGCCACTGTTCAGCAATCGCTAACCATGTCGGCGTGTGCCGGCTGGACGTTCCGACGGGCATCGACAGGATCGGCGAGGCTGTGGCGCTGATCGAAAAGGAACTGGCTGGAGATGCCTAGGTCATTGGTCTTCAGCCTGTCGCTGTTTCGCGATGTCGCGGCGTTCGGCGCCGTCATTGCCCAGATCGGCGGACGGCGAACCTGGACGGCGCTGCTGTTCCTGATCCTCGGCAGCCTGACGGAAGGCATCTCGATTCTGCTGCTGGTACCGCTGCTGCATCTGGTCGGGCGTGCCGACCAGGATTTCGCGGTCAGGCTGCCGAACATTGATTTCGTGCGCTGGCTGGTGCCCGGCGGAACGCTACAGCTGACCACCGTGCTTTGCGCGCTGGTCGGGCTCGTTGCCATGCAGGCAGCCTTCAACCGCTTCAAGTCGGTCTACATGGCAAGGCTGCTCTTCGATTTCATCAACCGCTTGCGCATGAACCTGTTCGAGAGCATCGGCAAGGCGCGGTGGGGCGTGTTCACGCGCATGCGCGGCTCCGATCTCGACCATGCTTTGACCGGTGACATCGACCGCGTCCAGGGGGCGGCTTTTTCCCTGCTGATGCTGGTGCAGATCACCGTGCTGCTGGTGGGCTATCTCGTGATTTCCATGTTCATCTCGCCGGTCATGACGGCGTTTGCCGTCATGATCGGCATCGTGATGTTCATAGCGCTGCAGCCGTTTCGCTCGCGGGCCACCGCCTTCGGCCGGATTCTGACGACCAATCGCCAGGACCAGTACCGCACGGTCTCGGATTTTCTCGGCGGCATCAAGGTGGCCAAGAGCCTCAATGTCGAGGCCAGCTATTTCGCGCAGTTGCAGGCCACGCTCGAAAAGATGAAGGCCGACAACATCGCTTATGTGCGCAACAGCTCGATCGGCACCGCCGTCTTCCAGGTGGCGAGCGTCGTGGGGTTGAGCCTGTTCATCTATGTGGCGCTGGTCCGATTCCACCTTTCGCTGGCCGAGATCGTCGTGCTGCTCCTGGTCTTCATGCGAATCGCGCCGCGCTTCATGGACATGCAGACGCAGGCCCAGCAGGTCCTGATCAACCTGCCCGCCTATACGGCAATGCGTAGCCTGCAGGCACGTTTCGACGCCGAGCGGGAGCCAGGCCATGTCGAACCCAGGGATGCCCGCAAGCTGACCCTCGATACGGGGCTGAACATTCGTGACGTCTCCTTTGGCTATGACGACGGCGCCGGCAAGGCGGTGGTGAGCGACATCACCTTCGGCCTTCCGGCCGGCAAGGTCACCGCCCTGATCGGCCCGTCCGGATCAGGCAAGAGCACGATCGCCGACATGCTGCTCGGGCTGCTCGAGCCGACCGCAGGCAAGATCCTCGTCGATGGCATCGAGATCGATGCCGGCAATCGCCGCCTGTGGCGCGATCAGGTGGCCTATGTGCCGCAGGACGTGTTCCTGCTGCATGACACGATCGCGGCCAACCTGCGGCTTGCAGCCCCACGGGCCAGCAACGACGAATTGTGGACGGCGTTGCGCGCCGCGCATGCCGGCGAATTCGTAGAACGGCTCGACCTCGAACTGGAGACGGTGGTCGGCGACCGTGGCGTGCGCCTTTCGGGCGGCGAGCGTCAGCGCATCGCGCTGGCCCGCGCGCTGCTGCGCAAGCCCTCACTGCTCATCCTGGACGAGGCAACAAGCGCGCTCGACTGGCAGAACCAGTCGCTTATCGCCAGGTCGATCGACGGCCTGCGCGGCACAATGACGATCCTGACCATCGCGCACCGGCCGTCGATGATCGCCTTCGCCGACTGGGTGGTGGCGATGGAAGACGGCCGTGTCGTGGAAGTCGGGCAATATCAGCGCCTGAAGGCGAAGCCGGGGAGCCGGCTGTCCAGGATGCTATCGGGAGAACAGTCGGAGACCGAACCCGCCGATGTGGCCTGAGGACGGTGATGTCGTCGTGGGACCTAATGCAGGCCCCGCCGGGCGCTGCCGAGTTTCTCGCCCTCGGGCACTTCGGTGGAGTTCTGCTTTCTCTCGGCTTCGCGCAGCCTGTCGGCTGGCGTCGGCGCGCTCCTGACGATCATGGCGTAGACAACCGCGAAATAACCAGCCTGGATGACCATGGCGCAGATGATGACGCGCAGCAGCGTCGTGCCGACCGAAGCTCCACCCAGCCAGGACCAGGCTACGACGATCGCGAGCGCGAAAAGCATCCCAACGATGAATTTTGGAAGCGACATACCCAACAGCCCATAAACCGGCTCGGGTTATATCCAACGATAGCCCCACCCGAGCGCCGTCCCTTGTGATGCGGGCTTGTTAAGTCGCCCGCTCTCGACCGGTTGCTTCCGGCCTTTCAACCTGTCGCGACCATGACAGGTATAATTTGCAATTCTATTAAGGCGGGCGGAAGGCGGCAAGGGCAACCGCACAAATTTTTGATTGAGCTTACGCGTTCGACTCTGCCATGCTGCAATGCACACGCCGGCATTTCACTCTACCTGCAGCCGCCAAAAAAATTCGAGTATACTTATAATATTAAGTAGTATTTTAGGTGAATAGTTTCCAATGTGGCGTCCTCCTAAAGCACTAATATGCTCCGGACCCCCGCGCGAGGAACGCGCCGCCCAGGAACCGCCCCAAAAATGTCCAGATTTTTTTGTCCTTGCCCATTTATTGTCACAAATGTGCTAAACATCCTGAAATTTGTGCAAAACGAGCTTATTATTTAGTCAATTCATGACGCGACTATTTCAAGGATATGGAAAATTGTGTGTTGCGCTGCAACATTTTTTTGATATCGTGCGGTAAACCATTCGTTCAACGCATGGAGTTTTCCGCATGAGGGACATTGCCAAGTCAGCCACGGCGGGCTTTTCGCAGGCTGACACCGACTTCCCGCCGCCGATCGGCGGCCTCATCAAGCGGAGCTTCGACATCGCCGGTTCGCTGGCCGGACTGATCGCGCTCGGCCCGCTGTTCATCATGATAGCGTTGCTCGTCAAATTCTCCGATGGCGGATCGATTTTCTACGGTCATCGGCGAATCGGGCGCGGCGGACGGCTCTTCTCCTGCCTCAAGTTCCGCACCATGGTTCCGAACGGGGACAAGGTGCTGGCCGCCTATCTTGCGACCAATCCAGACGCCAATGCGGAATGGATGGCGACCCGCAAGCTGAAGAACGATCCACGCGTCACCCGCGTCGGAGCGGTCCTGCGCAAGCTCAGCCTCGATGAGTTGCCGCAGATCATCAACATCCTCCAGGGCGATATGAGCCTCGTCGGGCCTCGCCCGGTGGTACGCGACGAACTGGAAATCTACGGCAGCGCAGCCGTCTATTATCTGAAGTCCCGGCCCGGCCTGACCGGCCTGTGGCAGGTCAGCGGCCGCAACGACGTTTCTTATGACAGCCGCGTCGCGTTCGATCGACACTATGTCGAGAACTGGTCTCTGTTCGAGGACCTTCGCATCATCATCAGGACCGTGCCGGCCGTCTGGATGTCACGCGGGTCTTACTGATAGGCCCGCCTGACACAGGCATCCGGCGGCAAGCTCATCGGGCGATGGGGTTATAACGGATCGGAACGCTCAGTTGAAAATAGACATGTTCGAAGTCTTTGGCAGCGGCCCGTTTTCCGGCCGCTCGCGGCTCTTGGCGACGTGCCTTGCGATGTCGCTCGCTTTTCCCCAGCTGGCCGCCGCCGACGATTACCGTCTGGGCTCCCAGGACAAGCTCACCATCCGCATCGCCGAATGGCAGACCGTCGAAAGCGCGTTCCGCGACTGGTCGTCGGTCAATGGCCAATACACGGTCGGTCCGGCCGGCACGCTGTCGGTGCCTTTCGTCGGCGAATTGCCGGCGGCGGGCAAGACCACGGCGGAGGTCGCCGCGGCGATCGGCGAGGCGCTGCAGCACAAGCTCGCTTTGTCGGACAAGCCTGAAGCCTCGGTCGAAATGGCGCAATTCCGGCCGTTCTACATTTCGGGCGAAGTGCAGAATCCCGGCCAGTTTCCCTATGTGCCCGAACTTACCGTGCTGAAGGCCATCAGTGTCGCCGGCGGCATCAGGCGCAACGCCGACTATGGCCCGCAGCTCGGCAAGGACCTGGTCACCGCCAAGGGCAATTTCGATATTTCCGACGACCTGCGCGTGCGGCTGATCGTCAAGCGCGCCCGTATCGACGCCGATATGGCCGGCAAGACGAGCTTCGAAGCGCCGAAGGAGGTCGAGGGCGATCCGCGGCTGCCGACCATCGTCAACGACGAGATGACGATCCTGACCGCCGACCAGAAGGCGCTGAAGCTGAAGCTCGAGGCGCTCGACGATCTCAAGGGCGTGCTGCAGGCGGAAATCGAATCGCTGCAGAAGAAGATCGTCAACCAGCAGAAGCAGGTCGACCTGGCGCAGCAACAACTGGCCAGCATCGGTCCGCTGGCGCAGAAGGGCCTGGTCGCCAATGCCAGACTTCTGGATTCGCAGCAGTCCGTGACCGACCTGCAGGGCAAGATCCTGGACTACGAGACGGCCATCCTCACCGCCAAGCAGGCAATCAGCAAGGCGACGCAGGACGCCATCGACGCCCAGAACACCTTGAGCTCGAGGCTCGCCTCCGACCGACAGCAGACCGAAGCCGACCTGAACGAGGCCGCGCTGAAGGCGAATATGCAGAAGGGCCTGATCGCCCAGGCCTCCGATCCGGCGACGACGGCCGCCATCACCAACGACCAGCAACCCACCTTGCTCTATTCGCTGGTGCGCGATGTCGACGGCAAGACCAGCGAAATCACCGCCAAGGAAGACACGCTGGTGCTGCCTGGCGATGTGATCAGGGTCAAGCTGGCGCCGCTGGCCAGCCAGTAGGACGCGGAAGTTCGCGCGGCCTGCCGCTTCGAGACCCATGGCGCAAAGACTTTGAACCTCCGCCTGGCCTGCCCGGCGGAGGTTTTTGCCGATACAGCATGTCGCGGCGAATAGGATTCGCCCGACCTGCTGCAAGCTTCTGATTTTATGCATGTCGTTATCCCGGAACCGAGGACACTTCCGGGCGACATGCATCAGGATTTCCAGCACCGGGAAACGAAAGCGGCTGTCGACGCGACACCGGACGGAGAACCGTCCCACATTCTTTTCCTGGAATGGCTTCGGCCCGCTCCAACTTGCGCAGCACCTGACGAAAAACCGCTAAGCACTTTTCCTGGAAGGGCTCCAGCGGGCCCTCGTCATTACTCGGCCGCCGCTGGACGATGGGGCCAGGCTGCCTCTCCACCCTTCGCATCCGCAGGCTCGAAGGCCGGCGACCATCGCTTGCGGGTGACCGGCAACCGCGCCAGCTTGAAGAAGCTGAAATACATCAGGAAGGAGCCCATGATGTAGGGGTTGAGAATCTCGACCTCGACGAAGGAGCGGATGAGCAGCAGCACCATCACGCCGATAAGGACCACCGATTCGGCCTGCCATGTCTTGAAGACCACCGCGGCGATATGGCCTAAGAGCGTGCGCAGCATGATCAGCGATAGCAGCACCGCCCCGGTGAAGCCGAGTTCGACAAGGGCTTCGACATAGGTGTTGTGGAAATGGAAGCCGGTGCGGGTGGTGATGTAGAATTCGTTCCACAGCCGCTCCGCTTCGGCAAAGCCTTGCACCCAATAGGCGGCGTAGCCGACGCCGAGGATCGGCGACCGCATCGCGGCGTCCCAACCCTGCTCCCACAGATAGGTGCGCCCGGTAAGCGTCGAATCCTTGCCGAATAGGCCAAGCACGAAGTCCATGAGCCCTAGATTGAGGGCGACAATGGCCACCACGACGATCATGCCGGCGCCGATCACGAAGATCACCCGACGATAGCGCCGCGACAAAAGCTTGCTCATCGCAAGAAGCGCCACCAGCGCCAGAACCGCCGGTATCGAGGCTATCGAGGTGGCGGAATGCGATACGATCAGTACATAGACCGACAACAGCACGACCGGCACGGTCAGCATGAAGCTCAGCCGGCCACGCCGAAGGAAAGCAAGAAACACGACGGAGAAATAGATGCCGAGCGAGCCGACGAAGCCGATCTGGTTCTTGGAGGCGAAGGCGCCGACGAAATTATAGGTGCCGTCGAGGACGTCCTCGGAATAGCCGTCGACTTTCATCGAATACAGCAGGACGAAGAATATGCCGACCAGGGCGCCTATCGTCAGGGTGCGCACACTGACGGTGCGTGCCGCGACATAGGCGCAGGCGATATGGGAAAGGTATTGAACCCCCGTTCTGGCGGTGATGCCGGGAGCCTGCGACCAGAACACGGAGAAGCAGACATAGGCCGCGAACAGCAGCGGCAGCCAGGCACTGGATAGTTGCCGCAGGAACCGCCGGTAGTCGACCAGAATAAGTGGAAGCCAGACGGCGTAGTAGGCCAGGATCAGCACCTGGCCGAAAATGACGGAATAGGAGAACGCCCAGATCGAGACGGCAACGGCAAAGCTGCCATAGACCGAATTCCTTTCGGGATCGACGAGCAGGGACTTGGGAATCTTCATCTCAGGGTCCCGTCGACACGACCCCAGACCGGCAGGCCGCAAACCGGCCGGCATATCCGCAAACAGGGGCGTACAAGAAACGGTATCTCCATTGTGCAGTGCAATATAACCTATCGCACCCCATGCTCAATGGCAAATCCGGTCACCTTGTCTTACAGCGCGGCTATCGCCGAGAGATCGCACGCCGTAGTCCAGCCGGTTTTGGCCCAGACGATCCGGCCGCATGCGGGCTTGAACTCGGCCTGCGGTAACCTCACAGTCCCCGAACACGGCCATTACATAGGCCGACTTCAGCCAGGATGGACAGGGGGAATGACATGCCGATGAACTTCGCGGGACGATTCGCCGGCCGGTCGGCGGTGATTACCGGCGGCGCCTCGGGCATCGGCTTGGCCGTCGCGCAGAGGATCGTCAACGAAGGCGGGCGCGTCAGCGTCTGGGACCGCGATGCCGCGCAGATCGAACAGGCGAAAGCCATTGTTCCCGGCCTGTATGGGGTGATGGTGGACGTTGCGGATGCGGCAAGTGTGGAGGCCGCCGCACAATCGACGATCGAAGCCCTTGGCGGCGTCGACATACTGGTCACCAGCGCGGCCATCACCGGCCCGAACATGACGACCTGGTCCTATTCGACCGAGGACTGGCAAAGGGTCATCGACATCAACATCAACGGCGTCTTCTACTGCAACAAGGCGCTGGTGCCGCACATGCTCGAGCGCAACTATGGTCGCATCGTCAACATTGCCTCGATCGCCGGCAAGGAAGGCAATCCCAACGCTTCCGCCTACAGCACCTCGAAGGCGGCGGTGATCGGCCTGACCAAGTCGCTCGGCAAGGAACTCGCCAAGACCAAGGTGACGGTCAATTGCGTAACGCCGGCCGCCGTGCGCACCGCGATCTTCAAGCAGATGAGCCAGGAGCACATCGACTTCATGCTGTCCAAGATACCGATGGCGCGCTTCGGCGAAGTCGAGGAGGTGGCGGCGCTGATCTCATGGATCGCCTCGGAGGAATGCTCGTTCACCACGGCCGCCGTGTTCGACGTTTCGGGCGGCCGCGCCACTTATTGAGCCGGATCGAGGCAGATCCGAGTTGGCCCGAGCTAACTACAATTCCGCGTGACGAAGCAACGATTGGTGCTGGAAAGGCTTATGGTAGCTGACGTCTGAATGCCATAACAGGGGAATGCCATGAGACGACGAGAGAGCCCGGCAGCTGCGATGCCCTCCGGCCACCGTGCCGGTGGCGTGCGATCGACGGGCGCCGCGAACATCATGTTGGAGTTTGCGTCGTTTGCTTAGAGCAGATCCCGCCGCGCTGGCCGACGACGAGCTTCTGGACCGCTATCAAAGCGCCGCCTTCGGCTATTTCCTGGAGAATGTGAACCCCGGCAACGGGCTGGTCGCCGACACGTCGCGGCCGAATTCACCGTGCAGCATCGCTGTCGTCGGTTTCGCCCTGTCCTGCTATCCGATCGGCGTCGAACGTGGCTGGGTGGCGCGCGACGCGGCTGCCAGGCTGACCCTTGCGGCGCTACGCTTTTTCCAGACCAGCACGCAAGGCAGCGGCCCGGACGTTACCGGCCACAAGGGTTTTTACTATCACTTCCTCGACATGCGGACCGGTTTGCGCGTCTGGCGCTGCGAGCTGTCGATGGTGGATACCGCCTTGCTGATCGCCGGCATGCTGGTGGCGAGCGCCTATTTTTCCGGTGACAATGACGACGAGGCCGAAATCCGCCAACTGGCCGAGGCGCTCTACAGGCGAGTCGACTGGCGATGGGCGCAAGGCAGCAGCCCGACGCTCCGCCAGGGCTGGAAGGCCAGGACCGGCTTTCTGCACTATGGCTGGGAAGGCTACAACGAGGCGACGATCCTCTATGTGCTGTCCATGGCCTCGCCGGGCCGACCGAGCTCCGACGACAGCTACGAGGCCTGGACGGCGACCTATCAATGGGAAAATATCTACGGCCGCGACGTGCTCTATGGCGGGCCGCTGTTCATGCACCAGTTCTCGCATGCCTGGATCGATTTCGCCGGCATCCGCGACGCTTTCATGCGCGAGAAGAATTCGGACTATTTCGAAAACAGCCGCCGCTCGACATATCTTCACCGCGACTACGCCCGGCACAACCCTTACGGCTTTGACGGCTATGGCGAGAATCTGTGGGGTCTTTCGGCCGGCGACGGGCCAGGCAGCTTCCGCGCCAGCGTGGAGCGACGGCGCCACCGGTTTTCCGGTTATGCGGCGCGTGGCGCGCCTTTTGGTCCGGATGACGGCACGATCGCGCCCTGGTCCTATTCGGCGTCGCTGCCGTTCGCGCCGGACATCTGCCTGGCGGCGCTGCGTCACCTCGTCGATCGTTACCCGGAAGTGCTCGACAATTTCCGGCTGCCTAGCGGTTTCAACCCGACATTGGCCAATCGGCGAAAATTCGGCCGCAATGGCTGGGTGTCGGAAGGCCATTTCGGACTGGACCAGGGCATCGCGGTGATGATGATCGAAAACCACCGTTCCGGCCTGATCTGGGAGCTCATGCGTTCCAATCCCCATATCCGTCGCGGCCTGGGCAAGGCCGGCTTCACCGGCGGATGGTTGTCGCGGCCGGCAACGCCGGCATCCGGGGGACGCGATGTCACGTGAACCGACGAGAACCGCCGCCTTCCCTGTCGACCGCAACGACGTCGAACTGATCAGGGGCGCGCATCCCCCGCACTGGAAGAATCCGACCCCGAACGGCCCCTACAATCTCGTCGTCATCGGCGCCGGGCCGGCCGGGTTGGCCGCCGCGCGTGACGCGGCGAGCCTTGGTGCGAAAGTCGCGCTGATCGAGCGTGGGCTGATTGGCGGTGCGTGTATCAATGTCGGCTGCGTTCCGTCGAAGTCGATCATCCGCACAGCCAGGCTCTATGCCGACATGCGCGATGCCGAGAGCTTCG
This sequence comes from Mesorhizobium sp. ESP7-2, assembly GCF_020164715.1. Lineage (NCBI taxonomy): Bacteria > Pseudomonadati > Pseudomonadota > Alphaproteobacteria > Hyphomicrobiales > Phyllobacteriaceae > Mesorhizobium > Mesorhizobium sp. ESP7-2. The sequence goes on from NZ_JAIUGQ010000050.1 coordinate 22,762, forward strand.
GCGGCGACCCGCCAGACCATCTTCGTGTCGATTTTCAACGCGCAATGACACGAATGCGGCAGATCCGGCAGCGGATCAGCCGTACCGATTCCGCCGCGAGCCTGGTTTCGGAAGGGATTGATCTCTATTTCGGCGAGGCGCGATTTGCCGGACACGATACGATCACGGTCGCGGACAAGACGCTGCATTTCAAGAAGGCGCTGATTGCAACAGGCGCACATCCGGCCTTCCCTGCCATTCCGGGGCTGGTCGAAGCTGGTTATCTCAGCAACGAGACGATGTTCGATCTTACGCAATGCCCGCCACGCCTCCTCGTCATCGGCGGCGGGCCGCTTGGCTGCGAGACGGCGCAAGCCTTCTGCCTGCTCGGCGCGAAGGTCATCCTGGCACAGAGCGATCCGATGTTCCTGCCCGGCGAGGAGCGCGACGCCGCGCAGATCCTTTCGGATGCGCTGGCGCGCGAAGGGGTGGAGGTGCGCCTGAACACCGAAGTGGTGGCGGTGCGCAGGGAAGGCGCAAACAAGCTCGCCGACCTGATGCGGGATGGCGACACGACGACGATTTCGGTGGACGAGATCATCACCGGCGTCGGCCGTTCACCCAATGTCGCCGGTCTCGACCTCGAAGAGGCTGGCGTGGCGTATGACGCCAGCGGCATCAAGGTGGATGATTATCTGCGAACCAGCAACCCGCACATCTACGCGGCGGGCGACGTCTGCCTCGAATACAAGTTCACCCACACCGCCGAGGCAACGGCGCGCATTGTCGTGCGCAATGCCTTGTTTCGCGGCCGCGAAAGGCTCAGTGAACTCGTCGTTCCCTGGTGCACCTATACCGATCCGGAGATCGCCCATGTCGGCCTCTATCCCCTGGAGGCGCGCAGCAACGGCATTCCGGTCAAGACCTACACCGTGCTGATGCACGATGTCGCCCGCGCCGTAATGGACGGCGAGGAGGAAGGGTTCGTCAAGATCCATGTCAGGGAGGGGTCCGACCGCATCCTGGGGGCGACGGTCGTCGCCAGCCATGCCGGCGAGATGATCAACACGGTGACTCTCGCCCTTCGATCGGGCATGGGATTGCATGCGTTGGCGGACGTCATCCATCCCTTCCCGACACAGGCGCAAGGCATCAAGATGGCGGGCGACGCCTACAGGCGGACACGGCTCACCTCCTTGCGCAGGCGCCTGGCGGCGCGCTGGCTGGCCTGGTCAAGGCGATAACCAGCCCAAGACCCAGTATATATGCCGAAATGCTCACAAATACACGGCCAAGTGCGCGGCGGCGCTTGACGGAACCCTGCTAGGCTAATGAGATTGGGACGACGTCTTCGGCCGCGGAACATTCGTGGATGCAGCCTCTAGTCGAAACGGAATACGCAATCGAGCTCTTGGCTAAGGGGTACATCTGTGTGCCGCTGCGCGAAGGTGGCAAGCATCTCGATCTTCAGGCGATGGAATATCACCCGCTACATTTGCAGCGCCGTCGAAAAGACCTCAAAGAATTGGCGTTCCGCTCGATTGCCTTTCAGCTTTCGCAGAAGCCACCGACACGTGAGGAAACCCGGCGCTGGTTTCGTGAATTTGCCGGAAATGTCGGGATCGTAGCGGGACACTGCAACCTTCTCATCTTGGATTTCGATGATTCAGCGGGCTATCTGGCCTGGTCCTGTAAGTACGCACGCCTTTCGAGTTGTACGCCGGTCGCAAGATCGCCGAATGGATTCCACGTCTATCTCAGGACCCGCGAACCGTCGGTTTCGTCCAGCCTCTATAGCGGCGTGCGGCGGGTCGGCCACGTCAAGGCGCTTGGCGGTTACATCGTTGGAAGTCCTTCCGTCCTCAAGGACGGCTCCTGCTACAGCTGGTTGAAGGACCAGTCGCCGTTCGACGTCGACCCGCAGCCAGTCGAAAGCCTGGCCAGTCTTTCACTTCGCGCGGTCTCGCCATTCAAACATTGCTATGACCGCGTTTTGAAGCGCGGCTTTTTCTTGCCACAATGAGCATCCCGGGGCGAGCGCAAGCCGACATCAGCATCATCATCCCGGCAAGAAACGCCGCGGTGACGATCGACGCCACGTTGCGAAGCCTTCTGCCCGAAAGGAGCCTGATCGGTGAGGTTCTTCTGGTCGAAGATGGCTCCAGCGATCAGACCGCGGCGATCTCGATGCAAAGCGCCCGGAGATACGGATTGCCGCTGGAGATCCTGGCCGTGCGGCTGGGCAGCGCGGGTGCTGCCCGGAACGCCGGAATTGCGCGGGCCAAGGGCAAGTTCATATTCTTCCTCGATGCCGACGACGAGGTGATGGCGGGAGGGTTGGGGCTGTTGCATGATGCGCTCCTGCGCCATCCGGAGGCCGGCCTGTCGGTAGGGGCCAGCATTCGACGTGCCAGGGGCCGGCCGGACAAGCTCAAGACTCCACATGGGTACACGAGCGACCGGGCGTCGAACGCCCGCCGGTATCTCCTCAACGAGGCATGGCCGATCGCCATGGGCAGCGCATTGGTCGCAACCTCGGCAACGGCCACCGTCCGCTTTCCGGAGACCACCAGCCTGGATGAGGACACGTGCTACTGGGCGGCCCTGCTCGCCCGCACCCAGGTGGCAACAATTCCCGCTCCGGTGCTTCTCTATCACCATGACGAAGAAAGGATGGCGCGGCGGTTCGTTCTGGCTCCGCGCGCCACTTTTCTCGCGATAGCTGTCGAGTTGGACAAGCTTGCCGATTCAGGCATTGCCAAGGAAGTTCTGCAGTGGCGGAAGGCCTGGATAGCTCTGCGGATTTCAAGGCAGCTTATCAAGCACAACCGATACAGCTATGCGATGAGCATGATGCGTGCCGTTCGCGCCCACAAGAGTCTGGGGCGGAGCTGGAAGGCAACGCAATATCGTATTCGAATTCGCTTCGGAGCCATGATGGAAAGGCCTGACTACCCGTCGCGCGCTGGCGCGGACACGGAAAGACGCACGCTGATCGTGTCCTTCGACCCGGCGTTTCCGCCGGTTTCCGGAGCGGACCTGAGAAATTTCAACAATGCCAGCCTTGCGGCCGAGTATGGCCCGGTCCGGCTTGTCTCGGTCAGGCCCCCAGGCAACCCGTCACAGCCGTCCGATGCGCGCATCAATGCGGTTGGCCTGACGATCGATGGAGAACCGCGTTCGGCCTCTCTCGGCTGGTGGAGGATCGCGGAGGAGAACCGTATTCCCCGCACGGCACTGGTGCGGCTGCGGAGCTTGGTGCAAACCTTCAAACCCGACACGATCGTCGTCGAGGGTATCGGCCTTTTCAAGCTGTTGCGACCTTTGCGTCCGCTGACGAAACAGCTCATCCTCGACATGCACAATGTCGAATCCGATCTGGCGGCACAGCTGCGCCATATCCGTCCAGCGCGATCTCCGGCGGTTCTTGGCATCCGGCGGCTGGAGAGAAAAGCACAATCCATCGTCGACAGGGTCTGGGTCTGCTCGAACGAGGATCGCGAGAGGCTGATGGCGCTTGCCGGGCGCACGATGCCCGTCGATGTCGTTCCCAATGGGATTCCCAACGTCGAGGCCATTCCCGATGTGCTACCGGCGGAAGCACCGGCCGACAGCGGCTATCCGGTGATCCTGTTCATCGGGCATCTCGGCTATCCGCCAAACGTCGATGCCGCCGAGCGATTGGCCCATGCCATATTGCCTCATATCCGGCAAACTTTGCCCGACGCCAAACTCGTTCTCGCCGGGCGCAGCCCGAAGGCAACCGTGCGGGCGCTGGCCGGATTGCCTGGCGTCGAGCTCGTCGAAAATCCCGAAAGCGTGGCGCCGCTCCTGTCCGGCGCGCATCTCAGCATCATCCCGCTCGGGGCCGGCGGGGGCACGCGCATCAAGATTCTGGAGGCGATGGCCTGGGGGGTGCCGGTGATCGCGACACCGCTCGCGGCCGAGGGGCTGGGCCTGGTCGAGAATGACCAGGTGCTTCTGTCGGCCAGCGACGAAGGACTGGCCGCCATGGCCGTCGACCTTTCTCTCGACGCCGAACGCCGGGTACGGCAGCGCTTTCGCGCGCATCAGGCCGTATGGGCCAAGTTTGGCCCGCAGGCCATCCGCGATGCTGTCCGCGCCGGGCTTGCATTGGACAACGGCGACAACGACCCGCCATTTCCCATCATCCCATGAGCCGCCGATGATCCCGCCGATCCTGCACCAGACGTGGAAGACCGACATCGTTCCCGCGCGCTTCCAGGCTTATGCCGACAGCTGGAAGCGGCATAATCCACACTGGACGGTCATGTTCTGGAGCGACCGGATGCTGCTCGAATTCGTGGCCGAGCACTACCCGGATTATCTGCCGATGTTCTGCGGTTATACCAACGGCGTGCAGCGGTCGGACGCGGCCCGCTACATGCTTCTGCATCACTTTGGCGGGGTCTATGCCGACATCGACTGCGAATGCGTCGCCCCCTTCGATGCGATCATGAACCAGACCCGGGTCGTGCTGTGCAAGGAGCCGGCTTCGCATGCGGCCGTCCAGGCGGATTTCCGGGGCCTGCCCTACCTCCTGTTCAACGGAACGATAGCGAGCCCGCCCGGTCATCCGTTCTGGATGCATCTCCTGTCGATGATGTCCAGGCTCGCCGCTGCCAAGGATGTGCTCGACGCGACCGGTCCTTGCCTGCTCACCTCCGCGCAGCGCGGATACAGCGACCAGGCGGCCTTCGCCATTCATCCTTCCGGCCTGTTCGCGCCGGTGACGTCGGCCGGGAGCATGGAGCGCGAGGCCGGCGACGATACGGCGCTTTCGATCCATCACTGGGCCGGCACATGGTGGACGCCGGAGCCGGCACCAAAATGGACGACCAAGCTGCGCAGCCGAGCCCACAGGTTCTGGTATCACCTGACGCGCGGAGCCTATCTGGATGAAGCGCAGGCAAAAGCCGGCGTTGACAGGGCGGTGCTGTCGGCGCCGCCGCCGTCGGGACAAAACATCGCTCTCCTGGTGCCGCTTCGCGATGCCGCCGACCTTATCCAGCCCTTTCTCGATGCGCTGGACGGGCTCGACTACCCCAAGGACCGAATCAAGCTGGTTTTCTGCGAAGGCGACAGCCTCGACGGAAGCTGGGAGCGGCTGCAGGCCTCGACCGCTGGATTGGTCGGCAAATATCGTGACATCGTCCTGCTGCGAAGACAGGTCGGCACCAGCCTCGATAGGGCAAAGCGGGCAAAGCACAGGATGCAGCGCGTCAGGCGCGGCGCGATCGCCAAGGTGCGAAATTACCTGATCGATCACGGACTCAGCGAGGACGACGACTGGGCGCTGTGGATCGACATCGACGTCTGGCGCTTTCCCGGCGATGTGCTGAACCGCCTGATCGCCGCGGGGCACCGGATCGCGGTGCCCAACTGCGTGAAGATCGCCGGTGGCGCCAGTTTCGACCTCAACAGCTTTGTCATCAGACGGCAAATCAAGGACTATCGCTATTACCGCGAGATACGCGGCGGCCTTCACCAGCCTCCAGTGCAAACGCCAAGCCGGTATCATCTCAGCGATGTCAGGCATCTCGACATCATCGGCCTCGATGCGGTCGGCGGAACCATGCTGCTGGTCGATGCCGCCTTGCATCGCGGCGGCCTTCGTTTCCCCGAAATTCCATACCGCGATCTGATCGAGACCGAAGCTTTTGGCCTCCTTGCCAACGATCTCGGCATCCGGCCGGTCGGCCTGCCCAAGCTGGAAATCCTACACGTCCCGTGGTGAGACTACGGCCCGAAGCTCTTCACGCAGAGGCTGCAGAAAGCTTTGCTGGCGCAGACGCCCCCATACATAGTTCCGGTCCGTCAAATGCGCGGCCTGCCTGATCCAGCGCCCCGGGGCATCGGGGTGTCGCACCTCGCGCCAATCATCGACCATGATGACAGGCAGGCCTTCGTAAAGCGGATCGAGCGGTGAAGTCTTGGTCACCACGATGCAGCCGAGATAAAGCAGTTCCCATGTCCGGTGACAGTCCAGGCCGTTTCCGGCGGTCGACAGCACGAGCGGATATTGCGAATAGAGTTGCCAGATCGAGCGCTGCGATACGTGTTGCCCTAGAAAATCGACATGCGGGCATCCGTCCAGAGCATCAAGCAATTCCCGACGCTCGCCAGACTCTTTGCTGATGCTGAAATCGCAAAATATCCTGGCCGGACGACGATCCGCTCTCCCCTTCCCGCGCAGGGTTTTCAGTTGTCTCACCAGTCCGGCAGGCGTCGCCAGGGAACGTGGGGTGTGGAGATCCAGCCCGATCGGGAACGGCTTGATCCTGGGATGACCGCCGTCGCAGTTCTGGCTGTACCAGGAGACCAGATAGGGGTTGGCGAGAAGCCGCTCGACGGTGTCCTTGGTCAGATCCGAAGGCACCGAGCAATCACCGTCGGTCGTCAGCAGGATGAAGGGAGCCTTGATGGTGGGCAGGGCTATCCTGGCGAAAGTGTCGAGATCGCAATTTCGCGCAAGCCTGGCCAGGGTGCTCAACCGCACCCAGACGATGCCATGCGCGCCGCTATAATGGTCGCGGAAAAAAGCCTCGCTCTGCGTCGATTCGGTCGGCGCCCAGCGATACCAATCGGGTCCGGCGAAGTCGCAGAAGTGCCCGATCCCTTGCGACCAAAGCACGGAAGGAACGCTGAAAAACCTCAGCGCCCCGGAACGGACGGCTCTCTTGAGTTTTGCCCGCCAACGCGACATGCCCATGGGCAACGCTTAGCCCAGACGCCGTTATGGCCGCAACGTCCTGCCGGCCTGTTTACACAGGCCAAGGCGGGCTCGTGGCCTCAGTCATGCAGGTCCCGCGCAATCGGCGGACCGACCGAGAATCCGGAGAACGTGACCTCGAAACCCTCACGCTGCGGCGAACAGCACATCATGCCGACATCGACCATCTTCGAGATCGGGAAATAGGCGAGCCGCACCGGCTTCCAATGACCGTCGGAAGCGTCGAGATACTGGACACGGATCGCTTCGCCGTAGCGGGTCAGGCGGATCCTGACGCCGTCCGGGCCAGCGGCAATCGCCACCAGAGACCAGTCCGAGGTGTCGTTGGTGACGACGACGGAGACATAGGCAAGGCCGTCGGTGTATTCGATGCCGGCCTTGATCCAGTGTGTTTCGCTCAGCCGGACCATCAGCCCGGCCTGGTCGTAAAGCACCTTGTAGTCGCCCTTGACGGTGACCTCCGCGGTGAAGTCGCCCTCGACCTGCCGAGACAGGAAGTGGCCGTTGTCGCGCCAAAAACCATAGAAGGTCTCGCGCCAGAAATCGGTCTCCTTGCCGGTGCGCACGCGCACGGCATCACCTTCGGTGGCGTGGTGCGGCGGCGGGTTGAGCCAGGTCAGGTCCTGCAATGTCATCCCTTGCACCGGTCCGGTTGCTGGTGACGGCTCGCCGGCCGGTCAGCCGGCGCGCCAGTTCATCCCGCGAACGTATAAGCGGTCTTTACCGTGGTGTAGAACTCCATGGCGTAGCGGCCCTGCTCGCGCGGACCGAAGCTCGAGCCCTTGCGCCCGCCAAAGGGAACATGGAAGTCCACACCCGCTGTCGGCAGGTTGACCATGACCATGCCGGCTTCGGAGTTGCGCTTGAAATGCGTGGCGTGCTTGAGGCTGGTGGTGCAGATGCCCGAGGTCAGGCCGAAGGGCGTGTCGTTGGCGACGGCCAGCGCTTCGTCATAGTCCTGGACGCGGATGACGCTGGCGACGGGCCCGAAAATCTCCTCGCGCGAGCTGCGCATGGCGTTGGTGGCCCCGGTCAGCAGCGCCGGCTTGAGATAGAAACCCGGGGTCTTGCGGTCCAGCCGTTCGCCGCCGAAGGCGAGCGTGGCGCCTTCCCGGACGCCGATGGCGATATAGTCCTCGTCCTGCTTGAGCTGGGTCGCGTCGACCACCGGGCCGATCTGGGTCTGCGCATCGAGCGCATCGCCGATCACCAGCTTTTCCATGCGCTCCTTGAGCGCGTCGACGAAACGGTCGTGGATGCCGTTGGTGACGATCAAACGCGACGAGGCCGTGCAGCGCTGGCCCGTCGAGAAGAAAGCGCCGTTCAGCGCGCAATCGACGGCGACCGCGAGATCGGCATCGTCGAGCACGACCAGCGGGTTCTTGCCGCCCATTTCGAGCTGGAACTTGCGCATGTGCTCGACACTTGCCGCGGCGATGCGCTTGCCGGTTCCCACCGAGCCGGTGAAGGAGATGGCGTTGACGTCGGGGCTGTCGAGCATTGCCTGACCGACCACCGAGCCCTTGCCCATGACGAGGTTCAGCACGCCCTTGGGCAGGCCGGCGCGATGCAGGATGTCGACGATGGACCAGGCGCTTTCAGGAACGAGTTCGGCCGGCTTGAACACGATAGTGTTGCCGTGGGCAAGCGCCGGAGCGATCTTCCAAGCCGGAATGGCGATGGGGAAATTCCATGGCGTGATGATGCCGACCACGCCGACCGCTTCGCGCGTGATCTCGACGCCGACGCCCGGCCGCACGCTTGGCACCACTTCCCCCGACAGGCGCAATGTTTCGCCGGCAAAGAAATCGAATATCTGGGCGGCACGGATGGTCTCGCCAATGCCCTCGGCCAGCGTCTTGCCTTCCTCCCGCGCCAGGTTGCGGCCAAGTTCGTCCTTGCGTGCCATGATCTCGTCGGCCGCCTTCTTCAGCACCGCGTGGCGCGCCAGCGGGCCTGAGCGGGACCATGCCGGAAACGCCGCCTTGGCCGCCGCGATCGCCTGGCCCGCCTGTTCGACACCCGCCGAGGCATATTCGCCGACGACGTCGCCGGTATCCGATGGGTTGATGTTGCGGGAGCCGGCATCGCCGACCCACTCGCCATCGATGAGGTTCTTTCGAAACGCTGTCATGTCCTTGCCTTCCCTGGCTGCTGGCCGCGCGGCGGCATCTGTCTGAAGTGGTATTTGCCAGACAATTGCCTTGCGGGAAAGCACACACCGGGCTCGAAGGCCGCGACAAAAGTCCCCGGGCCTGCGCTCATGCTTTCGCTGCAGCGGCGACTGTGCCGCGTCGACAACCAATCCAGCTAACATCGGTGGATAGCTCTCCGGGTCAAGGTTGAATTGCCCTGTACAGATATGTCCACAATCTTGCTTTGGCTGGTGCGGCGTGTCATGCGTCGTCTAGATGGCAGCACTCGAGACGACGATCCAGCGCGCCGGCGCCACCGGCAACATCAAGGCCACGCGCGAAGACTGGCTGAAGCTTGCGCTTGAAACCCTGATCTCGGACGGCGTCGAACGCGTCCGCGTGCTGACGCTAGGCCAGCAGCTCGACGTCTCGCGCTCGAGCTTCTACTGGTATTTCAAGAGCCGCCAGGACCTGCTCGACCAGTTGCTGGACCACTGGCGGCAGACCAATACCCGATTCATCGTCGAGCGCGCCCAACGCCCTTCCGCGACGGTCATACGCGGGGTGATGAGCATTTTCGAATGCTGGGTGGACGAAAAGCTGTTCGACCCCCGGCTGGATTTTGCGATCCGGGCATGGGCTTGCCGCGCCCCGAGCATCCGGCGTGCGCTCGACGAGGCCGACGAGGAGCGAGTCGATGCCATACGCGGCATGTTCATGCGTCATGGCTATGAGGAGGAAGACGCGTTCGTGCGCGCCCGGGTGCTCTATTTCATGCAGATCGGTTACTATTCGCTCGAACTCAACGAGCCGATGAGCAGCCGCCTGACGCATGTTGCCGCCTATCTGCGCAGCTTCACCGGCCGGGAGCCCTCGCCCCAGGATATCGAGGATTTCTCGCGTTACGTCGAGAAAACCCTTCCCCGCAGCCGGTAGCCATCCGTGAAAGCAAGCTGCGCATCCATGTCGATCGCGGTCTTGCTGCCTATTTCTGGACGTGGTTGGAAATGGCTGCCGGCAACATCGCTGCCTGATCATCGAAGTCGCCGGCCGTGACCATGCTCAGAGCGTAAATGACCAAAACAGGCAGGCCAGCGTCGCGGCGGCAAAGATCACGAAGAACAGGCTGCGCAAGAGCACATTGCGGCGCAGCACGTTCATGACGAAATGGCAGCCGATGATCGCGGCCGCAAACAGGAAGCGCCAGTTCAGCACTGCCCGCAAGACCTCCCACTGACCAAAGGCCCATCTGGCGATGAGGAAGCCTATGATGGCCGCCAACAGCACGATCGCGGTCCAGAAAAGAGCGTCCGCGATGTGCGTCAAGACAATGCTGGCTGCCCTGATCGGCAGGATCATCATCAGCAAGGCGCTGAAGAAATAGACCGCGGCAAGTGGAATGAACGTGCCGGCATCGGCGATACCGTCAAGCCGCCTCACACCGATCGCGCCATAGGGATAACCGTGCCTTGCCACCGCCAGGCTCAGCGCCATGAGCAAGGCGGTCAGCACCGCGACCAGTGCGAAGGATGTGAGGGCTTTGCTCATGGTGTTCCTGTCCCGGGCGAATCAGACAGGAAGTGATGTAACCGATGGTCGTAAATTGTGGGTAAGCTTTCACCGGGGATAACCGATGGTCGGATCGACAGCGCGCGTCCCGGCCGCCGGTGCCCTGATGCTCGACCGTCTTGTCGGCTGCCTTCGCCACCTGTGGCGTCGCCCGACGCGGGCGCAATCGTTTGCCAAGCCCGCCTGTGGAGCGTAGACTCAAGCATCGGCCGCCCTTTAATCCGGATGCAGCCGACAGTGAGAGGTACGTGCTCTTGCCCGATAGGGAGAAGAGCCATGCCTCAATCCACCTTTCGCAACCACGTTTTGAAAACCCTCACACCTGAGGATTTCGCGCGTTTACGGCCGTCGATGCATCACGTCGAACTGGCCATCAAAGCCCGGCTGGAGATCGCGTACCAGCCGATCGAGCACGTATATTTTCCCGAGACGGGTATCGCATCGGTGGTCGCCGCCATGACCGGAGGGCGGCAAAGCGAAGTCGGCCTGATCGGCTATGACGGCATGACGGGCATTGCGGTCGTCCTCGGCCAGGACAGGTCTCCCAATGAAACCTATATCCAGGTCGCCAGCGACGGCTGGTCCCTGCCGGTTGAACCTCTTCGCATCGCGATTGCCGGGAGCCAGACCCTTCGCCCGTCACTGCTTCGCTACGCCCACGAATTCCTGATCCAGTCGTCGCGAACGGCGCTGGTCAATGGCCATTCGAAAATCGAGGAACGGCTGGCCCGCTGGTTGCTCATGGTCAACGATCGCGCTGATGGAGATATCATCTATCTGACGCATGAATTTCTGGCGACCATGCTTGGTTCCCGACGGCCCGGCGTTACCACGGCTCTCCAGATGCTCGAATATCGAGGGCTGGTCCACGCCAGGCGCGGCGAGATCACCATCGTCGACCGCACCGGAATGATAAAACTCACGGACGGTGCCTATGGCGAGGAGGAACAGCGTCACTTCGGCATCGCCTCCGGCTGAATGTCCGGAATCGGACATAGCCTTGAAGGCCTCCACATGTTGGTCGAAAGTAGTATCGGCTTGGATTTCAGGGAGGCATTCTTGATGACCAACACGTTTCACACCATCACGGTGGAAGGAGCGGCCGAAGCCTACGTCCTTTCCAGGGGAAAGGCCCGCTTTCTCTCCATTGCACAAGCAATCCGCGCCATCCGGACACTTATGCCGGCATGCAACGCCACCGACCACGAGTTGGAGGAAATGCTGGCGACGGCCTGCATCGCTCACATGGTGCCCGTCGCTTTCGACGCGGCCAGGCCGGATGGCTCACCATCGCGGCTCCATTCATAGGCCGGAGATGCCCGCGCTTGCGCAAAGGACTGCTCCCGCGGACGTTCGCCAGGCGATTGTCCGCTACCTGATCGACAATGTCGACAGCCCCAGCGTTTCGCTGTCCGAGGTTATCGGCGCCGTGAGAAAGATATTTCCGCTTTGCGAGCTCACGGATTGGGAACTTGGCGACCACATAGCGCGAAGCGCGATCGATGCGGGATTTGCTATCGAGTTCGACGCCGACGTTCCGTGACCGTAGGAACGCGGTCGTCCCCCCCAATTGTTGATTGAGGGTTGCATCCCAGATGCGCAACCGAAGCAATCGACGCCACCGCGAGCCGGAGACGTCACGCCAGATGAGGTACATTTGTAGAGTAAAGCCTTGAAATCAAAGGGGTTCCGTAAAACTCCCAGAGACTGTTTGGTGGAGCCAATCGGAATCGAACCGACGACCTCTTGAATGCCATTCAAGCGCTCTCCCAACTGAGCTATGGCCCCACTCCCGGCAGTCAGCCGGCGCCGTTTCCGGCGAGAGATCGGCGCGGGTTGGAAGACCGCGCCGTTAGTGCAGGCGGCTTCTAACCCCGCCTTTCCCAGATATCAAGCCTTCATCGCCGGCTTTTTCTTCACAGGCCGTGAAAGCCGGCAAACGCTTGCGTTCGAGACCTTGTCAGACCTCGTCGTCGTCGTCGCCGACGCCGATCATGTCGGAAACGTCGTCTTCTTCTTCCTCTTCGTCGGCAAGGAACGTATCGTCCTCGTCGTCGCCGAGATCGACATCATCCTCGTCATCACCGAGATCGGGAAGATCGTCGCTCTTGGTATCGTCTTCCGCCTCTTCGAGCGAGACGACCTCGACGCCCTCTTCGTCCTCGGCGTCCACTTCCTTCTCGGCCACTTCCTCCTCCTCCTCGACGGCGGCGATCTTGCCTTCCTCGAAATAGGAGCGCGGATAGGTCTTGCCCGTATAGGGCGAGACGATCGGGTCTTTGTTCAGGTCGTAGAATTTCCGGCCCGTTTCCGGGTCGATGCGTTTTGTGCCAAGTTCGGTTTTTGCCACGGCAAGCCTCGTCGATAAAAGAGTGGTCCCCTTAACCACAGTTTGCAGCGCTGTCAAAGCGAAAAGCCGGCGTCACAAAACCAAGCACTGAAAGGCCTCGCGCCAAGTGACGAGCATGGGGATGACCATTTCGCCTCGCCGTGATACGAGACCGCCGCAACAAATGAAAAGCGCCGGTCAGCCGGCATTCCGTCCAGGGAAATTCCATGTCTCACGCCGCCGCTGCCAAGCCGGCCACCGCCCGCAAGTCACCAGCCCTTTCCGGCACCGCCCGCGTGCCGGGCGACAAGTCGATCTCGCACCGCTCCTTCATGTTCGGGGGGCTCGCCTCCGGCGAAACCCGCATCACCGGCCTGCTCGAGGGCGAGGACGTGATGCGCACGGGCGCGGCCATGAAGGCGATGGGCGCGCATATAGAGAAGCACGGCGCCGAATGGGTGATCCGCGGCACCGGCAACGGCGCGCTGCTGCAGCCGGAAGGCCCGCTCGACTTCGGCAATGCCGGCACCGGCTCGCGGCTGACCATGGGCCTCGTCGGCACTTACGACATGGAAACGACCTTCATCGGCGATGCTTCGCTGTCCGGCCGGCCGATGGGCCGCGTGCTGGAACCCTTGCGCCAGATGGGCGTGCAGGTGCTGAAGGCCACGCCCGGCGACCGCATGCCGATCACGCTGCATGGCCCGAAGCACGCCGCCCCGATCACCTACCGCGTGCCGATGGCCTCGGCGCAGGTGAAGTCGGCGGTACTGCTGGCCGGCCTCAACACGCCGGGCATCACCACGGTGATCGAGCCTGTCATGACGCGCGACCATACCGAAAAGATGCTGAAAGGCTTTGGCGCCAATCTGTCGGTCGAAACCGACGAACGCGGCGTGCGCCACATCTTCATCGAAGGCCAGGGCAAGCTCACCGGCCAGACCATCGCGGTGCCGGGTGACCCTTCCTCGGCCGGCTTTCCGCTGGTTGCGGCGCTGATCGTGCCGGGCTCGGACATCACGATCGAGAACGTGCTGATGAACCCGACCCGCACCGGCCTGCTTCTCACGCTGCAGGAGATGGGCGGCCAGATCGACGTCTTGAATCCGCGCAATGCCGGCGGCGAGGATGTCGCCGACCTACGCGTGCGTTACTCCGAGCTGAAAGGCGTCACCGTGCCGCCGGAACGGGCGCCGTCGATGATCGACGAGTATCCTGTGCTGGCCGTTGCCGCGAGCTTCGCCGAGGGCGAGACGCTGATGCAAGGGCTGGAAGAGCTGCGGGTGAAGGAATCCGACCGCCTGTCGGCGGTGGCCAACGGGCTGAAGCTCAACGGCGTCGACTGCACCGAGGGCGAAGCTTCGCTCGCCGTGCGCGGCAAACCCGGCGGCAAGGGCCTGGGAGGCCATCCCAACGGCCTTGATACGACCGTGCAGACGCATCTCGACCACCGCATCGCCATGAGCTTTCTGGTGATGGGACTGGCAACGGAAAAGCCGGTGACGATCGATGACCAGGCCATGATCGCGACGAGCTTTCCGGAGTTCATGGGGCTGATGAAGGGGCTTGGCGCGGAGATTTCCTAAACTCACAGTGCCGTCAAATTTGGTGATCAACTCAATCGTTCTTTAAGGGTTGGCCCTTCAAGCTCAAACGAGTATTGGAGATAGCCATGACTATTCTGATCTCGATGATAATAGCCGGTGCGGTCTTGACAATTGCGAAGGCGATGTCCGTTGCCAAGGCTATGAAAGATCGAAATTATTCATGGGCGCGCCTTGGTTTGACATCAGCCCTATGGATCGGACTGACCATACCAAGCATGGCTTCTTCGTGCGGAGCCATTGGTTGTTCATATGGCCTGCATTTCGGCTGGATACTTGAGCCAGTCGGAGCCTATCTTGACTCAAGCGCCTTATTGCTGGCGATGGGTGGCTACGCGATCCTCAGCGTGTATTTTTTCGGGCATATACTGGGCTTGGTATTTTCTGTTTTTAGAACAAATTCGCAGCCTGCTCAGCACTAGCGCTGACCCGTTCGAACCGCTGGTGGCATATTGCATTGACGACGGTTCTCGGCTTGTTGTCGTTCATGACCCAGTTCTTCACCATCGCCATCGACGGACCCGCCGGTGCCGGCAAGGGGACGCTCGCCCGGCGCCTTGCCGACCATTACCGGCTGAACCTGCTCGACACCGGCCTCACCTATCGCGCCGTCGCCCACGCATTGTTGCGGCTTGGCTTGCCGCTCGACAATGTCTCGGCGGCCGAGACGGCGGCGCGCCAGGTCGACCTGGCAAAGCTCGACCGTACCGTGCTGTCGGCGCATGCGGTCGGCGAAGCGGCTTCGAAGGTCGCGGTTTTCCCGACCGTGCGCCGCATCCTGGTCGAAAAGCAGCGCGACTTCGCCAGGACGCCGCCGGGCGCGGTGCTTGACGGCCGCGACATCGGCACCGTCGTGTGCCCCGACGCCGACATCAAACTCTATGTGACGGCCAGCCCCGAAGTGCGGGCACAACGCCGGCTGGCCGAAATCGAAAGCATCGGCGGCACCGCCAATTTCGCCGAAATCCTTGCCGACATCCAACGCCGCGACGAGCGCGACATGGGCCGGGCGGACTCGCCGTTGAAGCCGGCCGCCGACGCGCACTTGCTTGATACCAGCGAAATGGCTATAGAAGCCGCGTTTCTCGCGGCCATGTCTGTCATCGACGACGTGCTGGCCAAGAGAAACAAGGCCTGATCCGGGTTTTCATGCTGCTTCCGATTGCCGGAGGCGAAGAAAATACCCATATCGGGCACGAACCAGCCTGCCAGCATTCTTCATGCGCCGGAATTGCCGCTTAAAGGCGGCCCAGGGCTTTTTAGCCCGGAACGCCGGCAGGCCAACGCAACGCTAACCCACGGCGCCCGTCCCGCTCGAAACGCGGGGCACTCCAGGAGAAACAATGTCAGCTGCAAATCCCACTCGCGATGATTTCGCGAGCCTGCTCGAAGAATCATTCACCACCGGCCACTCCGGCGAAGGTCAGGTCGTCAAGGGCACGATCACCGCGATCGAAAAGGACATGGCCATCATCGACGTCGGCCTCAAGGTCGAAGGCCGCGTGCCGCTGAAGGAATTCGGCGTCAAGGGCAAGGACACCACCCTCAAGGTCGGTGACACTGTCGAAGTCTATGTCGAGCGCATCGAGAACGCGCTTGGCGAAGCGATGCTTTCGCGTGAGAAGGCCCGCCGCGAAGAGAGCTGGGTCCGTCTCGAAGAGAAGTTCACCAAGGGTGAGCGCGTCGAAGGCGTCATCTTCAACCAGGTCAAGGGCGGCTTCACCGTCGACCTCGACGGCGCCGTGGCCTTCCTGCCGCGCAGCCAGGTCGATATTCGCCCGATCCGCGACGTTTCCCCGCTGATGCACAACCCGCAGCCCTTCGAGATCCTCAAGATGGATCGCCGCCGCGGCAACATCGTGGTGTCGCGCCGCACCGTGCTCGAGGAGAGCCGCGCCGAACAGCGTTCGGAAATCGTGCAGAACCTCGAAGAAGGCCAGGTTGTCGAAGGCGTCGTCAAGAACATCACCGACTACGGTGCGTTCGTCGACCTCGGCGGCATCGACGGCCTGCTGCATGTCACCGACATGGCATGGCGCCGCGTCAACCATCCGACCGAAATCCTCAACATCGGTCAGACGGTCAAGGTGCAGATCATCCGTATCAACCAGGAAACCCACCGCATCTCGCTCGGCATGAAGCAGCTCGAGAGCGATCCGTGGTCCGAGATCGGCACCAAGTTCCCGATTGGCAAGAAGATCAAGGGCACCGTCACCAACATCACCGACTACGGCGCGTTCGTCGAGCTGGAGCCGGGCATCGAGGGTCTCATCCACGTTTCGGAAATGTCGTGGACGAAGAAGAACGTGCATCCCGGCAAGATCCTGTCGACGACGCAGGAAGTCGACGTGGTGGTACTCGAGGTCGATCCGGCCAAGCGCCGCATCTCGCTCGGCCTCAAGCAGACGCTGGAAAATCCGTGGCAGGCTTTCGCCATGAGCCATCCGGTCGGCAGCCAGGTCGAGGGCGAGGTCAAGAACAAGACCGAGTTCGGCCTGTTCATCGGCCTCGAAGGCGACGTGGACGGCATGGTGCACCTCTCCGACCTCGACTGGACCCGTCCGGGCGAGCAGGTCATCGAAGAGTACAATCGCGGCGACATGGTCAAGGCGCAGGTGCTCGACGTCGACATCGACAAGGAGCGCATCTCGCTCGGCATCAAGCAGCTGGCCAAGGACACGGTCGGCGAAGCCGCGACGTCAGGCGAACTGCGCAAGAACGCGGTTGTCACCTGCGAAGTCATCGGCGTCAAGGATGGCGGTCTGGAAGTGCGGCTGGTCGACAGCGGGATCGAGACCTTCATCAAGCGCTCCGACCTCAGCCGCGATCGCGACGAGCAGCGCCCCGAGCGCTTCACCGTCGGCCAGAAGGTCGACGCCCGCGTCATCGCCTTCGACAAGAAGACCCGCAAGCTGCAGGTCTCGATCAAGGCGCTGGAAATCGCCGAAGAGAAGGAAGCGGTGGCCCAGTACGGCTCGACCGACTCCGGCGCTTCGCTCGGCGATATCCTGGGTGCCGCGCTGAAGAAGCAGGGCAGCTAAGCCCCTCGTATAGCTCAAAAACAAACCCCGCCGGATCGCTCTGAACTGACCCCCGAAAGTTGGACGCAACCTTCGGGGGTTTTGCATGTCCAGATTCAGCGAGCTTGAGAAGCGCTC
>NZ_JAIUGQ010000051.1:0-37002 GCF_020164715.1 Mesorhizobium sp. ESP7-2
GGCCGGATGGAGCCCCGACTACCTCGCCTCAATCCTCGGTCAACTTCCCCGTTAACCTGGATTCGCAGCCCTGCGGTATGGGCGCTATTGGGCATGGTGCTGACGTATGCCCACCATTCCGGAGCCAACCGTCGCAAATCGGCTCGTTGTCGTCGAGGCCCTGACCGAGAGCGGGATCGAGGCATTCTTCGTCACGCATCTCTTCGAGTTCGCCCACAACCTCCGTGAACGGAACCTGCCGAACGCAACGTTCCTGCGTGCCGAAAGGCAGGGAGACGGAACGCGGACTTTCAAACCACACGAAGGCGTTCCGCTTCAAACAAGCTCCGGCGAAGATCTCTACCATAGAATATTCGAAGAAGCGGAATATAACAGCGCTAACCGACATCCAGGAGCTGAAGCGAGGACGGCATGAACGGGGACACGGAGAAAATCCGCATTATCAGGCTGCACGAGAAGTGGGCCGACTTTTATACGATCGTCGCTCAGGTGCTGATCCTTTCGCTGTTCGCAGGCGTCTACTTTTTGGCCGAACAGACGGGTGTCGATGCGGCGGAGCGTACTGGTGCTTTCGTGTTGCTGGGCCCCATCATTCTCGGCACGGTCATTTGGCAAGCTGCCGGCTTCGGACTTGCCCGCATCCACATGATCATCAATGGCGTCGATCTAGGAGGGTCCATCCACGACGAGCGGGCTCGGGGATAGGTCGACAGGAAGATGCAGGACGTTCTTCATGCAGTGATGTGGGTGGCGCTCGGCAGTGCCTTTGGCGGCCCGGCGCGCTATTTCGTGTCGGGGCTGGTCGGCCGGCACGTCGGCGAAACTTTTCCCTGGGGCACGATGGTCGTCAACGTCAGCGGCGCTTTCATGATCGGCCTGATTGCAGCCGCCGCGACCATCGAGGGTTTTCTACCGATGCCGTCCGCCTGGCAGCTTGCCGTCACCGGCTTCCTCGGCGCCTACACAACCGTGTCCTCCTTCAGTCTCCAGACCATGGCGCTGGCCCGCGACGGCCAGTTTCGCAAGGCAGGTGGCAATGTGGCGCTCTCCCTCGCTCTCTGCCTGTCAGCGGTGGCGCTTGGCTATGGTGTTGGCGCTTTCAGCCTTGGGATTGGCCCCGCATGAGCGAGTTCAAGGAGGCGCTTTCCGACGAAGAAGAACCGCGGCCGACGCCCAAGGCTGGTCTACGAGGGCGGGCCAGATGGCATTCGTTGCGCGAAAGGCTGCTTCTTTATGCCGTGGTTTCGCTCGGTTCGATCATCGGCAGCGTCTTGCGCGCCCTTGCCTCGCTCGCCGCGCTCGGCTGGTTCGGCCAGGGATTTCCATGGGGTACCCTGTTCGTCAACATCGTGGGTTCCTTCGTCATTGGCTTCTACGCCGCGATCACGGGGCCGGACGGACGAATCTTCGCGGGCATGTACCAGCGTCAATTCGTGATGACCGGCATTTGTGGCGGCTTCACCACCTTCTCGGTCTTCAGTCTGGAAGCCTTCCAGTCGCTTCATGCCGGTAGATTCACGCTCGCAGGGCTTTATGTCGGCATCTCCGTCATCACTTGGCTCGCATCCGTCTGGCTCGGCCACGCTCTTGCTTCACGCCTCAACCGCCTGGGAGGAACATGATCATGCAGATACCACGCCAAGCTATGCTTCTGCGGATATTCATCGGTGAGGATGATCGTGACGATGGCCACCCGCTCTACGAATCCATCGTGCTGAAGGCTCGCGAGATGCAGCTTGCCGGCGCAACCGTGCTGCGCGGCGGAATGGGCTTCGGTCAGTCCAGCCGGCTACACACTACAAAAATCCTCAGGTTATCGGAGGACTTGCCCCTGGTCGTCGAGATCGTGGACAGCGAAGAGAAGATCAATGCTTTCCTGCCGGTGCTCGAAGGCATCATGTCGAGCGGACTGGTGACGCTGGAAAAGGTGCAGGTGTTGCAGTACGGATCAAGCGGCGCCTAAATGTGAGCTTTCCATAGGTTGTCCATTCGGGCCAGGGCGAGGAAGCTGAGGTTGCGAGACTTCAGTGATTCCTCGGAGGACCGGATGAACATGCACAAGAATGCCCGTCTGACGCCGCTCGGTCGAGAGGCCTGATGCGCCCGAGATGCGACAATCGGCAGTGGTAGGGTGGCTATCACGCAGAATCGCGCGATAGCGAGCAATAATCGCGTTATTTCAGATAGTTATGACCGATTTTATTCATCATTTTAGAGGGGCTATGGCGTAGCCGTAGTTCTCATCTTCGCCCGGAGCGGTGCGCCAATTGACACTAAATTGTCCTGATTTACGAACACCATGGAACCGTCGTTCCCCGTCATCGAGCGCGCGGCAATCCCAGCACGACTACAGCATGTCGCGGCGAATAGGATTCGCCCGACCTGCTGTAAGCTTCTGATTTTATGCATGTCGTTATCCCGGAACCGACGACACTTCCGGGCGACATGCATTAGCCGCCTTGCCTGGATGGAACCGCCATCGGCTGCGGGAGGCGGCTGATCCGGTGGAAGGACCAAAGGAGGAGAGGACAAAGGAGGAGCGCGGCAGCGCCGAAATCGAGCGCGGCGGCCGAGGTGCCGGCCCGGGTTGCAAGTCTGCCGCCGATCGTCGGCCCAGCCAGCATACCGGCATAGTAGACAGTGTAGAACACCCCCATCCCGATCGAGCGTGTCTTCTGATTGAGCACGCGTGTCGGCAAGCTCATGATCGCGCCGGCGGGCAAGCCGCCTGCGATACCCATGGCGATGATGAGGGCCAGCACTGGTCCGCTTCTCGACAGAAGGAGGATCAGAAATGCAAAGCCTGCACAGCCCGTGGCGAGAACCGCGCCGCCGCGCTTGGTTCGATCGGTCAGAAAACCACCCAGGGGGACCGAAAGCGTGGCCAGCCAAAGCACGACGCTGATCGTCGATCCGGCCGCGGAGTTGGACCACCCGCGCTCGACGAGCATCGACGGACCGAAGCTGAAAACCATTGCGAAGCCGACATTATAGAGGCACCAGATCAGGCCGGCGGCAATGAGGGCACAGGTTGTCCCCGCCGAAATGCCCGAGCGTTCGACGCCAGCGGCGGGCGATACCTCCGGGGGGCGATAGATGAAGGTCATCAGGCCGATGCCGACGATGACCGGGACCGAAACGGCAATGCCCACGGCGGTCACCCCGAATGTCTGTCCGATCGTCGGCAGCATCATGAGAGCGATGGCGATGCCCGTTGGCCACGAGTTGATGTAGATGGCCATGGCGGTTGCGATTTCCCTGCCGGCAAACCAGTCCGCGACCATCTTGGTCATCAGGACATTCAGGAGAACGCCGCCAGTGCCGCTTATCAATCGGCCGCCGATCTGCAGGCTCCAGAACGGCGATGCCGCCATCAGCATTTCACCCGTCAACATCATCAGAAGGCCGACGAGAACGGTCGCCTTGTCGCCATGGCGTTGGCCGATGGTCGCGCCAGGCAGGGCCAATGCGACTCCCGGTGCAAGATAGAGGCCGATTAGAATGCCGATGTCGGCCAGGCTCGCACCGACGCTATCGCTGATAAGAGGCGCGACGGCGCCGACGCTCTGAAACTGAAACGCCATTGCGGCGCGAGCGACAAACAGGACCGCAAGGATCGTCCAGCGGCTGCGCACGGTTCCCCCTGTTGTTCCGAACTATTCGGGCCTGATATTCTGGTTCAGCCGGAAGAAATTGGTTGGGTCGTATTGTTTCTTGACCGCGGCGAGGCGTGCATAATTCCCACCGTAAGCAGCCCGCACGCGCTCGTCACCCTCATCACCAAGATTGTTGGCATAGACACCGCCGGTTGAGAATGGTTTGACCGCGTTCCACAGGTCACGCGCCCAGCGGGTATTTGCCTCGTCATCGGCCGGATCGTCCCAGATCGCGATCGGGAAGCAGTCAAAGGCCGCATCGCGATTGGCGTAGGGCGAGTGCGACGCGGGCACGCGAGCGATCGCGCCGCCGACCTGCTGGAAAACCAGCAGGGAGGAGCGATTGGGAGCCCTCGCGTAAGCGTCGAGCAGGGCCTCGATCGCGCCATCGCCGATCTCGCGCATGAACTGCGCTTTCCAGTAGTAGCGTCGCCCGCGTGGAAAGAGGCTATCGCCCGACGATTGAATCTGAAGATAAGGAACGGCTTGAAGGCGGCTTTCGATGGGGGATCCGAATTTCATCAGCGGTGCGATGACGGATTCGCCCGCTTCGGGTGACCCCACATGGCAAGCCGAGATGCTGAAGGCACGGTCGCCCGAGGGCAGTGTGACGAGCGCGGCATCGATGCTCACCTCATCCGGGGCGTCACGGGAGAATTCGTCGTAAAACCGCATCGCCTCGCGCGCATGACTGTAGGCATGGAGCACCGAGCCCACCAGAAGGGTCGGGCCAAGCGGGTGCAGCCGGTATTCGAACGCCGTCACTATACCGAAATTGCCTCCGCCGCCCCGCAAGGCCCAGAACAGTTCGGGATGCTCGCTGGCGCTTGTTCGCAGCAGCCGTCCATCAGCCGTGACGATGTCAGCCGCGATCAAATTATCGCAGCTCAGACCATGCTTTCGTCCGAGCTTGCCGAAGCCTCCACCAAGCGTAAGGCCGGCAATACCAGTGTCGCTGTTGACGCCCATGGTGGTCGCAAGGCCGTGGGCCTGCGTGGCTGCGTCGAACTCGCCGAGAGTCAGACCAGCTTGGGCCCTGGCAATGCGACGCTCGGGATCGACTGCGATCTTCTTCATGCGGGATAGATCGATCACCATCCCATCGTCGCAGACGGACAGACCGGCGACGTTGTGGCCGCCGCTGCGAACTGCCACGAGACAGCCTCGTGACCTGGCATGGGTCACCGCATGGAGGACGTCATCGGGATCGGCGCAAAAGACAATTGCAGCAGGGTGTTTGTCGATCGTCCCGTTCCAGACCCCGCGCGCCTGGTCGTAGGTAGCGTCCGTCGGCAACACCAGTTCGCCCCGTAAACCTTGCCGTAGCTGTTCAATCGCCGCGCTCGGAGAATGGGATCGGCCCGATAGCGCGTCGGTCTGTCGTGGAATCTCCATCGGTGTGCCCTCGGTTCTGGCAAGACTATGGTCTCACACAGACGCAACCTTCTGCAAAAGCGAAATTCTTAGCTGCCAGATGAGAGGAATTCATCTACATTGCCGGCATGAGAAACTGCCCGCCTCTCCGCGGTTTGCACGCCTTCGAGGCCGCCGCTCGGCACGGCAGCTTCAAGGCCGCGGCGGCGGAACTCGGCGTGACGCCGACAGCGATCAGCCACCAGGTCCGCTTGTTGGAAGAGATATGCGGTCGCAAGCTGTTCCAGCGCAGACCGCGCCCGCTCGTGCTGACGAGCGCGGGAGCGCGACTGTTTCCTATCCTCCGCAACGGCTTTGATCTTCTCTCCGGCTCCCTTGCCGCAGTCGCCGAGCCGGATTTTCAAGCGCCATTGCGGGTGACAAGCCCAAACGCTTTCGCGAGTCGATGGCTGGTCCCTCGGTTGCCGAAATGGCGAGAGGCCAACCCGGCCGTACCCCTGGATATCATCGGGACGGACGCAGTACTCGATCTACGCGGCGGCGCCGCAGATGTGGCGATCCGCTACACACGTCGCCCACCTTTGGGGCTTGCCACGCAGGAGATATGTCGCGATTCCTTCTTTCCGATTTGCAGTCCCCGACTATTGGCGAGCGACGGGCGAACGATTGAGCGTGCCGCTGATCTCCTGCGCTATCCGTTGATCCATTTTGACTGGATGAACCGGGATCCGGACGCTCCTACCTGGCCCCGGTGGCTGGCGACAGCCCGTTCGATCGATCCAGACCTGATCCCGGACAAGGCTTGTGATTTGAGCTTCCGCGAGGAACTGCATGCGATCGATGCGGTTGTTGCCGGACAAGGTATTGCGATCTGCAGTGACGTCGTGGTCGGCCGTGAACTGGAAAACGGCTCGCTCGTCAGAGCGCATCAATTATCCTTGCCGGGCTACAGTTTTTATATCGTGTGGATGCCCCACAGTCCGAGATCCGCGGTGATAGAGTCGTTCCTGGCGTGGATAAGAACCGTCGCATGAGACTGTCGAACCTGGGATGAGCCGCGCCAGGCTTGGCTTGGGACCATGGCAGCGAAGACGGCCAACAGATCTTCTTCCTGCCTTTTGACCGGCGTGGGGAGGAAACGGCCGGAAATGGGGCCACGCCCCACGACATCTGCGATATTCACCCATCCTAGCCGACTGCGTGGCAGCGCAATGGTCGGAGGGCCCAAGGTCGGCTCCTGCGGCACGGCCGCCTACCCCGCGAGCCTGTCGTCGTCACCGACATCGCAAGGGATCCGCGGTGGGGGATTTTCGCGACCTGGTATTGGCCATACCGGCTTCATGCTCGGCGTCTTTGACTTGTATTCGATGACGGTGTGCGGGCACGGAGGGCCGACAGCACTCTCGCTTTAGTTCAAAGTTGCCATTTGGATCGTTACAGATGGGTAAGAATTATAAGGGTATTACTCTTGCCCGGATTCTTTGCAAAACGCGGAGATACGAAATGTCGCGTTCAAGATTCCCGGTTGATCAGCTGGCCCAGTCATTTTCCAAGGACGATGCCAACGCCGTGCGCCTGGTGCTCGACGCGGTCCCTCATCCAATATTCGTCAAGGATCAACAATCCCGTTTCGTTGTTCTGAATCGTGGCATGTGCGAGTTCATGGGGCGTTCCCACGAGGAGCTAATCGGCAAGACGGACTACGACTTCGTACCGAAGGAACATGCGGATGTGTTCCGGCGCATTGATCAACTGGTGCTGGAAACTGGCGAAATCAACGAGAACGAGGAGATCATCCGCGGGCCGCAAGGTGTGATCCGCACAGTTGTGACGCGCAAGGCGCGGGCGTTGCTGCCGACCGGTGCCCGTTTTGTGGTCGGTAGTATTACGGACATTACCAAGCTGAAGCAGCACCAAGCCTCGCTGCAGCTGCTGTTCGAGGAGAATCCGCTGCCGATGTGGGTATTCGACCTGGGAAGCCTGCGCTTTCTGGACGTCAACCAGGCCGCCATCGAGCATTATGGCTACACACGCGAGCAATTCCTCTCCAAGTCGATCCTCGACATCAGACCTCGCGAAGATATCGAGGCGTTCCATCGCATCGTCGGCACCGGCCAAGGCTCCTACCAAACCGGGCGCAGCTGGCGTCACATCAAGGCGGACGGCAGCCTGATCGACATCCTCGCCTATTCCAAGCCGATCGACTATGACGGCCGCGCGGCTTTCATGGTCGCTGTCATGGACGTGACGGAGCGGAAGCGAGCGGAAGACGACCTTCGGCGCACCAGGGAGTTCCTGGACACAGTCATCGAGAACATTCCGGTCATGCTCTTCGCCAAAGAGGCGGGACAGCACCGCTACGTCCTGATGAACCGGGCGGGCGAGGAACTGCTCGGTATCCCTCGAGCGGAGCTGATCGGCAGGACCGACGCCGAGCTGTTTTCGCCAGAGGAGGCCGAGTCCTTCTTCATTCGCGACCAGGAGGCTTTGCGCTCCGGTTCCGTGCAAATCGCCGCGGAAGAGAAGATCCCCACGCGGCACAAAGGCGTGCGCGACCTCGCAACCCGACGGCTGGCTGTCGACAGCCAGGATGGCACGTCGAAATACCTGCTTACGGTCGCGGAAGACATCACCGAGCGCAGGCGAGATGCCGCGCGGATCGCCTACATGGCCACACATGACGTGCTGACCGACCTTCCCAATCGAGCGGCACTCGTCGAGCAGCTCGAGTTCACGCTCGAGCGGGCGACCTCCGGGCGCGAGTCGTTTGCCGTCATGCGTCTTGACCTCGACGGCTTCAAGGAAGTCAACGACGTCTACGGACCGGGGGTGGCGGACGCTCTGCTTGGCCAGGTGGCGAAGCGCCTTGCCGTAACCGCGGGCAAGCACTTCGCTGCGCGGACAGGCGGCAACGGGTTCACCGTGATCGTCAGCGAAGGTCCGCATCCCGCGGTCGCTGTAGAGCTGGCCGACCGCCTGCTGGCGACGATCGCCGATGTTTTCGAGGTCGAAGGCCACGCATTGCGGGTTGGGCTCAGCATCGGTATCGCCTTCTTCCCTGGCGATGCGACCGACGTCACAGCTCTTTTGAGCAATGCTCAGGCAGCGCTCGATCGCGCAAGAGCCGATGGCCGTAGTGTCTTCCGGATATTCGAGGCCGACATGGATCGCAAGCTGCGCGAACGCCGTGCTCTCGAACAAGACTTGCGATCCGCACTGGCAGGTGGCGAATTATTCCTGCACTATCAGCCGCAGGCGGGCATGGCCGGCGAAATCGTCGGGTTCGAAGCTCTGATCCGGTGGTCCCACAAGGACCGAGGGATGATCCCACCCGCCGAATTCATTCCGGTGGCCGAAGAGAGTGGACTGATCGTGCCCATTGGAGAATGGGTGCTGCGGGAGGCATGCCGAGAGGCGGCTTCGTGGACCAAGCCCGTTCAGGTTGGCGTCAATTTGTCTCCCGTGCAGTTTCGCCAGGGCGATCTGCCTGGCCTGGTGCATTCGGTCCTGCTGGAGACGGGACTCGATCCAAAGCGGCTGGAGCTGGAAATAACCGAGAGTGTGCTGTTCGACGACTTCTCGCGGGCAAGTTCGATCCTCAGGCGGCTGAAATCGCTCGGCGTGAAGATCGCCCTGGACGACTTCGGAACCGGCTATTCGTCGCTTTCCTATCTTCAGTCTTTCCCCTTCGACAAGATCAAGATCGACAAGTCCTTCGTCTGGATGATCGAGAAGAACCCGCAATCGGCCGCCATAATTCGTGCGATCGTGGGGTTGGGACGAGGCCTGTCGATGCATATCATCGCGGAGGGCGTCGAGACATTGGAGCAGTTGAGCTTTCTTAGCGAAGAGGGCTGCAATGCTCTGCAAGGCTACCTGATCGGACGCCCCTATCCAATTGAGGCATACGCGAATGAGGTCGGCAGACCCGCAGCGCTGGCGGGCAGCGCGCGCCCTCGCCGCAGACGGTAATCGAGGCGAGAGGGAACCCCTTCTCTCGCCGAATCCTCACGGGCGGACGCGGATGATCGTTTTCCCCGCGCGCCGCTCAGTCGAATTGAACGTGGCGACAGCATCATCGAGGCTCGAGACCTTGCCGATGTTCGTCCGCAGTCTTCCGTCCCGGACCCGCTGAACTATCTCGGATAGTTGCGCGTGATCAGCCTCGACGACGAAGTCGATCGCCAGGCCATCCGCGGGTCGAACATCCGTTGGTCCGACGACTGTCACGAGCGTTCCTCCGGCCCGGATCAGAGTTGCGGACCGCTTCTGGATGTCCCCGCCGATGACATCGAACACCAGATCGATGCTGCCGACGTCCTCCAGGGAGTCGTTCCCGAGGTCGACGAATTCATTTGCACCGAAGTCGAGCGCCTTCTGACGGTCGGCGGCGCGGCCGGTGCCGATGACATAGGCGCCGGCTTCCCGCGCAAGCTGCGTCACGACCGAACCGACGGCGCCGGCCGCGCCATGCGCAAGCACGCTCTGTCCTGCCCGAAGGCGGCCATGCTGAAACAGACCCTGCCATGCGGTCAGGCCCGAGATCGGCAGACTCGCGCCCACCGCGAAGTCGACATCGCCGGGCAGTGGCGCGAGATTGCGTGCTTCCATGGCGACGTACTCAGCAAGTGTGCCGTCGCGATGCCAGTCCGACAGGCCGAACACCCGTTGACCGATTGACAGCCCCGTGGTGCCGTAGCCAAGCGCGGAGACCACACCGGCCAATTCATGGCCGAGGATCGATGGCGTCCGGTCACGGAAGGCCCGATCTGCCCAGGTCGAAGGCCACTCCAGTTCGGTGTTGACGAAGCCCGCCGCATGAACCTGTACGACGACGTCGTTTATCGCTGCCTGTGGCTGGGGCCGCTCCACCAGCTTCATTCCGGCCGTTCCCGCGGCCTGGTCCGTCACGACGATCGCTTTCATGGGAATTGTCTCCTCGGTGATTTGTTGGTTCGAGATAAATTGCAGGGGTGCAAGGTCTTTTCGATCTCTCACGCCTTTGGCTATCGGCTCGACGCCTTCCGCGACGACCTTGATGTTGATGCCGACGAGACATCTGGCGGGCGCTTCATAGCCATAAGCTCCATCACATCATGCGGATCATCTGCCGACGAGATGGCAATCGTCAGCCATTTTCCGTCGATGTATGTTTTTGTTTCATCGTAGAGTTCGACCAATTGCCAAGTTCCATGGATCCGTTCCGGACACATGGGTTACGGTTTGTACCGGGTAACACTTTGACCCGAACTGTTTTTGGAGCCTGACTTGACCACAACCACCACCAGGCGCGCCCTGATCACCGGCGCCGGCGCGGCCGACGGCATCGGCTTTGCCATTGCGCGCCGGTTTGGCCAGGCTGGGCATGCGGTTTTCCTGACCGGCGCCAGCGCGCGGGTACTGGAGCGCGCCCTCGAGCTTCGCGGCGAGGGCATCGATGCCACGGCCGCGGTCGCCGATCTCACCATTGCCGCGGAGGTGGAGCGGCTGCGGGCCGAGGTCGGCGCTGTCGATATCCTGGTCAACAATGCCGGCATGGGATCGCTGGCCTCGCCGTCCGTCGACAAGACGTTCCTGGCGATGAGCGAGGCCGAGTGGGACCAGGGCATCGAGACCAGCTTGAAGACGGCGTTTCTCGTCACCAGGGCGTTTCTGCCGGCGATGGTCGAAACGGGGTATGGGCGCATCGTCAATGTCGCATCGGTGACCGGGCCGCTGGTCTCCTACCAGGGCACCGCCGCCTATTCCGCGGCGAAGGCCGGGATGGTCGGCCTGACCCGGACATTGGCGCTGGAAATGGCGCGGCACGGCGTCACCGCCAACGCCGTGGCGCCTGGCTGGATCGAGACAGGGGCGTCGAGCGAGGCGGAGCGGATAGCGGCCCGGCATGCGCCGCCGGGCCGCGCCGGGCGTCCGGATGAGGTCGCGGCGGCGGTCGTGTTCCTGGCCTCCGAGAGCGCCAGTTACATCAACGGCGCCTTGCTGGTGGTGGACGGCGGCAACAGCCTCGAGGAACGCAAGGGATAGACCTCGCGGCCTTATGCCTGGATGGATTTCGACCCTCAGACGTAATTCCTTCCACCCGGAATGAACCGTGATCTCTCTCGGTTAAATTTCCGCGCGGCCAGTCTGGACCCGCCAGGCACCTTCCCGCTTGACTAAATCATCAGTCTGCACTAATCATAAGTAATGACTGTTGATAGCGCACAGCTTGCCGCCCTGGGCGATCCGACCCGAAGGCAAATTTTCGAGCTGATCGCGGAGCGTCCGCGCTCGGTGGCGGAGGTCACGCGGCAGGTCAGCGTGTCGCAGTCCGCGGTGTCGCAGCATCTCAAGGTGCTTCGCGATTCGCGGCTGGTGCGCGCGGAGCCGAAGGGCGCCAGCAACGTCTACCACATCGATCCGCACGGGCTTGGCCAGATGCGCGCCTGGCTCGACCGGTTCTGGAGCAAGACGCTCGCGGCCTACAAGCTGGCCGTCGAGACCCCACCAGAGGAGTGACCATGAACACCCAGATCCCCATCGCGTCGGTAAAACAGTCCGTCGTGGTCGAGGCGCCGATCGAGCGCGCCTTCAAGGTTTTCACCGAGGATTTCGGCAGCTTCAAACCGCCCGAGCACAATTTGCTTGTAGCCGAGATCGCCGAGACGGTGTTCGAGCCTCGGGTCGGCGGCCACGTCTATGACCGCGGCGTCGATGGCAGCGAGTGCCGCTGGGCGCGCGTGCTGGCCTATGAGCCGCCCAACCGCGTGCTCCTGAGCTGGGACATCAGCCCGCAATGGCGCATCGAGACCGACCTGGCCAGGACCAGCGAGTGGGAGGTGCGGTTCACCGCCGAAACGGCTGAGCGCACCCGCGTCGAGATCGAGCACCGCAAGCTGGAGCGCCATGGCCAGGGCTGGGAAGGCGTCCGCGATGCCGTCGCCGGCGATCAGGGCTGGCCGCTCTATCTGCAGCGCTATGTCGAGCTGGTTGCACGGCAGGCCTGACCGCGACTTTTAGAGGCGCTTCGCCGGATAGGCGGTCAGGGCACCACGCCCCTGCACGCCCAGGCGACATTGGCGAACGATCTCGGCCCGTCCGGTCGCCCGGCCTGATAGGCATCGCGGACGGCAGCCTCGGTGCGCTCGCGCTCGGTTGCCTCCAGCGTGATCATGTATTTGCCGAGCGGACCCTCGCCGGCTGCTATCGGCGCCCAATAGTCGGCGAAGTCCTGGTAGTCCATGCGGATCATCAGCTCGGTCTCGGTCACGTCGGCCAGCCCCTGCTCGATGAAGGTCCGCTTCATTTCACCGGGCTGCATCATCGGCTGGAAGCAATAGCGGCTGCGCAGTTGGCGCCCGCCTTCGCCGAGCGCGGCAACCGTGTCGATCATCATGCGCATGCCCGCCATGCCGCCGAGATGGTCCCACACCACGGCCGCGACCACGCCGCCCGCCCGCGTAACGCGACGCATTTCGGCAACCGCCTTGCCGGATTCCGGCACGAAGTGAAGCACCAGCAGCGCCAGCGCGCGGTCGAACGCATTGTCCGCGAACGGCAAGGCGGTGGCGTCCGCTTGCTTGATTTCGATGCGCGGATCGGTGTTGCGCCGCCTTGCCGCCTCGACGAAAACAGGTGAAAAGTCGATTGCCGCGATCGCCGCGAGTTCGGCGGATTTCGCCAGCTCGAACGTCAGGCTGCCGGTACCGCAGCCGACGTCGAGGATTTTTTCGCCAGGGGCAAGACCGGCGAAGCCGATGAAGCTGGGCGCGAGCTTTCGGCTCCAGCGGCCCATGAGTTGCTCATAGCCGGACGCGTCATGAACGGTGAAACTCGATGTCATATGCCCCTCCCCTTGGCTGGCGGCGCAGGCTAGACCTCAATCAGGATGAAGCCAAGACGCGGGAGCACGGTGGATGCCTGCATCCAGGGCGGGTCAAAAAGGCCGGCCGGCAGTTTTGCCGGTCTTTATGAGACGCCCCTTGAACGTCGCCACACTTTCCTTTCCACCAGCGGCCATTCCAGCTTGGCGATTGGATAGCGCCCTCAAGACGAAGGAATATGCGGCTCCTCCACCAGGTAAAACCGGTCCTTCGGCGAGAAATCCGTCACCAGGAACGAAAACGAGGCGGTCTCGAGCGGATCTACCTTGCCTTTGCGGAACAGCAGCCTGTCATAGGGCTCGAAATCGCGTTTGAATTCGGCGAAGCTGTCGGACTTGATCATGCCGTGCTCGCGCTCAGCCTGGTCGAATGACAGCCCGTCGCCATAATCGCTCGGCCTGTTCATGATCGACTGCAGCTCGAATTCGAATTCGATCCAGGCGTCACCGCTGTTGTTGAGGGCGACGATCTTCAGCGGCAGGAAGCCGGTCGTGTAGTCGCCGGAGGTTCCGAACGGCTGGATCTGCCTGGCGGCCCGTATGGTCAGCGTAACCGGGTCCGCCGTCTCCAGTTCCTCGGTGACCACGATCGGATCAGCGCGCGTTCCGGCGCCCCTGGCCGAGAGGATCCTGAAACCGCCGAGTTCGTCGGAGAACGAGTAGGCGCCGGCTTGGACCATCCTGGTCCCGTCCGCCTCGGCGCGCGGGCAGCTTGCGGCCAGCAAAGCCGCACACACCTGCACACAGCGCAAGCCTGGACCCGTCATGCCGCAAGTATGAACGACAATTGCCCAGCCGCATACTGGAATGACATGGCGTGAGGGATGGCGGCCTATTGGCCGGCTGAAACAACGATGCTGCCTCAGCCCCCCACCCGCCCCACGCTCTCCCGCTCCACCAGCGGGCATTCCAGCTTCGTAATGGGATAGCGCCCCCGCCCCGCCACCGCGGGCGCTTCCAGTTGCTCGATCGCCCATTGGCCCATGGCCATATGCGGCAGGATCGAGGTGGTCAGCGGCGGGAACAGATGCCGGGCGATTTCCTCGTCGTCGTAGCCGACGACGGAAATGTCGGCGGGAATGTGCAGGCCGGCTTCCTTCAGCGCTTCGTAGCAGCCGATCGCGGTGCGGTCGTTCTGGCAGAAGATGGCGGTGGGGCGGTCCTTCAGGGCCAGCAGCTTGACGGTCGCGGCGTAGCCGGCGCTGGCCGACCAGTCGCCCTCGACCACCAGTTCGGGGTCGAACGGGATGTCGGCGGTGGCGAGCGCGCGGCGGTAGCCTTTCAGGCGGTCCTGCGCGGCCTGCATCCAGGGTTCGCCCGTGATGGTGGCGATGCGGCGGTGGCCGTGGCTGATCAGGTGCCGCGTCGAGCTCTGGCCGCCGGCGATCTCGGACGGCACCACGGCCGGGAAGGCATAATCCGATGTGTAGCAGTTGAGCAGGATCACGGGGATGTCGAGGCCGTAGAGGAAGTCGGGCGCCGTGATCTCGCGGGTGAAGATGGTCATGTAGATCAGCGCCGAGATGCCGCGCTTGGTCAGGGCTGCGATGGCGCGCGGCTCCATCACGGCGTCGCCCATGGTCTGCGCCACCAAAAGCACGTTGCCGGCATTCCACGAGGCCTGGCGCGCGCCCTCGATGGCGACGACGGCTTCCGGGCTGGTGGCCAGCTGGTCGACGGCGAAGCCGATCACGCCGTCAAGTCCATCGAAGGTCCCCTCGAAAGCGGTAGCGGGCTTGTTCAGCGCCGAGAAGGCAGGGGCGCTGTAGCCGAGCGCCCGCGCCGCCTCGATCACCCGCTCGCGGGTCTGCTGCGACAGGCGAATCCCCGGCGAATTGTTGAGCACGAAGGAAACCGTCGCCTGCGAGCAGCCGGCGGCACGCGCAATGTCGGTCATGGTGACGCGGCCCTTGGGCTTTGCCGCCGCCTTGCGGCGCTTCGCGGTTGCGGTGACCGGATCCGTCGTCTCGCTCATGCAGCAGATGTCCCCCGATCCCCAGCCTGTCTAGCGACGGCCTGCCGGGCCGGCAAGATGGCGTGACGCTGCCGATTCACGGGCGCATCGACTTCGTTTATAACTATTATCATACTTGCGGTCCATCGCTCGTGCAGGCTCTGGCCTCGAAAAATACCGAGATCGTAGGGCTCCAGCTTGATGTGCGGGGATCACAGCATCCGGCAAATCTGTCTGGAGATGGCCTCCTCGCACTGCCACGCCAATCCCGTGCTAATAGTATTTACTAATACAAAAATGCGCTGTACCGTCAATCCACCGCATCCGGCCCGGTCGGGTCCGGCTGCGGTGGGGAGTGTCTATGAATGGTCCGATGGCGAGCGGATATCTGCCTCCGCCAACCCTGTCTCGTACATGTGATATGTCAGACAAATCGGACTATTTACGAATGAAGAATGGTTGTCTAAAGTCCATGGCCGTGGCTGGGAACGACGCCAGTCCTTTCAGTGCCGGAACCCCTGAGGAGGAGGGGCGTCCAAGCCGCAAACGGCAATTCCAGTGTGCAAGACAATCCAGTGATCTAGTCCGGTCAGTCCTCCGACTGACCAAAACGGGAGGTTGAACATGAAATCCTTGATACGCAATGCATCCGTGGCCGCCGCGGCCCTGGTTGTCGGCCTGGCGGCGACGGCCATCGCGCGCGCCGACGACAAGCCGACGCTGGCCTTCGTCGTCAACGGCGCTTCCGATTTCTGGAAAGCGGCCGAAGCCGGCGTCAAGAAGGCGCAGGGCGAACTGCCCGGCTACACGCTCGAACTCAAATATCCCGAACAATCCTCGGTCGCCATCCAGCAGCGGCTGATGGACGATCTGGTGACCGCCGGCGTAAAGGGCATCATGGTCTCGGCCGTCGATCCCAAGACCTCGACCGATGGCCTGAACAAGATCGCCTCGCAAACGGCATTGTTCACCACCGACAGTGACGCTCCCCAGACCAAGCGCGTCGCCTATATCGGCTCGTCCAATGTCGATGCCGGCAAGCAGGCGGCCGAAATCGCCAAGAAGGCGATGCCGAACGGCGGCAAGTGCCTGGGCTTCGTCGGCCTGCTCGGCGCCGACAATGCCAAGGAGCGCATCCAGGGCATGAAGGATGGCCTCGCCGGCACCAAGATCGAGCTCGTCGACGTGCGCGGCGACGACATCGACCAGGCGCGCGCCAAGAAGAATGTCGAGGACGCGCTGGTCGCCAGCCCCGACGTCACCTGCATGGTCGGCTTCTACTCCTACAACACGCCGCGCATCTATGAAGCGCTGCGCGATGCCGGCAAGCTCGGCTCGATCACCGTCGTCGGCTTCGATGACGATCCGATCACGCTGGGCGGCGTCAAGGAAGGCACCATTGCCGCCACCGTCGTGCAGCAGCCCTTCGAATGGGCCTATCAGGGCATGAAGCTGATGGCCGCCTATCTCAAGGGCGACAAGTCGGGCATCCCGGCCGGCAATCTGATCATCATCCCGACCAAGATCATCGGCAAGGATGATGTCGACGCCTATGCCAAAAATCTGAAGGCGATGGCTGGAAACTAAGACCACAGACAGTTCAGCCGGCTCAACTCGCTTGAGCCGGCTGTTCGCATTGACGAACCCTGCCGGGATCGTCAGTCTGCAGAACGGGCCGCTTTGGCTCACCGGCTGCTGTCAGGCATGATGAATTATTCCGACACATCCATCGCGGCGACCACTCCGTTCCTCAGCCTCGAGAACGTGCGCAAGACCTATCCGGGCGTCGTGGCGCTCGACGGGTTTTCCATGGAGGTCAGGCCGGGCGAGGTCATCGGCCTTGTCGGCGAGAATGGCGCGGGCAAGTCGACGCTGATGAAGATCCTCGGCGGCGTCACCACGCCTGATACCGGCACCATCACCGTCGACGGCACCGCCCACAAGGACCTGACGGTCGAAGGCAGCCTGGGTTCCGGCATCGCCTTCGTCCACCAGGAACTCAACCTGTTCGACAATCTCGACGTCGCCGCCAACATCTTCTTCGGCCGCGAACCGCTGCGCGCCGGGCCGCTGAGGCTGGTCGACCGCGCGAAATTGCGCGAAATGGTGGCGCCGCTGCTGAAGCGCGTGGGCGCCAATTTTTCCGCCGACACGCAGGTCGCGGATCTCTCGCTGGCGCAGCAGCAGATGGTCGAGATCGCCAAGGCGCTGTCGATCAAGGCCCGGCTGGTCATCCTCGACGAGCCGACATCGAGCCTGCCGCTCGCCGAAACCGACAAGCTGCTCGACGTCATCAAGGCGCTGAAGGCCGACGGCATCAGCGTCATCTTCATTTCGCACCGCCTGCACGAGATCGAGCGCGTCGCCGACCGGGTCGTCGTGCTGCGCGACGGCATGCTGGCCGGCACGCTGGGCAAGCGCGACATCAACCACGACCAGATGGTCAAGCTGATGATCGGCCGCATGCTGAAGGAACGCGAGAAGGCCTCCGAGGCCGCGCGAGCCCCCGGTGCCGTCGCGCTGTCGGCCAAGGCGGTCCGCACCCCCACCTATCCCGGTCGGCCGGTCGATCTCGACGTCAGGCGCGGCGAAATCCTTGGCCTTGCCGGCCTTGTCGGCTCCGGCCGCACCGAACTGGCGCGGGTGTTCTTCGGCATCGAAGCCAGCCTTGGCGGCACGCTGGAGCTCAACGGCAAGCCACTTGCGCTGGCCAGCGCGGCGGACGCCGTCGCGCAAGGCATTTTCCTTGTGCCGGAAGACCGCAAGCTGACCGGCATCCTGCTCGACCTGTCGATCGCGCAGAATATTTCACTGCCCAATTTGCCCGCGCATGCGAAGCGCACGCTGGTCTCCAACAGCGCGGAAGTCGCTACCGCCGAGAAACAGAAGAAGAATCTCGGCATCAAGGCGCCTTCGGTGCAGACGCGCACCGGCACGCTGTCGGGCGGCAACCAGCAGAAGGTCGTGCTCGGCAAATGGCTGGCCATGAACCCGAAGGTGATGATCCTCGACGAGCCGACGCGCGGCATCGACATCGGCGCCAAGGCCGAGATTTACGGGCTGATGCGGGCGCTGGCGGATGCCGGCGTCGCCGTGCTGATGATCTCCAGCGACATGGAAGAAGTGATCGGCGTGTCCGACCGCATCGCCGTCATGCATGAGGGCCAGATCTCGGGCATTCTCGACAAGGATCAGTTCAGCCAGGAAAACGTGCTTTTGCTCGCGGTGGGCAAGCCGGCAAACTAATGCATGTCGCGCAAAAGTGACCCTCGGTTTTGCGGCAACGGCATGCATAAACAAAAGCTGAAGCGCGCGACGCGCTTTAGCTAAGCGGAGACGACGATGACAAAGAAAGATCTCGGCCTGCTGATCCTGATCCTGGTGGTCGGAGCGGTAGTTGCCATCATCAATCCGCGCTTCCTCTTGCCGATCAATCTCGCCAACACCTCGAATCTCATCGGTCTGTTCGGCATCCTGTCGATCGGCCAGGCCTTCGTCATCATCACCGGCGGCATCGAATTGTCCGTCGGCTCCGTCGTCGCGCTGCTCGGCACATTGTTCATCGACTTCATCGCCGTGCGCGGCATGGGATGGCCGATCGCCTTCGTGCTGATCCTGGTGCTCGGCGCCATCATCGGCCTGGCGCATGGCTGGCTGATCACGCGGCTCAAGCTGCAGCCCTTCGTCGTCACCTTGTGCGGCCTTTTGATCTATCGCGGCGTCGCGCGCTTCTACACCGCCGACGGCACCGCTGGTTTCGCCTTCGGGCAGAATTTTCCTGATCTCGAATTCCTGACCGCCGGCCGCTCCTGGGGCGTGCCGAACTCATTCTTCGCGCTGATCGTCATCGCCATCGTCATGTGGGTGGTGCTGCACCGCTCGGTGTTCGGGCGCTATCTCTACGCCATCGGCAAGAACGAGGAGGCGGCGAAATATTCGGGCATCCGCACCGGCCGCGTCGTCATGGCGGCTTACGTCATCTGCGGCGTGCTGACGGCGCTGTCGGCGATCTATTTCGCCATGTACACGCGCTCGATCTCGCCGGCCAGCCATGGCCAGTTCTACGAGCTCTACGCCATTGCCGCGGCCGTGCTCGGCGGCTTCTCGCTGCGCGGCGGCGAAGGCTCGCTGATCGGAGTCATCCTTGGCACGGTGCTGCTGCAGGAATTGCAGAACCTGGTCAACCTGCTCGGCATTCCCTCTTCGCTCAACTTCGCGGTGATGGGTGGCGTCATCCTCATCGGCGTGCTGGTCGACCAGCAATGGGGCGTGTTCCGGGCGCGCCGGCGGATGGTCGATGCCGCCCGCAAGGGCGCGGTCGGCGCGGCCGCGGAATAAGTCCTCAACTACCTGCTGCTCGTGCGTGCGGCGCGGCGAACGCTCTGCAAAAGAATGGCGAGGCAGCCGACCACCAGCAGCGCGCCGCCAAGCAGCGGTGGCAGTGCGAGCAGCTTCACCGCCGCGGTAACGGCGGCCACCAGGACCAGCGCCAGCAGCGCCAGACTGCCGTCATCGACGAACATGCCGAAGAATTCCCGGGCGACAAGACGAAGAACGTTCATCGGGCGAGCCCTCCGGCTGCTGTTGGACGGGTGCCGCGCAACCAGCGCACCATGGCGAAGGACGCCAGCGCGACGATGGCGAAGATGGCGAGCAGGGCAAGATCGGCGCCCGGCCAGTCGGCGCCGATGCCCTCGCCGGTCCAGAAGATGCCGAAGCTGGTCAGCATCAGCCCGACCACGAATTTCAGCGCATTCTCCGGCACGCGCGCCAGCGGCCGGTGAACCGCCAGGCCGACAAGCATGACCAGGATGAAGGCGGCCAGCGCGCCCAGGCTGGCGTATAGCGTCTGCCCGTGCGCGGCGCCGACGGCAATGACGATGAACACCACCTCGACACCCTCGAGCAGCACCGCCTTGAAGGACGCCAGTCCGGCGAGGTAGTCGGCGCGCCGATCTCCGGCCTGCCGGTGTAGCTCGGCGGTTTCCTTGGCGAAGGCCGCTTCCTCGTCATGCAGGGCAATGACGCCGACGCTGCGCAGGATGGCCTTTCGCAACCAGCGCATGCCGAACAGGATCAGCAGCACCCCGACGGCGAACTGCAGCGTGGAGATCGGGACAAGCGCCAGCAGCGGCCCGAACGCCAGCACCAGGGCCGCCAGCACCGCCAGCGCCAGCGCGGCACCCGTCAACGCCGGACGCCAGCTGCGTGTCACCCCGACCGCGAGCACGATGGTGAAGGCTTCGACGACCTCGACCAGGGAGGCTAGAAATGCCGCCGTGACTGTCGAGAGAATGGGTGTCAGTGTCTGCATCAAGGCTTCCTGTCTTGTCTCGTTCGACCATGATCTTTTTGGCCGGTCATTTCCAGCTTCGGGAGTGCGATCCGGAATCACTATGCGGTCAGCACCACACAGCGCTCCGGTGGCAACGAAAAGGCAAGCGCGGCGCCAATAGGCGGCGCTTCGGGCCAGTCGAGCCGTATGCGTTGTTGTCCGAGATCGACCGCCAGCCGCCAGCATCGGCCCTGGAAAGCGCTCGACAGCACCTTGCCCTGCAATCGATTGCCGGGATAGGCGTCCGCCGGCCGGGCGTCCTCGGGACGGATGACCAGCATGCCTGCGCCGGATCGGGCACCCGGCGTGCGCACGGTTTCGGCATCACTGTCGGCGATCCTGAAATGCTCGTCCCTGACCTGCCCGCGAACGATCGAAAAGCCGCCGATGAAGCTCGCCACGAAAGAATCGGCCGGTGTTTCATAGATGGCGCGTGGCGTGTCGAACTGGACGATCTCGCCTGCCCGCATGATGGCTATACGGTCGGAGACCGCCATGGCCTCCGCCTGGTCATGCGTCACATAGACGACCGTGATGGCTTCGCGGCGCACCATCTCCATCATCTCGATGCGCATGTCCTCGCGCAGCGCGGCATCGAGGTTGCTCAGCGGTTCGTCGAACAGCATCAGCGCCGGACGCGCCGCGAGGCAGCGCGCGATGGCGACGCGCTGCTGCTGGCCGCCGGACAATTCCGTGGGATAACGATCCTTGTAGGGAGCAAGGCGGGTGACGTCGAACGCATGGTTCACCCGCTGGGCGATTTCCTGCTCCGAAAGCCGCTGCGCGCGCAGGCCGAAGGCGAGATTGTTGGCCACCGTCATATGCGGCCACAGCGCATAGTCCTGGAAGACCATGCCGATCCGCCGCTTTTCAGGAGGTACGACCGACATCTCGCTCCATACGACCCGTCCGTCCAGCGTGATCGATCCCTTTTCGGGTGCGACCAGCCCGGCGATGATGCGCAGAAGCGTGGTCTTGCCGGAGCCGCTGGCACCGAGAAGCGACACCACTTCGCCGGCATCGATCTTGAGGTCCAGGTCGGTCAGGATGGGGCGCCCGCCGAGCGACTTGCAAATGCCGGCACAATGCAGGGATGCGGTCATGACAAGGGTTCCGCTCCGACGGTCTGGTGGTGGCCCGCATCGACAAGCGCCGCACTCCGGCGCGGTCTGACGAACCGCCGAAGCGGATACCAGACCAGCGCGGCACCCATGCCCGCGGCCGCCATGGCGACCAGCGCGATCGCCGACGCCAATCCGTCCCGATCGTGGCTGAACAGCTTCAGGATGAGCGTCGGCGCCGGCGGGCCGCTCCGGGGAATAAGCATTTGCGAGATCGGCAGTTCGAACACGGTGCGGATGAACGTCAACAGGAAGGCCGTCACCACGCTCAGCAGGATCAGCGGCAAGGTGATTGCCAGCAACCGGCGGGTCGCCCCGACACCATGCAGGCGCGCCGCATCCGTCAGGCCCGGCGCCAGCTGGCCGATGGCCGAAAGGATCACCACCAGACAGTAGGGGAGCGCTGCCGCGACATAGCCCATGACCAGCAGCGAGCCATCGCCATAATGGGGAAAGGGCCAATCGCGAAAACCCGGCAAGCGATTCCAGACAAGGATATAGCCGAAGCCGAGCACGATGCCCGGTATCGCCACCGACCCCAGCGACAGGCCGACGACGGCGCTGCGCAGAACTGGGCCCGCGCGGTCGAGTTGCGCCGACAGGAGCAAGGCGAGGGAACTGGCGATAGCGGCCGTCAACCCGGCATAGAAGAGACTGCGCAGCAAGCCGTCATTGGCCGCGGTGTTCAGGCTGAGCGCCGCCACCACATTGGCCGCGGTGAAATTGCTCCAGATGAGCCCGTGGCCCAGCGTCTGCGTCAAGGCGCGCGCCGCGATCGCGGCCAGCGGCAATGCCAGCGCCAGGAAGGCAATGGCAAGGGCCGCTGCCGTGGCGAGCCAGCGCCATCTGCCGAGATTGTACAGCCTGACCGGCCTGGCGCGGCCCGAAATCAGGCGCGGGTCGGCGCGGCGGCGCAACAGCCGGTCCGCCACCACGACGAGCAGGACGAGGCTGAGCAGGACGAGCGCCTGGGCGCCGGCGGCGGGAAAATCGACCGGATAATCACTTGCGGCGGCGTAGATGCCATAGGTCAGGACACCAAAATTCGACATTCTGGCGATGGTCGAGGCCAAGCCGAAGTCTGACAGCACCTCGGCGAAGGTGGCGATGAAGCTCAAGGCGATGGCCGGCGCCAGCAAGGGGCCGTTGATGCGCAGCCAGATCCTGAGCGGAGCGGCGCCGGAGAGCCGCGCGGCATCCTCCAGTTCGCTGCCCAGTCCGGCCAGCGCGCTGCCGATGATGAAGGCGGCCAGCGGAAACAGGCTGAGCGTGTGGACGAACACCAGGCCGGTCAGGCCGAAAAACGCGGAGCCCAGCGAAGCAGGCAGCAACCCGAATTGAGCCAGGTAACCACCGGAAGACATCAGCAGCACCCAGGCGAGCGCCTTCAGATAGGACGGTGTCAGGAAAACCAGCCACGGCACCATTGAAATTGCTGTCCGGCCCGGAATGTCGCAGCGCTGGACGAGCACCGCGAAAGCGCCGCCTAGCGCCGTCGTAGTGCAGGCGACGAGCATGCCGAGCTCAAGCGAATGCAGGACCGAGCCCGCGACATAGGGAGAATTGAAGACACGGGCCAAGGGCTCGAGGCTCAGACTGTTGCTGGCGTCTTGCGCGGCAAACAGGCCGGGCACGACCGCCTGGACCAGCACCAGGGCAAGCGGCAATCCGATCAGCAAGGCAAACACGGCGTAGACGGCAAATTGCCCGCCGTGGCGAGCGAGCGCCGACAGGCGGCCTAGCGGCGGCTTTCCGGCGCCAACGCCGCGGGCAAAGGCCGCGGCGTTGGAATGCTGGAGGATCGTCATTTCCCAAACAGCCGGATCACTGGACGAAACTGGCCTTGTACCACTGCTTCCACTCGGTCTCGTGAGCCGAGGCCACGGCATCGTCGAGATGCGTGTAGGTGATGTTGGTCTCGCGGCCTGGCTTGGCGTTGATGCCCTTGATGATCGGGATGTAGAAGAAGTCGGTGTCGTCGCCATTCTGCATGGCGGCCTGGCCTTCGGCACTGGTGACGAAGTCGATGAATTTCCGGGCCGCGTCCATGTGCTGGGTCTTGGCGCTGATGCCGAGGCCTTGCGGCAGGGATACCGAGCCCTCGCTGGGGTAGACCGCGACGACGGGTTCGCCGGCGGCGATCTTCGAGAAGATGGCACTGTCCTGGTTGATGCCGACGGAGGCATCGCCGGTCAGCACGGCCTTGTTCACCTTGCCGCCGCTCGACAGGCCGGACAGGGACTTGTTGGTCAGCGTCTTGGCCAGGAGAGCCTTGCCGGCATCGAGGCCGTTGGTCTGGAAGAAGCCGGCCAGCCATTGATAGGCCGGTCCCGACAGGTTGGGATCCTTGGCCGCGACGCCGCCGGCGAAGGACTGAAGATCGGCCCAGGATTTGGGCATCTTGCCGGCTGGCACTTTCTTGGTGTTGACCTCGATGGCCGTGGTGCTGGTGCCGGTCGGCAGGAAGGCGTGGCTTTGCGGGATCAGCGACTTGCCGAGATCGGTGAAGGCCACCTTGTCGTAAGCCGCCGCGGGAACAGGCTGCAGCACATGGTCGGCCGCCATGCGCTCCATCACGGCGGAGCCGTCGAGCCAGACGATGTCGAATTGCGGATTGCTGCCTTCGGCGGCGATCTTGCCCAGCGTCTCGCCTGTGCTGCCGGGTTCGACGACATCGACGGT
The DNA here is from genome assembly GCF_020164715.1 of Mesorhizobium sp. ESP7-2. Lineage (NCBI taxonomy): Bacteria > Pseudomonadati > Pseudomonadota > Alphaproteobacteria > Hyphomicrobiales > Phyllobacteriaceae > Mesorhizobium > Mesorhizobium sp. ESP7-2. Next base: position 23,987 of record NZ_JAIUGQ010000051.1, read on the forward strand.
GAGGCCGGTCTTGGCCTGGAAGGCCTTGGCCACCGGGCCGGCGAAGTCGAGCGCGTCATAAAGCACCAGGTCGGATGCCGAGGCAGGTGCTGCCACGGCAAGCGCACTCAGGCCAAACGCCAAATAGAAACTTGTACGTACGTTCATCTTGCTCTCCAGTAGATTTTCCATGGGCACAGTAAGTTCCGTCGTATCATGTATGAACAGATTGAATGTTTTGTGTCGTCTGCAGAGTTTCTTAATTTTTATTATATTTATTCTTACGTATGCCCCGCTTTATCCAGGCCTTGTCGATCGACCCCCGAACCGTGCTCAGTCGTTCAAGGGCATCAAAGGCGGCTTCGCTGTTTCGTTTCGCCAGCCCGATGATCATCGCCTCGATGAGGACGATCGTGCCGCCATGCATGGCCAGGTGATCGGCCTTGCCGCGCGGAACCGGGAGGCTCTCCGCCACCTTGCCGGGAACCAGCGGAGCCAGATTGTCGCTGATCAGCACGACCGGAATGTCGAAACGCGCGGCATGGTCGAGGACGACTTCCACCTCGCGATAGAGCGGCGCGTAGGCCATCATCAGAACGGCGTCGCCCTTGCCGAGCCACAGCAGGCGATCGGCGAGCGCAATTCCCGATACCGATAGCGCGCTGGTCGGCAGGCCGATCCGGTTGAACTGCAAACTGGCATAGTCGGCCATGGCGCCCGATGGACCTATGCCGAAGACATGGCGGCGGCTGGCCCGCGCCAGGATGTCGACGCTGCGCTCGAAAGCCGCCGCCATCTCCGGACGCTTGAGCACTGCGAGCACGCTCTCATGGATGTCGATCACATGCCGCAAAGCCCCGGCACTGTCGTCGCCGGTCTCCTGCAAGGTGCGCGCCAGGCGCTTGCCCGGTGATGGCGTGCCGGTCAGGTCGGACAGCAGCATCTGGCGAAGCGCCGAGAGGCTTTCGAAACCAAGCGAGCGCGCCGTCCGCACGACGGTCGCGTCGCTGGTGCCGGCGAGTTCGGCGATCTCGGCCGCCGATCCCAGCAGGACCGACTGCTTCTGGTCGACGAAGAACCGCGCCATCCGCTGCTCGGCCGGCGGCAAGCTTTCGAGTGCCGCGTGAACCCGGGCATCGACCGTCATCCTTCGGTCTTCCGAGGCATCATAGGTCATGGTGGCCGGCCCGCTCACTCGTCTGTAGTGATTACAACGGCACCTACAATCCGAAATGTCTGTTACAGGGATGTGACGGGCGGCCGTCTGGGCACGCGATCGTGCCGGCCGCTCGAAGACGAGCGGCCACGGAACGCTGCAAGCAGCGGTCGCGTCATGTGATGTGCCGAAAGCGGAGCTGGAGGATCTTGGCTTAGATCAGGCCCGACATGTCGGAAAAGGCCATAGCCTTGCGCAGCACCTCGGCGAAGCGCTCGCCGGCCACCTCGCGCGGACCGCTGTTGTCGATCGACGTGACGCCGGGGCCGGACAAGGTCACACTGGCGCTGCGCGCAAGCCGCGCCAGCACTTCGCCGCGCGACTCGCGGCCGCGCATCGCCAGCCGCTCGGCCAGCACCTCAGGCGAAGCGGTGATCTCCACGATCGCTAGATTGGCATAGCGTTCGCGCAGAGTGGGGATGATCGCGCGCGACACGTTGGCCACGACGACGTGTCCGTTGGAAACAGACCAGTCGACATCGGCAGGCAAGCCATAGCGCAGGCCATGCGCTTCCCAGGAGATGGCGAAGGCGCCGTCGGCATCGGCCTCTGCGAAGGCGGCATCGGCCAGCGTGTCGTGGTCCTCGCTCGCCGCATCGCTCGGCCTGGTGATGACGCGGCGCACGAACTCCAGCTGCGTCTCATCGGCGAAAAGCGCTTTGGCGTAGCCGATGACCGTGTCCTTGCCGGCACCGCTGGGGCCCACGACAGCGACAAAGACGCCGTGACGGATCGGAAAGGTTTCGGCGGACAGTTCGCGCTCGATCAAGGCCGACACCATCATGCCACCCGGCGTCCCTGCCGCCAGACCGTGCGTACGACCGGGACATGATCGTCGACGCGCACGCGCACCAGATCGGCGCGGCGTCCCTGCTCGATGACGCCGCGGTCATCAAGGCCGACGGCCTGCGCCGGGTTCTTCGAAACCATGGCGACGGCCTGCGGCAGCGAAATGCCTTCGACCATGTCGCCGAGGAAGAAGGCCGACTGGATCAGGCTGAAGGGGATGTAATCGGACGACAGGATATCGAGCAGGCCGTCACTGGCCAAGGTACGGGCCGAAACATTGCCCGAATGCGAGGCGCCGCGCATGACGTTGGGCGCGCCCATCAGCACGCCAAGGCCGGCGGCCTTCGAAGCCCGCGCCGCTTCCTCGGTCGTCGGGAACTCGGCGACCCGCACGCCCTGCTCGATGGCCTCGTCGACATGGGCCGACGTGGCGTCGTCGTGGCTGGCCAACACGATGCCGCGCTCCTGGCAGGCGGCGGCGATGAAGACGCGGTTCGGCCCGGAGTTGCGTGCCGATTCGTCCATCCGCTTCTCGCAGAATTTCTGGAAGTCGCGATCCGAGAGTTTCAGCTTGCGCTGGTAGTAGTAGGCATAGGTTTCAAGGTTGACGAACTGGCGCTGGCCCGGTGCATGGTCCATCAGCGATGCCAGCCTGACCCGCTCGTCGCCGTCGAAATTGGCGAATGCCTTGAGGCAGTCCGGCGCCGAGACCTCGCAGCGAAGATGCAAGAAGTGATCGGCTCGCAGACGATCCTGCGCGACACTGTCCTCGATCGCGTCGGCCAGCTTGCGGATGTCGTCCAATGTCAGGTCGGCGTCCTCGTCCATGCCGACGCGCAAGGCATCGAGCACGGTGGTGATGCCTGCGGTCGCGACCTGCGCGTCATGGGCAAGCACGGCGGCGATCGGGTTCCAGCGCACTTTCGGCCGCGGCGCATAATGGCCCTCGAGATGGTCGGTATGGAGTTCGACCAGCCCTGGAATGATGAAGTCGCCGCCCATGTCCTCGCCGGTCCGGGCAGCACCGGCATCGATGCCGGCGATAAAGCCGTCGCGCAGCACCAGCGACCCTTCGACGATTTCGTCGGCAAGAACGATGCGGGCGTTGGAAAGAACAGTTTCGGCGGTCATTGCGGGTAGTCCCTGGTTCTTGCGGTCGGGTTCGTTCAGGCGATTTTCCGGGCCGGGCGGCGTCCAAGCGCGTGCTGGGAAAGCACCATGAACGGCGCACCGGGTTCGGGTTCGACAAACAATGTCAGCGCATCCACCAGCACGGGCTGGCGCAACACATCGGCGAAAAGGCCGTCGATCGCCGCGCGCAGGCGAGGGCTTTCCTGTGATCCTGCCCGGCCGGACAGGGTCATGTGGAAGCGGAAGGTCTCGAAGACATAGGGGTAACCCCATTGGCAGAGATTGCGAAACTCGGCCGGCTTCAGCGAATCCGGGCTGCGCCGCTCGATCTCGGCATCGCTCAACGGCGCGCGAAACCGGTCGAAGTCGCGCACGACGTCGTCGGCGAAGCGGTTGAGCGGAGGCAGCGGATCATCCGACACCAGCGCAAAGAAGCTGTCGATCTGGCTGACGACCAGGCGCGGGATCGTCACGACAGGCGTCACCTCGGCAAATTGATCCAGCGCGGCGCGCAGCGAAGCCTCGGTCTCGTCGGCAGCCAGGTGGAAGGGCGCTTTCAGCGTGGCATGAAAGCCATAGCGGCGCGCCGAAGCGGTGTGGAAGGCGACTTCCGCCGCCGACAGGTCGGCCACGGCCTCAACCGGCCTGGTCGCGGCACCAAACGGGTCGCGGCCCAGCCAGTTGGCGGCGATTCGCGCCAGCGGCTCGTCCTGCCTGGGGGTGAAATAAATGGCATAACGCATGGGAAGTCCTCGTTAAAGCGCGCCGCGTTTGAAGCGATGGTGCGACGCGCTTTACGTCTTCATTTGATGCATGTCGTTGACCCAAAACCGCTACGCACTTTTGGGCGGCATGCACTGGAACCGTTGCCATAGGTGATTTCCATGACGGATTGACGAAGCTTTGAAGGGTTTTCGAAGGCAAATCGACCCTTAGGGTCGTTAGCCGACGATTTCTCCAAGCTGGACCAATAGGTTCAGCCGGAAACGCGGAACGCTCAGGCCTTCATCAACCATTCGTGCTCGGGCGCGTTGTGGAATTTCCACGTCCGCTTCGGTCCGGCCATCACATTGAGGTAATAAAGGTCATAGCCGTGGCAGGCGGCGCAGGGGTGATAGCCCCTGGGCACCAGCACCACGTCGCCGTCCTCGATCGCCATGGCTTCGTCGAGCGCGCGATGGCCATCCTGATCGGCATCGGTATAGACACGCTGGAAGGCAAAGCCCTGCGGCGGGTTGAGGCGATGATAGTAGGTTTCCTCGAGATAGGATTCAGTGGGCAGGTTGTCCTGGTCGTGCTTGTGCGGCGGGTAGCTCGACGTGTGGCCGCCGGGCGTGATGACCTCGACCACCAGCAGCGAGTCGGCGGGCTGGCCCTCCGGCAGGATGTTGGTGACATAGCGCGTATTGGTGCCCTTGCCGCGCACCTCCTGGCCGAGATCGTCCGGTCCGATCACCCTGACCGGCAGGCCGCCGCCCAGGCCGGGCGCCGAGCAGACGCCAAGTTCCAGCTCGGTATCTGCCGTCACCGACCAGTCCGATCCCTGCGGCACGTAGACGGACCATGGCTTGCCCTCGAAGGGCGACATGCGCTCGCCGAGCAGGCCGAGATCCTTGCCGCCGGCTTTCGCGGTGCCCTTGCCGGTGACGAACACCAGGCAGACCTCGCGATCACCCGTCTTTCCCGAGGCGCTTTCGCCTGGTTTCAGCCGATGCAGGTCGAAACCGACATAAGTCCAGCCGGCGCTTTTCGGCGTCACATGGGCGACGCGGCCATGGCCCTTGTCGGCTTTGACGAGCAGTTTGGACATTTCGTCTCTCCTATTGCAGTGGCTTTGACGGGTTGCAGCTTGTCCAAGCCGACGATTTCACCGGTTGTTCAAAAGGATCATCGCAGACGCCTCAGATTGGCCGAGGCCCTCTCAACTTCGTCATCCTAGGGCGAAGCAGGAGCGAAGCTCCGTCGCGTAGACCCTAGGATCCATTCCGTGACCTCGGTCGAAGGACGCAGCGGAGCGGAATTCTGTACCGTCGCAACGCTTCAATCCAACGGCATGGATCCTAGGGTCTGCGCCGCGTCGCTGCGCTCCTTGCTCCGCCCTAGGATGACGAGGCAAGGGGCGTTTCGGCCAATCACCAACGTATGCGATCCGTTGCGCACGTGTCCAATCCACTGGAACTTCTTCCATTATTCCTTGGGTTCGACGGCGCCCTTGGGTTCCTCAGGCGTCGCCTTCGCCTCCTCCACCGGCTTGTAGAGGTAGAAAAACTGCCAGGCGCCGTAGCCGGCGAAACCGAGGGCAATGACGCCCCAGAACGGCGTGCCGGTGGCGAATTCGATCACCGACCAGATCAGGCAGACCGCGACGACGGCGATGCGCCGCCAAAGCGGGCGGAAGAACGGGTGTTCATAATCTTTCATCGCGCCATCCGAAATTCAGCAATCTGTCCTCAGATAGACCGCGCGTCACGGCGAATCCAGCCTTCAGGCATTCGGAAAACCTTGTGTCTCGACCGTGTAGCCGGCTAATGTCATCACCCGCATCAGCTCCTTGTAGCCGACCTGCGCCATCTTGAGCGGCGGGTTCTTCCTGGGATCCTGCTCGGCCTCGACCACGAACCAGCCCTCGTAGCCGTGATCGGCGAAGCGCTGCACGATGGCGCCGAAGTCGAGCGAACCGTCGCCCGGCACGGTGAAGGCGCCGAGGGCCACCGCGTCGAGGAAGGACTGCTTCGTACGGTCGAGTTTGTCGATCACATCCATGCGCACGTCCTTCACATGGACATGGCTGATGCGCTTGTGATGGTTGTCGATGGCGCGCAGCACATCGCCGCCGGCAAAGGCCAGATGCCCGGCATCGAGCAGCAGCGGAATGCCTTCGCCGGAATGGCGCATGAAGGCATCGAGCTCCGGCTCGGTTTCGACCACGGCCGCCATATGATGGTGATAGGACAGCGGCATGCCTTGTTCCGCACACCATTCGCCGAATTCGGTCAGGCGCCTTCCATAGGCTTTCATCTCGTCACCGGTGAGCTTCGGCTTGGTCGCGAGCGGCTTCGAGCGGTCTCCCTGGATCGAGCGGCCGACCTCGCCATAGACGATGCAGGGCGCATCGACCGCCTTGAACAGGTCGATCATCGGCTGGATGCGGTCCTTGTTGGCAGCCATCTCCTCGTCGACCAGCGTGCCCGAGAACCAGCCGCCGCATAGCGTCACGTCGGCGGCTTTCAGGATCGGCAGCATCACCTTGGGGTCGTTGGGGAAGCGGCGGCCCATTTCCATGCCGGTGAAACCGGCCGAGCGCGACTGGCGCAGACATTCCTCCAGCGACACGTCATCGCTGAGTTCGGCAAGATCGTCGTTCCACCACGCAATGGGGGACATGCCCAGTTTGGCTTTCAAGTCGTCACTCCGGTGCTAAAAACAGTTCATTTCTTGTTCGTTTGGAGCCGCCCCTCATCCGCCTGCCCGTCCTCCGCAGCAGCTGCGGAGGGTGGACCGGCTTCCTTCTCCCCGTATAGGGACGGGGAGAAGGAAGAAGCCCCGGCGCCAGCGTCAATCGCCGATGGTCTGCATCTGCCGCTTCTCGTCGTAGGCCTTGCGCGCCGCGTTCACCTGGCTGCGCGCCGACACTTCCGGCACCGCTACGTCCCACCAGTGGCCGCCGGCATCGGTGGAAACCAGCGGATCGGTGTCGATGACCAGCACGGTGGTGCGGTCGTTCTTCTTGGCCTTGTGCAACGCGTTCTCCAGCTCGGCGATCGACGGCACTTTCTCGGCGATCGCGCCCATGCTCGCCGCATGCGCGGCGAAGTCTATGTCGGGCAGGACCTCGTGACGCGAGTCCTTCAGAAGATTGTTGAAGTTGGCGCCGCCGGTCGCCATCTGCAGCCGGTTGATGCAGCCAAAACCCCTGTTGTCGAGCAGCACGATGGTCAGCTTCAGGCCGAGCATTACCGAGGTGGCGATCTCGGAGTTGAGCATCAGATAGGAGCCGTCGCCGATCATGACGACGATCTCCTCGTCGGGCTTGGCCATCTTGGTACCGAGCCCGCCGGCGATCTCGTAACCCATGGTCGAGAAGCCGTATTCGGCATGGTAGGAGCCGGGCGCGCCCGCTTGCCAGAGCTTGTGCAATTCGCCGGGAAGGCCGCCTGCCGCATGCAGCAGCGTCACGCCAGAGCCCATGGCGCGCTGCACGGCGCCGATCACCTGCGCGTCGGAGGGGAAAGCGGCATTGGTCGAGGCCGTCACCTTGGCCGCATCGGCCTGCCAAGCCTTCTTGCCGGTGGCCGCATTGTCGGTCCAGGTGGCAGGCGCCTTCCAGCCTTGCAGCGCGGCGGCGAGTTCCGCGAGGCCTTCGGCCGCGTCGGCGACCAGCGGCAGCGCCCGGTGCTTGCCGGCATCCAAGGGCTGCACGTTGAGCCCGATGATGGTCTTGCCGGAATTCTTGAACAGCGCCCACGAGCCGGTGGTGAAATCCTGCAGCCTGGTGCCCACGGCGAGCACGACATCGGCCTCTTCCGCCAGCCGATTGGCGGCCGAGGTGCCGGTGACGCCGACCGCCGCCATGTTGAGCTTGTGATCGTCCGGCAGCGAGGACTTGCCGCCTTGCGTCTCGCAGACCGGAATGCCGGCGCCTTCGGCGAATTTGGCCAGTTCGTCGGAAGCCTGCGAATAGAGAACGCCGCCACCGGCAATGATCAGCGGCTTCTTCGCCCCCTTGAGCGCGGCGACGGCCGCCGCCAGTTCGCCACGGTCCGGACGCGGCCGCCGCTGGCACCAGACCCGCTCGGCAAAGAAGCTCTCGGGATAGTCATAGGCCTCGGCCTGTACGTCCTGGCAGAGCGACAGCGTCACCGGGCCGCAATCGGCCGGATCGGTCAGCACCTGCATGGCACGATTGAGCGCCGGGATGATCTGTTCGGCCCGCGTGATGCGGTCGAAATAGCGTGAGACCGGCCGGAAGCAGTCGTTTACCGTCGCCGTGCCGTCGGAAAAATCCTCGGCCTGCTGCAGCACCGGATCGGGAATGCGGTTGGCGAAGACATCGCCCGGCAAAAACAGGACGGGCAACCTGTTTACGTGGGCAAGGGCGGCCGCCGTCACCATGTTCAGCGCGCCGGGGCCGATCGAAGAGGTCGCGGCCATGAAGCGGCGGCGGAAATTGGCCTTGCCATAGGCGATCGCCGCATGCGCCATCGCCTGCTCGTTGTGGGCGCGGAAGGTCGGCAGCTCGTCGCGCACCTGGTAGAGCGCCTCGCCGATGCCGGCGACATTGCCATGGCCGAAGATCGCCCAGACACCGCCGAAAATCGGCATCGTCTTGCCGTCGATCTCGGTCATCTGCCGGGACAGGAAGCGGGTCAGCGCCTGCGCCATCGTCAAGCGGATTGTCTTGCTCATCGTCTTCTCCTCCGCAGTCCTTATGCAGCGCCTTGTTATGCCGCCTTGCGGCCGCGCGCGGCAAGCCACGCTTCGGTCAGCTGTTCGAAGCGCGACGCCATGTCGGCGACAGCCTCGTCGTCCGACATCTTGCCGGCCAGCCATTGCTCGGCGGCGTGGACGAAGATGGTGCGGCCAACGGCAAAGCCTTTTACGATGGGCGCCTTGGCGGTGGCGGCGAACGCCGCTTCCAGCTCGTCTTGCGGCGCTTCCAGGCCAAGCAGGACGATGCCACGGCACCAGGGATCGTGCTTCAGGATCACCGCCTCGATTTTGGCCCAGGCGCCGCTCGACGCCTGCGGCTCCAGCTTCCACCAGTCCGGCTTGATGCCGAGCGCATAGAGTTCTTCCAGGGCGCGCGGGATCGTCGTGTCGTCGAGCCTGCCATGCTTGCCGGCTATGATCTCGATGAGAAGTTCCCGGCCGACCTTGCGCGCGGCCTCGAACAGCGCGCGTAGCTTCTGCTGCTGTTCTTCCTTCAGGGCCGCCGGATCGTCGGGATGGTAGAAGCACAGGCATTTGATGCAGTGATCGACCGGCCATTCGGTGAGCTGCGAGCCGATATCCTGCGAGAATTCGAAACGCAGCGGCCGCGAGCCCGGCAGTTCCACCGGGCGGCCGAGCCACGCGAAGGGATGGCGGGCGAACTCGAACATCGCCTCGCGGCCGTGTTTCTCGTCGATCAGCATGCCGTAGCCGTCGCGGCCCGCGGCGACCTTGGCCGCCGCCTTGACCGCAAGCACCTTGAAATCGCGGATGCGTGCGGGATCGGCGCCTGTCTTGGTCGCGACATCCTCGAGCTGCACACGGTGGTCGCAGGCAAGCGCCATCAGCGAAGGGATGTCGCGCCGCCGGGTGGTCGCCCAATGGATGTGGTTGATCGCCTCGTCCTTGCGCAGCGCCCGATGCTTGCTGCCGTTCCTGAGGAAGAACTGCAGCTCCTCGAAGGTCGGATATTCCGGTGCGCAGAGCAGCCGCGACACGGCGAAGGCGCCGCAGGCGTTGGCCCAGGTCGCCGCCGTGGCCAGGCTTTCGCCGCCGAGCCAGCCACGCAGCAAGCCGGACATGAACGCGTCACCGGCGCCCAGCACATTGTAGATCTCGATCGGGAAGCCCTGCCCGACGATACCGTCCTCGAGATCGTCGCTGATCGGCCCGTCATAGACGATGCAGCCCATGGCGCCGCGCTTCAAGACGATGGTGGCCGAGGACAGGGCGCGGATCGTCTTCAGCGCGCTCAGGCAGTCGTCGGCGCCTGACGCGATCATGATCTCTTCCTCGGTGCCGACGATGAGGTCGCAATCGGGCAGCACCGTCTTCAACTGGGCCGAGACCCGGTCGGACTTGACATAGCGCTCGAACCCTTCGGCGTGGCCAGCGAGACCCCACAGGTTCGGCCGGTAGTCGATGTCGAAGACGACCTTGCCGCCCCTGGCCTTCATGATGCGGATCGCCTTGCGCTGGGCGGCGTCGCTGTTGGGACGGGAAAAATGCGTGCCGGTGACGACGATCGCGCGGGCCGAGGCAATGAACGCCTCGTCGACATCCTCTTCGGCCAACGCCATGTCGGCACAGTCGGAGCGATAGAAGATCATCGGCGAGACGCCTTCGCTCTCGACCGAAAGCAGCACCAGCGCGGTCAGCCGCTCCTTGTCGGTCTTCAGCCCGTCGACATTGACGCCCTCGCGCTTCAGCTGCTCGCGGATGAAACGGCCCATCTGCTCGTCGCCGACGCGCGTCAGCAGTGCCGAGCGCAGGCCGAGCCGCGCCGTGCCGACCGAGATGTTGGCCGGGCAGCCGCCGACCGACTTGGCGAAGGAGGTGATGTCCTCGAGCCGCGAGCCGATCTGCTGGCCGTAGAGGTCGACGGACGCGCGGCCGATGGTGATGACGTCGAGCGGCGCCTGTCTTGCGTCCACGGCTTCGCTCATTGGAACCTCCCGTCGGTCTTGTCGTCATGGACAACATTGTTTGGGTAACACGCGCGAGCGTCGGCGTGGTGCCGGCAATATGAAATAATAATTCCAATCCATAGTCAATATGGAATGAGCATTCCCTGAGCTAAAATTGCCTTGGTGGGATGCTCGATCACGCCTTGCGCTTGCGAGTCGCGTCGCGCCGCTTCTCGCCGACGCCGACGGTAAGCGCCATGGCCAGCGCCATTGTCGCCGACAGCGAGCGGAAGCCGGCGAAATCCGCTTCGGCAACCTCGAACCAGACCCTGGCGAACTGGGCGAGCGGCGAGAATGAGCTGTCGGTGATGGCAACGATCGGCACGCCCTGCTCGGCAATGGCGCGCGCCTCCTCGATCGTGGCCGGCGCGTAGGGCGAGAAGCTGATGGCGATGACGGCGTCCGCAGGTGTGGCGAAGCCGACCATCTCGGCATTCAGCCCGGCAGCCGATTCGATCAGCTGGTTGCGGATCTTCAGCTTGCCGAGCGCGTAGGCGATATAGCTCGCCACCGGATAGGAGCGTCGCTTGGCCAAGACATAGATGGTCTGCGCCTTTGCCAGCAGAGAAATCGCGTCTTCCAGATGCGCGTCATCCAGCGTGCGGGAAATGTCGTTGAGCGAGGTGCTGGCGGCGGCGATGAAGCCGTCGAAGATCGCCCGGTGACCGGCGCCGCCCTCGGCCTTGGCGCGCAGCGCCTGCAGCCGCTCGTCATAGGAGGAGTTGCGCTCGCGCAGCCGCTCGCGGAACACCTGCTGCAGGCTGGTGAAACCGTCGAAACCGAGTTGCTGGGCAAAGCGGATCAGGGTCGAGGGCTGCACGCCGGCCGAAGCGGCGATGCTGGCGGCGGTGCCGAAGGCGATATCGTCGGGATTGTCGAGCGCGTAGGCGGCGATCTGGGCGATGCGCTTGGGCAAGCTCTCGCGCCGATCCAGAATGGTGGCGCGCAGCGTCTCGAAGTCGCGAGGTACCTGTTCGTCCATCGTCGCTCTGTTCAGGCTGTCTGGAAGCTCTCTCTGCCCCATCATAGCGGGCCTGCGCAAGAACGCCATAAAAAATGAGGCAGACATTCCATTCCGGAAAGAAATGGACTAATTCATCCACGCAGCATTCATGGCCGTGGAGGAACGAAAAATGGTCGGCGTAGGTCTTATCGGCACGGGCTTCATGGGCAAATGCCACGCCATCGCGTGGAGCGCGGTCGGTGCGGTCTTCCCCGACGCGACCAAGCCACGGCTCGTCCATCTCGGCGAGGTCAATGAGGACCTCGCCAGGCGCAAGGCCGGCGAGTTCGGCTTCGCCAAGGCCTCCGGCGACTGGCGCGCCGTGGTCAACGATCCCGAAGTCGATGTCGTCTCGCTCACCACGCCCAATCAGTTTCACCCGGAAATGGCCATCGCCATCCTTCAAGCCGGCAAGCATCTGTGGTGCGAAAAGCCGATGGCGCCGAGCTTTGCCGAAGCCGAGGCGATGGCGGCCGCGGCCAAGAAATCAGGCAAGGTCGCGGCGCTTGGCTACAATTACATCCAGAGCCCGGCCATCCGCCACATCGGCGCGCTGCTCGACGAGAAGATCATCGGCGAGGTCAACCATCTGCGCATCGAGATGGACGAGGATTTCATGGCCGATCCCGAGGCACTGTTCTTCTGGAAACACGAGGCGGCTTCCGGCTACGGCGCGCTCGACGATTTCGCCGTGCATCCACTGTCGCTGGTCACGGCGCTGTTCGGCCGCGTCGCCAGCGTCATCTGCGACATGGCCAAGCCCTATGCCGACCGCAAGCTCGCATCAGGCGGGCGCCGCGCGGTCGAGACGTACGACATCGCCAGCGTGCTGATGCATCTGGAAAACGGCGTTGCCGGCACGCTGCAGGTCAACCGTTCGGCCTGGGGCCGCAAGGGCCGCATCGCCATCCAGATCTTCGGTTCCAAGGGATCGATCCTGTTCGACCAGGAGCGGATGAACGAATTCCAGCTCTACCTGACGTCGGACCGGCCGACCGAACAGGGCTACCGCACCATACTGGTGGCGCCGCAGCACAAGCCCTATGATCTTTTCGTGCCGGCGCCCGGCCACGGCCTCGGCTTCAACGATCTCAAGATCATCGAATGCCATGAATTGCTGACGCGACTTGCCGGCAAGCCGGCCCGGCTCATCGAGTTCGCCGAAGGGCTGGAGATTGAGCGCACCGTGCACGCCATGGCGCGCTCCTTCGAGGAGAAGCGCTGGGTGGATGTTAGGTAACGATCGCGCTGGCGCCGGTCCAGGCTTCCACGTGATCCAAACGTCGGCGGGCAGGTTTCAACGTCGGCGCTGCCCCTCATCTGCCTGCCGGCATCTTCTCCCCGTATAGGGACGGGGAGAAGGGGCGGTGTCGGTCTTGGCGCCTGTTCTGCAACGCAGCCGATTGGCGAAATCCGGCGAAGGCTGTCCAGCGGATAGATGGGTAACAGAATGAACCGGATACATAGGTAACAGTTTTCTCCCCCTAAGATGCGGTTGCCG
>NZ_JAIUGQ010000052.1:0-36967 GCF_020164715.1 Mesorhizobium sp. ESP7-2
ACGGGGAGTTGAGGAGCGGTCCGCATAGCGGACGAAAAGCCAACTGCTTGGCTTTTCGAGCGACGAACGCCGGCAGGACAGTGAGGAGCGGCGCGACGTCTACGGTTGGCGCCGCGTCCGCCTCAGCTTTCGATCCAGACCTTCTCGAAGTGCTGCTCCAGCGCCTGGTGCTGTTCGCAGCCTTCGATGCCTTTGCGGTAGGTGCGGTAGACCGAGCGCCAGTAGGGTTGGATGATGATGCCGGAGTCGCGCAAATTCTGCTCGATCTTGGCCATGATCTCCTTGCGGGCCTTGGGGTCGGGCATGGCCAGCGCCTTGTCGAGCAGCTCGTCGAACTCCTTATTGGCGTAGGCGCTTTCGTTCCAGGCAGCGCCGGACTTGTACGCCAGCGCCAGCACCTGGACGCCGAGTGGGCGGCCGAGCCATTCGGTGCAGGAATAGGGGAACTTGCTCCAGTCGTTCCAGAAGGTGGCGGCGGGCAGCACGGTGCGCTTGATCTTGAGGCCGGCCTCGCGGATCTGCGCCGCGATGGCGTCCGCCGTGTTCTTCTGCCATTCGACGTCGACCGAGATCAGCTCGTATTCGTGGTCGGCCTTGCCGGATTCGGCGAGCAGTTTCTTGGCCTGATCCACGTCGCGCTTGGCCGGGCCGATATCGGCGTATTCGGGGTGCATGGGGCCGACATGGTGGTTGTCGGCGGGTTTGCCGTGGCCGTCGAGGCCGAGTTTCAGCACGGCCGAATTGTCCACGGCGAGCTGGGCGGCGCGGCGCACCTTGACGTCGTCATAGGGCGCATTGCCGACATTGAAGCGGGCGACGATGGTCGAGCCGGTGGCGATCTCGGAATTCTTCAGCCCCATCTTGTCGGTCTGCGAGACGGCGTCGGAAGCGGTTTCGTGGTCGGTGTCGATCTCGCCGGATTCGAAGGCCGACAGCGTGGCGTTGGGGTCGGAGCCGTAGTCGATCCATTGGATGCCATCGAGGTAGAACTCGCCCTTCCACCACGGCTTGTCCTTGCGCTTGACCTCGGCGCCGGTCTCGGCGTCCCATTTGACCAGCTCGCAGGGGCCGGTGGTGATGGCCAGCGCCTTCATGGGGTCGCCGTCGCCGTCATAGGAGCGGTGCATGATCAGCGCGGGATAGTCGGCCATGCCGGCGATCAGCGAAATGTCGGGTTTCGGCAAATTGAGTTTTATCGTGAAGTCGTCGACCTTCTCGATGCCGCCATCGACCAGCTTCTTGGTGTCGGCGTCGACCAGCGCCCCCATGCGCGCGGCGACCGAATTGCCGGCAACGCCGGCCTCGCACCAGCGGGTGAGGTTGTGGACGACATCGTCGGCGTTGAACGCGTCGCCGTTCGACCACGAAATGCCCTTGCGCACATGCAGCGTCAGCGTCCGGGCGTCGTCGCTCATCTCCCACTTTTCCAGCAGCCAGGGCTCGAACGTAAAATCGGTGTTCCAGCGCACCAGATATTCGTTGCACTGGCGCGCGACATTGGACATTTCGACGCCGTCGAAGGTGCGCGGGTCCTTGAAACCCTTGACGTTCATGGCGACGCGCAAGGTCCCGCCCTTCTTCGGCTCGGCGGCGCGGGCAGGCGTCGCCGTCAGGCCGCCCAGGGCAAAGGCGCCGGCGGCGCTGACGCCGAGCCCGGCCATCAGCGCCAGATATTCGCGGCGGCTGATGCCGCCCGTCCTGAAATCGTCGGCGACGGGTTTGGCGCACGGGTGGAGCTTGCGGTCGGTCAGCATGAATTTCATCGTCGTTCCCTCTTTTGTTGGTAGATGCCGCCCAAAACTGCCCGGCGGTTTCGGGACGGCATGCACGAAAACAGGCGCGCCAAGGCGGGGCGGCTGCATCAGCCGGGACGCCATTGCCAGAATGATAAAGCGGGGGGAGGCGGGGAAGTGTTCTGGAATCCGCAGGACTTGTGCGGTGCTCCGCAGGGGATGAGCGTGGCGGTTCAGAACTGGCCGACCGCCGAGTTCCTTCACACCCCCCTCTGTCCTGCCGGACATCTCCCCCGCAAGGGGGGAGATTGGCAGCTTCGGCGCTCCGCCGACTTTGAGACGTTGGAGATTGGCGAAGGCAAAACACGACATCCGATCTCCCCCCTTGCGGGGGAGATGGCCGGCAGGCCAGAGGGGGGTGCTGTCCCGCCAGCGTTGCCGAGATGACAAAGGGATGGCGCCAACAAAAAACCCGGCACGAGGCCGGGTTCTTCAAGCGATCCCTGTCAGCCGAGATCAGCTCACCTTGGTCTGCGAGGCGGCCTGGTCCTCGGCGATCTTCTGCTGGAACATCTGCGCGAAATCGATCGGGTCAAGCATCAGCGGCGGGAAGCCGCCATTGCGGGTCGCCTCGGCGATGATCTGGCGGGCGAAGGGGAACAAAAGGCGCGGGCATTCGATGAACAGGATCGGCAGCATGTGCTCCTGCGGGAAGCCCGAAATGGCGAAGACGCCGCCATAGACCAGCTCGACATTGAACAGCACTTCCTGGTCGAAGGAGGCCTTGGCGTTCAGCGTCAGGTTGACGTCGAACTGCTTGTCGGAAAGCGGGTTGGCGTTGACGTTGACGTTGATGGCGATGCCGGGCGCCTTGTCGCGGCCGCGCAGCGAGTTCGGCGCGCCGGGGCTTTCGAAGGACAGGTCCTTGACATACTGGGCCAGGACGTTGAGCGAGGGCTGCGTCGCGCTGCCGTTGCCGTTTCCGTTGGCGCCGACCGGCGCGTCATCATTGCTGGCCATGAGCCTATATCCTTTTGCCTGGGCAGCGTTGCTGACCGAATTGAAATCGGGCGTTCGCTACCATGGCCGGCATGACAAGACAAGGTTTGCCGCCTTCGGGCTCGGGGGCAATTGCCTTGGGCTGTATTGGCCACGGTTGGATGTGGAGAGATCACTGTCGGGGCCGGCACCGCCCTCATCTGGCTGCCCGTCCTCCGCAGCCGTTGCCGAAGGGTGCCCTTCCTCTCCCCCGTCGATCGGGGGAGAGGTGTCGAGCGAAGCTCGACGGAGTGGGGGTCGACCCTTGGGCGCAAGGCGAGGCAATGCCTGCGCCTTGGTCCCTTTTCAATATCCGTTTGCGGCGGTTGCCAGGTGGTTCCCCCACTCCGTCTCGGCTTCGCCGAGCCACCTCTCCCCCCTCCGGAGGGAGAGGAAAGTCTGGCCGGGGCGGGCGCTAGCCTTTCAGAACAAATCAGAACGCTGCAACCTCGACCTAGTCGTCCTTCAGCCGCCGCCACGGCGAATTATGGTCCGGGCCGCGCTTCAGGTCGTCCTCGCGCGAATAGTCGCCGTCTTCGAGGTCGATGACCTTGTCTCGCTGGCGGCGGAAGCCGCCGGTGGAGAAATCGGTGGCGACGACGATGCGGCCCTTCAGCCTGTTCCAGGCAAGGTCGCGCAGCGGCGGCAGGAACAGCAGCAGCCCGATGATGTCGGTGATGAAACCGGGGATGATCAGCAGGATCGCCGCGACCACGATCATGGCGCCATGGGCGAGCTGGCGGCTGGGGTCGCGGCCGGCTGCCATCTCGGTGCGGATACGGGTCATGACGCCGAAACCCTGGTGGCGCAGCAAAAGCACGCCGGCGAAGCTCGAGGCCAGCACTAGGCCGACCGTCGCCAGCGCGCCGACCTCGCGGCCGACGACGACGAAACCGGCGATTTCCAGCAGCGGCAGCGCCAGGAGAAAGAAGGGAAGCAGCGAAATGCGCAAGTCTTTACCGACCATTCGATTGTTTTGTCCCGCCGGCGGCCAATCGCCGCTGGCATGGAGGCTGTTAGATAGGTATGCCTGCCTTTGATTTGAATGATTGCGCCTTGCGTTCTATATGCTTTGAATGTTGAACGCTATGCGACCGCGGCCTGTTGGCTGGACGGTCCGGCCTAGAGGCAGGGATTGATTGGCGGAAGATATGGGCTTCTTCGACTTCGGCACGATTTTCTTCCTGATCGCGGCGGTGGTGATCTTCTTCCAGCTGCGCAACGTGCTGGGCCGTCGGACCGGTAGCGAACGGCCGCCCTTCGATCCCTACACGGCGGCGCGCACCGACAAGGACGCCACGCAGAAGCCCGAGAACGTGGTTTCGCTGCCGCGCAAGCGGGCGCCCGGCGAGCCGGCGCCGGCCGACGCCTATACGGCGATCGACGCCTTCGCCAAGCCCGACACCGATCTCAACAAGGGCCTGCGCGCGATCAAGGACAACGACCCGTCCTTCGATCCCAAGGGGTTCATCGACGGCGCCAAGATGGCGTATGAGATGATCGTCATGGCCTATGCCGACGGCGACCGCAAAACGCTGAAGAACCTTTTGTCACGTGAAGTTTTTGACGGCTTCGTCGCCGCGATCGGCGAACGCGAGGCCAAGTCGGAAAAGATCCAGTCCTCCTTCGTCGGCATCGACAAGGCCGACATCGTCTCGGCCGAGATGAAGGGCGGCGAGGCGCATGTCACGCTGCGCATCATCAGCGAGCTGATCTCGGCGACGCGCGACAAGGCGGGCGCGGTCATCGACGGCGATCCCGAAACCGTGGCCGAGGTCAAGGATGTCTGGACCTTCGCCCGCGACACGCGCTCGCGCGATCCGAACTGGAAGCTCGTCGCCACCGAAGAAGAAGACTGAGCCCGGAACAGGCGGGCTCCGGTGTCGCTGTCGCCTCTCCTTGTTGAAAGATCCTTCGGCGACCTGCCCGGTTGGGGTGACGACGACCATCTGCCGGCCTTCGAGGCATTTGGCCGCTCCGCTTTCCATGCGCCGGTCAAACCCTATCGCAGCGGTGCGCTGGGCGTCGATTTCGGCGCCTTCGCCGAGGCCTATGCGCACGCGCGAGCAGCCCCTGCCGCCAGCCGGCCGCAGGCCCGTGCCTTCTTCGAGCGCCATTTCGTCCCCATGCTGGTCCAGCCGGAGACCGGCGCCGGGCTCGTCACCGGCTTCTACGAGCCTCAGGTCGAGGCTTCACCGGTGCGGACCGCGCATTTTGCCGTGCCGCTGCTGTCGCGTCCGGCCGACCTCGTCGATGTCGACGATGCCAACCGGCCCGCCGGAATGGATCCTTATCTCGCCTTCGCCCGCCGGACGGCCGACTGGCTGGCCGAATATCCTGACCGTGGCGCGATCGAGCGCGGCGCGCTCGCCGGCCAGGGGCTGGAGATTGCCTGGCTGGCCGACAAGGTCGATGCCTTCTTCATCCATGTGCAAGGCGCGGCTCGGCTCGCCATGACCGACGGCCGGCTTTGCCGCGTCACCTACGCAGCCAAATCCGGCCAGCGCTTCACCGGGCCGGGCAAAACCTTGAGCGAGCTCGGCGAAATCCCGCTGGCGGAAGTGACGATGCAGTCGATCCGCGCCTGGTTCAAGGCGCATCCGGAGCGCATCGACGAGATCCTGTGGCGGAACCGCTCCTATATCTTCTTTCGCGAGGCCGCAGTGGATGACACGGCGCTGGGGCCGATCGCGGCCGCCAAGGTGCCGCTGACGCCGGGCCGCTCGATGGCCGTCGATCGGCTGCTCCACACATTCGGCACGCCTTTCTACATCGACGCGCCGACGCTCACCGCCTTCGACAAAAGACCGTTCCGGCGGCTGATGATCGCGCAGGACACCGGCTCGGCCATCACCGGACCGGCGCGCGGCGACCTGTTCGCCGGCTCGGGCGACGCCGCCGGCGAGATCGCCGGCGTGGTGCGCAACGCCGCCGATTTCTACGCGTTGGTGCCCCGCGTGCTGGCCGGGGGCGCATGATGAGCAAGCGCCCGGACAAGCTCAGCGAGGATGACCGGGTGCTGTGGAACCTGGTGGCGCGCACCGCCAAGCCGCTCAAGGGCCGCGCCGCCGTCGACATTCCAGACCTGGCCGTCGATGCCAGGCCGACGCCGGCCCAACCGGCTCAGCCCGCCGCCGGCCTGGCTGGCGCGGCAAAGCCGAAGGTCCAGCATGTCACGCACCGGCTCGACGAGCCGACGCTGGACAAGTTGCAAAAAGGCCGGCTGCCGATCGAGGGCCGCGTCGACCTGCACGGCATGACGCAGGACGAGGCCTATTCGCTGCTGTTCTCGTTCCTGCACCGGGCGCGTGCCGGCGGCGTCCGCTATGTACTGGTCATCACCGGCAAGGGGTCGTCCTCGGGCGGCGACGGCGTCTTGCGGCGTGCCGTGCCCGCCTGGCTGTCGACGCCGGCGTTCCGGCCGCTGGTCTCCAGTCACGACCATGCCGCCCGCAACCATGGCGGCTCGGGCGCGCTCTACATCAGGCTGCGGCGGGTGCGCTCGTGAGGCGTAGAGCCGGGAGACCGGGCGCATGACCCCGTTCGGCGAGAAGCTGCGCGCGCTGAGGGCCGAGCGCGGCGTCAGCCAGAAGGATATGGCGGCGGCGATCGGTGTCAGCGCCGCTTATCTGTCGGCGCTCGAGCATGGCAGGCGCGGCGCACCGACCTGGACGCTGATCCAGAAGATCATCGGCTATTTCAACATCATCTGGGACGATGCCGAGGAGCTGGCGCGGCTGGCCGAGGCCTCGCACCCGCGCGTCAAGCTCGACACGTCGGGTCTTTCCCCCGCCGCCACCGAACTCGCCAATCTTCTCGCCGAAAACATCGAGAAGCTGGATGAGGCCGCGCTTGTGCGCATCACCGCCTCGATCCGCGCGGCATTGGGCCGGCGATCCTAATGCATGTCGCCCGGAAGTGTCCTCGGTTCCGGGACCGCGACATGCATAAATCAGAAGCTCACAGCAGGTCGGGCGAATACCATTCGCCGCGACATGCTGTAGAAGACAGTGCCCGCCGGCGAGCAGCCAGCGGGCAGCCGTGGTGAGATCATTGCTTGCCGGCCGTGCTGCCGCCATTGTTTCCCCGGCCGCCATTGCCCTGATGGTCGCGGCCACCGTTGCCGCCGCCCAGGCAGTCCGACGCGCCAGCGCTGCAACAACGGCCGCTCCACAGGTCGTTGAGATTGGTGTTGGCGCAGCTTGGGATGGTCTGGCCGGCCAGAGCAGATCCGGTCAGGGCCGAAGCGGCGGCGGCGGCGAGAAGGGTATTTCGCAGAAAAGCAGTCATTTGAAGTCTCCATGATTTGGGTTTCTATCGTCCACGGCTGTGTGTCGCCGGGCGAACGGAAATGGTTCACGGAGGGGCGCGGAAAGTTTTTTGGGTTGCGTAGCGCAGGGAAATAGCAACGTCGGCGCCGCCCCTCATCCGCCTGCCGGCACCTTCTCCCCGTGAACGGGGAGAAGGGAATTTCCCGCGCCGTCGCCGCTTGTCCTGCAACGTTGACGATTGGCGAAAGCAACGACAACGGCGTCTTTCTCCCCGTCACTATACGGGGAGAAATGTCCGGCAGGACAATGAGGGGCAGCGCTGCCCTTTGCTAAAGATAAACGGACACTTTCATGGGCACGAGAGCTGCCGCGGTTCGAACCGCGGCGCTCTTTGCTACTGCACCGAGCCGACCAGGACCTGCTGGCCGCCGCGGATCGAGACCCAGCGGCCGGTGTTGTCGATCGCCTGGCGCTTGAGGAAGCGGTAACCGGTCTCGTCCCAGGGTTTGACCTTGTCGGTCAAATTGTCGAGCACAAAGTCGCCGCCGTCGGTGCGCACCGTCAGTACGGCGTGGCCCTCACCGTCGGGCTTGCGCACGACGGTTATCAAGAGATCGGCGAGCGAGATGCCCATGCGGGACAGCTGGCGCCGCTTCTCCAGCACGTAGTCCTCGCAGTCGCCGACGCCGTTGTCGGGATAGGCCCAGACCTCGTCCTTGCCGTATATGTCCATGTCGCTCATCGGCTTGACGGCGGCATTGACCCTGGCGGTGACGTCGACCAGCTTGCGCATCAAGCCGTCGGTCAGGGTGGCCGGCGCGAGGTTGGCCGGGCGGATCGAGCATTCGCCCGGATGCTGCTTGCAGAAATCGTAATGGCCGATCGGCTGCGAGGTGAGGCCCCCGGTCGCCATGGCGCCCGACGCCCAGGCCGGTGCCATCCAGCCTCCCGTTAACGCCAGCCCGGCTGCCACGCATACGCGCAGCCTTCGCACGGTTGAGGAATTCATTGTCCCCGCTCACCCTGTTGTTAACGAAACGTTAAGGGCGATTTACACTCCGTGTCAATTAAAGACATCGAGTTGATTGGCGGCATGGTTACCCGCCGGGAGGGAAAGCGGCGCTCGTGCAACGGAATCGGACCCGCGGCCGGTTCCGTTTCCAAACTCCCTACCGCTTGGCGGTGCGGACCAGCTTCGGCTTCACCGCCACCCGGTTCTGGCGGCCATAGCTGGCGATGAAGTCGACGATGCGCGGCACGATCTCGGAGCGGAAGCGCGAACCGTTGAAGACGCCGTAATGGCCGACCGCCGGCTGCACGTAATGCGCCTTCCTGTCGGCGGGGATGTTGACGCACAGGTCCTGCGCCGCCCTGGTCTGGCCAAGACCCGAAATGTCGTCGTTCTCGCCCTCGACCGTGAACAGGGCGACGTTGCGGATGGCGGACGGATCGATCCTGGCGCCACGATGCGTCATCTCGCCCTTGGGCAGGGCATGGCGCACGAAGACCGTGTCGACGGTCTGCAGGTAGAATTCCGCCGTCAGGTCCATCACCGCCAGATACTCGTCATAGAAGTCGCGGTGCTTTTCGGCATTGTCGCCATCGTCCTTCACAAGGTGCATGAAGAATTCCTTGTGGGCGATGATGTGGCGATCGAGGTTCATGCTCATGAAGCCCGACAGCTGCAGGAAGCCGGGATAGACCTCGCGGCCGAAGCCCGGCACCGGCCAGGGCGCGCGCATCACGACATTGTCGCGGAACCAGTCGATGCCCTTTTCCTCGGCGAGCAGATTGACGGCGGTAGGGTTGCGGCGGGTGTCGATCGGCCCGCCCATCAGGGTCATCGTCGAAGGGACGAAGGGGTCGCCCTTCGCTTCCATCAGCGCCACGGCCGCAAGCACCGGCACGGAAGGCTGGCACACGGCCATCACATGCGTGTCCGGACCCAGCGTGTGCAGCATGTCGATGATGTAGTCGATATAATCGTCGAGATCGAAGCTGCCGTCGGCCAGCGGCACCATGCGGGCGTCGACCCAGTCGGTGATGTGGACATCGGCATGGGGCAGCATCGCCTCGACCGTGCCGCGCAGCAGCGTGGCGTAATGGCCCGACATCGGCGCCACGATCAAAAGCTTCGGGTCGGCCTTGCGCCCGGCTGGAACGGCGCGCTCGAACCGGACGAGATTGCAGAACGGCTTCGACCAGACGGTCTTTTCGGTGACCGCGACGCTGTTCCAGTCGACCACCGTCTTGGCCAGGCCGAATTGCGGCTTGCCGTAGCGGCGCGTGGTGCGCTCGAACAGTTCGGCGCCCGCCGCGATCGATCGGCCCCAGTGCGTATGCGAAACCGGGTTGAGCGGATTGGAGTAGAGAAATCGGACCGCGTCGGCATAGAGCCGCGCCGGCTGCAAGGCAGCATGGTTCATTTCGTAGAGCTGGTAGAACATACGTTACCCCGCGCCCGAAGGGACGACGAGCAGCGCCGAGCCCTAGATGTCTCGCGGGGAGGTTAACAACTAATTGCTGCGATGCAATACGTCACGTGGCGTGACGAATGCTTCTTTTCGCCCAAAGCCTTGAAAATCGGCCCCGGACGGCACAGCCGGCTCAATGTGCGGTGCCGAAATGTGTAGGATATGTGTCAGGTCTCGGCGCCGGACACCTGGCCATGATCCCGGAAGCTTCCCGCTTTGCTCCGCTGATCCGCGGTCCGGGAGAGATCACAAGAGACGGTCAGGTCAAACGCGCGTCATGCAGACGGACGTCTGACCGGAGCCGATGAAGCCGAGCTGGCCTGCGGCGCCTTTCGACAGGTCGAGCACGCGGCCCTTGATGAAGGGACCACGATCGTTGATGCGCACGACGACGCTGCGGCCGTTGTTCTTGTTGGTGACCCGCAATTTGGTGCCGAACGGCAGCGTGCGGTGGGCGGCGGTCAGCGCCGAGGGGTTCATACGCTCGCCCGATGCGGTCCTCGAGTGCAGCGCGTACCAGGAAGCGCGGCCACACTGGCCGGCGGCGGCGGTTGCCGAAGTTGCGGAGGCGCCGACCATCAGGCCAGCAACGATCGTTACCGCGACGAGCGCGGTCTGTTTTGGGGTCTTCATACTTGGGGGATGGCTCCGTTTTTGACAGACCCCAGCCGTTAGGAGGAGAATAAGGCACGAAATGCGGCAGTGATCTGGCGGTTCCATGGCGAGATCACACGTTTGGAGTCAGCGGGTAACAGTCTGTCAGGGACTTTTTGGCGCTCCAGGACCGGTTTCTGATGATGTTTTGATCGGCACGAAGGACTTTTAAGACAAGATTATGCATTGATCTTCAAATAGAAGTCTGCACGATCTGGCCACTTCCTTCGGCTCTTTCATCACGGCGATAGCGCCGAAATCGATCGACTTGAAAAGCGGGATTCGACAATGAGACTGATCAAAAATCTGCTGGCCTTGATTGTACTGGCCATCGGTGCGCTGTGGTCGCTGCAAGGCATCGGCGTGGTCGGCGGCAGTTTCATGACCGGCCAGTCGCAATGGCTCTATATCGGCCTCGCCGCCATGCTGGTCGGCCTGGCCGGGCTGGTGTGGGCGAACCGTTCGCGCGCGTAAGCCGCGCTTGGCCCCTTATCGCGACGCACTTCCGGCGGCGATCGTGTATTTGGCGGACCTGTGTTCGCCCGAAAGCGACTTCCGCGATCGCACCATGTTCGCCTGAGTGCAGTCTGGTATTTATCGGGGGGCGGCGCGTGGCCGAACAACTTCCGTTCTCAACTATAAGACGGCGGGACTAAAGTCTTGCGCACCGGTAGGCCTTGGTCCGAGGGGCCTTCAAACGTTCTGGACTTGTCCATTGGACGTTCCGTACTTTAGCCAATTGAGATATACACAGTTTGAAGCAGACCTATTTCAAAGGCGTTCTAATCCTCGGCCGTGTTGACGTGCATCTCGGTCGGCACAAAGAGCCATTCTGGTTCGGCGCATCGATCACTCGTTCTACCCCAAGTAGCGCCAGATCGTGCACCAGATTGCGATTTCAAGCTGGCCATGGACCCGCCGGGAAAAGAATGGCCGGTGCGGGGGATGCTTGGGTTGAAAGCGGGTCGCACCGGCCATTGCGGGTTAGGCTTCGATTTGGGATCGTCCCCCGCATGACCAAGCTATATGTATATTAGCTATCACTCAACTAAGACTGAAGTCCCTCCTGCTGCCAGCCGGAGGGGATAGCGGTTCGCCGGTGAGGTCAGCACTTTACGACGCCCCCCTCTGGCCTGCCGGCCATCTCCCCCACGGGTGGGGAGATTGGCAGCTTCGCTGACTGTGCTCTCCCTTCAACGGTCGAAGAATAGCGAAGGCCAGGGTGATGCCGATCTCCCCCTTGCGGGGAGATGTCAGGCAGGACAGAGCGGGAGGGTGTGACGGAACTCGGCATAGGGATCGAATCCGGGTCGACCGTTCTGTGGCAACCGCCGCTGGAATTTCATTCCCCGTCTGGCCGCCGGATTGGCACGATCTATCTTCTTTCCAACAGCGATCGGCTGGAAAAGACGCTAGGTTGATCCATGGAGGCTCCGACATGAGCGAGCGCAGAAAAGCCATAGCCGACGGTGCCGACGGCGCCCCATCGGACACCGCAACATCCCGCCTGCGTAAACCCTATGCCTCGGTGCTCGATCTGATCGGCCAGACGCCCATCGTCGAGCTGACCAGGTTCGACACGGGAAAATGCCGGCTGTTCATCAAGCTCGAGAGCCAGAACCCCGGTGGCTCGATCAAGGACCGTATCGCGCTATCGATGATCGCGGCGGCGGAGAAGGACGGCAGGCTCAAGCCCGGCGGCACCATCGTCGAGGCGACCGCCGGCAATACCGGCCTTGGCCTCGCCCAGGTCGGCATCCCCAAGGGTTACCGCATCATCCTGGTCGTGCCAGACAAGATGTCGCGCGAAAAAATCCAGCATCTGCGCGCGCTGGGCGCCGAAGTGCACATGACGCGCTCCGATGTCGGCAAGGGTCATGCCGAGTATTACCAGGACATGGCGGAGAAGATTGCCGCCGAACTGCCCGGCGCCTTCTATGCCAACCAGTTCGCCAACCCGGCCAACCCGCAGGCGCATGAGACGACGACCGGCCCGGAGATTTTCTCGCAGCTTGACGGTGATGTCGACGCGGTGGTGGTCGGCGTCGGCTCGGGCGGCACGCTGACCGGACTTGGCCGCTTTTTCGCCAAGGCGTCGCCGAAGACGGAGATGGTGCTGGCCGATCCGGTCGGCTCGGTGCTGGCGCCGCTGATCAAGACCGGCAAGATGGAAGAGGCGGGAAGCTGGACCGTCGAAGGCATCGGCGAGGATTTCGTGCCGCCCAACGCCGATCTGTCGCTGGTCAGGAAAGCCTATTCCATCACGGACAAGCAGAGCATGCTGGCCGTGCGCGATCTGTTGTCCCGGGAAGGCATCCTGGCCGGTTCTTCCTCCGGCACGCTGCTGTCGACGGCCCTGCGCTATTGCCGCGAGCAGACGACGCCCAAGCGCGTCGTCACCTTCGTCTGCGACAGCGGCAACAAGTACCTGTCGAAAGTGTTCGACGATTTCTGGCTGGCCGAGCAGGGGCTGGCCGAGCACGAACAGCATGGCGATCTGCGCGACCTCGTGATGCGCACGCACCGCACCGGCGACACGGTCTATGTCGGGCCGGATGAAAGCCTGCTCAACGCTTATGGCCGCATGCGGCGCTCCGATGTCTCGCAATTGCCGGTGCTCGACAATGGCAAGCTGGTCGGCATCGTCGACGAAAGCGATATTCTTGCCCATGTCGACGGACCCTATGACGGGCGCTGGGAGCGCTTCAGCGGCCCGGTGCGCACGGCGATGACCTCCAACCTGCACACGCTGCAGGCCAGCCAGACGCTGGACGTGCTGCTGCCGGTGTTCGACCGCAACGAGGTCGCCATCGTCTTCGACGGCGACGAGTTCGTCGGCCTGATTACCCGCATCGACCTGATCAACCATCTGAGGCGCCGCGCAAAATGACCACATCCGGCAAGAACCGCCTGGCCTTCTCCACCCGTACCATCCATGGCGGCCAGAGCCACGACCCGTTGACGGGTGCCGTGATGGTGCCGATCTATGCCACCTCGACCTATGGCCAGCAGTCGCCTGGCGTGCACAAGGGTTTCGAATATGCCCGCAGCCAGAACCCGACGCGCTTCGCCTTCGAGCGCGCGGTGGCGGACCTGGAAAGCGGCTCGGCGGCTTTCGCCTTTGCTTCCGGCCTGGCGTCGATCGCCACGGTGCTGGAGCTGCTCGATTCCGGCGCCCACATCGTCGCCACCGACGACATCTATGGCGGCTCGTTCCGGCTTATGGAGCGGGTGCGCAAGCGCTCGGCCAACCTGCAGGTGAGCTTCGTCGATTTCACCGACCTTGCGGCGGTCGAGGCGGCGATCCGGCCGGAGACCAAGATGCTGTGGGTCGAGACGCCGACCAACCCGCTGCTGCGCATCGTCGACCTCGAAGGCGTCGCGGCGCTCGCCAGGCGCAAGGGCATACTGACTGTCGCCGACAACACTTTCTGCAGCCCCTATATCCAGCGGCCGCTGGAGCTCGGCATCGACATCGTCGTCCACTCGACGACCAAATATCTGAACGGCCATTCCGACATGGTCGGCGGGGTGGCTGTGGTCGGCGACAATAAGGATCTCGCCGACCGGCTGAAATTCCTGCAGAATGCCATCGGCGCCATATCGGGTCCGTTCGACAGTTTCCTGGCGCTGCGCGGTTTGAAGACCCTGGCGCTCAGGATGGAACGCCATTCCACCAACGGGCTGAAAATCGCGCAGTGGCTGGAAACCCGCAGGGACGTGCGCCGCGTCATCTATCCCGGCCTCGCCAGCCATCCGCAGCATGCAATAGCCGTCCAGCAGATGCATGCTTTCGGCGGCATGATATCCGCCGTGCTGGATCGCGACCTTGCCGGCACGAAACGCTTCCTCGAACGCACGCGGCTGTTCACGCTGGCCGAGAGCCTCGGCGGGGTGGAGAGCCTGATCGAGCACCCGGCGCTGATGACGCATGGCTCCATTCCCGCCGGGAAGCGGGAAGAGATCGGCATATCGGATTCGCTGGTGCGGCTGTCGGCGGGCATCGAGGACGGCGATGACCTGATCGCGGACCTGGATCAGGCGCTGGGGGACTGACACGAGCGCTCTGGGCGGCTTATGCCGATACCTATCGGGTGTCAGCGCCGCCCCTCACCTGCCTGCCGGCATCCTCTCCCCGTATAGGGACGGGGAGAGGGGCGCTGTCCTCGGCGGTTTCGCCAATCGGTGGCGTTGCAAAACAAGAGCCGACATCGCGGTCAGCCCTTTCTCCCCGTCTCTATACGGGGAGAAATGCCCGGCAGGGCAATGAGGGGCGGCGCCAACGTTCCGGATAGGCAATTGACCCCAGGCGCCATTCGCCCGAGATGTAGCGCCCATGGCCACGCGCGAACCACCGAAACCCACCGAAACCCTCACCTTCGCGGTGCTCGTGTTCCCCGGCTTTCCGATGATGGCGTTCAGCTCGGTCATCGAGCCGCTGCGCGCGGCCAACATACTGGCGAAGCGGGAATGCTACCGCTGGATCATCGTTGGGGCGACCCAAGGTCCGGTTGAGGCGTCCAATGGCGTGGTCATCCAGCCGGGGTTTTACGCCGAGGCGGCGCCCAAGGTCGACCGCATCGTGGTGTGCTCGGGCGGCGACGCCGATCACCTCGTCGCCGAGGACGCGGCGAGCTGCATCCGCCGCAGCCTGCGGGCCGGCGCCCATGTCGGCGCGGTGGCGGACGCGGCGTTCTTCCTGGCGCGTGCGGGCCTGCTCGACGGCCATGCCTGCACCTTGCATTGGACCAGCCAGGCGGCCTTCACCGAGGCCTTCCCGAACATCGAGTTGCGGCGCGACCTCTATGTCATCGACCGCAAGCGCTTCACTTCGGCCGGCGGCGTCGGCAGCCTCGACATGATGCTGGAGATCATCACCCGCGACTACGGCGCCGAGCTTGCCGCGGGGGTCGCCGAATGGTTCGTGCACAGTCCCTTGCGATCGAGCATCGACCGCAAGCTGATGCCGCTGCGCCTGCGCACCGGCGTCCAGAACGAGCTGGTGCTGTCGGCCATCGCCATTATGGAGGATGCGGTGGAGGAACGGCTTGGCATGGCGGAGCTGACCGCGAAACTGGGCGTCTCGTCCGACAAGCTCGAACGATCCTTCCGCTCCGAACTCGCCATCTCGCCGAACGGCTACTACCGGCGGCTGCGGCTGAAGCGCGCCGCCGATCTCCTGGCGCATTCGACGCTCGCCGTGCGCGACGTGGCGCTGGCTTGTGGGTTTGCCTCGATGTCGAGCTTTGCCCGGGCTTTTCGGGAAGAGCACGGGCATGCGCCGAAGATGGCGCGGAGGCATTAGGCGCAGTCAGCGGGCGGCCGTTTCAGGCGCGCCGAAGGAATAGCAGGTAGAAAGCCGTGAACATAAAAACTATCCCAATATTTGCAACCAGCCGTCCCCAGAATTGACCTCTGAAGAACAGGAAATCCATACCGACTATAACCACCACCATCGCCACCACGTAAAGCGCAATGGCTACTTGTCTGCTCATGGGAACTTGATTCTCCTTTTCAAGTTCGCCAGCACGTGACCTGACGTGCCGGTGCTCCATTGCCTGGCCAGAATAACGCGGTTGGGAGGTTCCGCAAAGACGCTTGCCGTATGCGACGTGGCGCTGGCCTGCGGCTTTGCCTCGATGTCGAGTTTTGCCAGCGCTTTTCGCGAGGAGCACGGGCATGCGCCGAAGATGGCGCGACGGCATTAGGGTTAACGTGTTTCCGTGTTCGGTAGCTGCCATAGAGGGCAGCGAGGGCGCTGGCACAATTATTTCAACATCCCTATGTGATGTTGAGTGGAGGCGGCTGACCCGGAGTCAAAGCTATGAATAGCTCTCAAATGGAGAAATATGTCTGGGCAACGGCTTTATACTACGCTGTGGCTGCGTTTGGGTTCTTGGGTATTTTTATCTCGATTTGCCTGGTTGGATTTTTTCCGGGCCTGCTCGCACTGTTTGGGTACTTGATGCTGCTCATCGTTCTCAAAGCGTGGCGACTCAGGCGACATCCACGAAGCGCTTATCAAGTCGAATTGACAAAACAGAGTTCGGGCGGCTGATCGCCTGTAAGGCGCGTTGCGGCGGCATCTCGCACAACCTATGCGGTTTTCCGCACAATCCCTTCGCATCTGCTGCGCCATGGTCAAACCTTGCAACGCACCGAAGGCCGACCCCCATGAGCATCGTCGTATTCGATCCCGACAGCACCGAGGACGTCGACTTCAAGGACCGCATGCGCCACCCGGCCGCCGCTGATCCGGCCGGCGGCATGTGGCTGTCGGACACGGAGCCATCCTTCATCGATGCCGACGCGCTCCGAAAAGGCCGGCTGGCGAAACTGCGCGGCTGGATGCGCGACGCCGGTTATGGCGGCGTCGTTTTGTTCGACCCTTACAACCAGCGCTACGCCACCGGCTCGCGCAACATGTTCGGCTATTTCCTGCGCAACTCGACCCGCTATTTCTTCATTCCGGCCGACGGGCCGATCGTGCTGTTCGAATATCCGCAGAGCTACCATGTCTCGATGGTGCTCGACACGATCGACGAGGCGCGTCCTTCCAAGCTTGTCTGGTCTTCCGTGTCCGGCCGCGACGACGAGACCGCCGGCCCCTTCGCTGACGAGATCGCCGAGTTGCTGAAGAAGCATGGCGGCGGCTCGATGAAGCTCGGGCTCGACCGCTGCAGCCACCTGCAGGCGCTCGCCCTGGAAAAGCGCGGCTGCGAGGTCCGCGATTGCCAGGGCGAGATCCTCGCGGTGCGCGCGGTGAAGACGCCTGAGGAGGTGAAGTGCCTGCAGGTGTCGATGGCCGGCGCCGAGGCGGCGGTCTATGCGGTGCGTGAGGCGATCAAGCCCGGCGTATCCGAAAACGAGCTGTTCGCCATCATGTATGGCGAAGTCATTCGCCAAGGCGGCGAGTTCATCGAGACCCGGTTGCTCACCTCGGGCCAGCGCACCAATCCCTGGTTCAACGAAGCCAGCGGCCGCAAGATCAGGCCCGGCGAATTGCTGGCGCTCGATACCGACACGATCGGCTGCTACGGCTATTATTCGGATTTTTCCCGCACCTTCCGCTGCGGGCCGGGCAAGCCGACCCCTTACCAGAAGTCGCTCTACCGCATGGCGCACGACCAGGTTCAGCACAACATTTCGATCGTCAAACCCGGCATGGCTTTCCGCGAGATCGCCGAGAAGGCGTGGAAAATCCCGGACCGTTTCGTCGACCAGCGCTACACCTCGGTCATGCACGGCGTCGGCATGCATGGCGAGACACCGTTCATCGCGCATGCCATGGATTACGAGACCTATGGCCGCGACGGCCATATCGTGCCAGGCATGGTGGTGAGCGTGGAAAGCTATATTGGCGAGAAGGGCGGCCGCGAGGGCGTCAAGCTGGAGGACGAGATCCTGATCACCGAGACCGGCACCGAGCTTCTGTCGCGCTTCCCCTATGAGGACGCGTTTCTGGAGAAAGAGGTTTGATGCTGGTTGCTCACCTCAGCGACGTGTCGCATTTGAAGAACGAGCGCCTTATTCCGTGGCACCCCCCTCTGTCCTGCCGGACATCTCCCCCTCTAGGGGGGAGATCGGCAGCTTCGCTTGCAGCGCTTTTTCCTGCAACGCTGGTGATTGGCGAAAGCATTCGCAACCGCCAATCTCCCCCCTCGAGGGGGAGATGCCCGGCAGGGCAGAGGGGGGCGCTGCCCCTCCAGCATTTGGAAATATCTTGGGGCGAAGGCCCATCCACATGAAAGCCCCCATCTCCATCAAGCGCGGCACGGTGGCCGCCATCTTCATCGACCTGCAGGAAGAGCACCGGCAGGACCCACGCTACCTCGTTGAGGGCTACGAAAAGATCCTCGCCAACGTCCAGCGCCTGCAGGCC
The DNA here is from genome assembly GCF_020164715.1 of Mesorhizobium sp. ESP7-2. Lineage (NCBI taxonomy): Bacteria > Pseudomonadati > Pseudomonadota > Alphaproteobacteria > Hyphomicrobiales > Phyllobacteriaceae > Mesorhizobium > Mesorhizobium sp. ESP7-2. Next base: position 18,053 of record NZ_JAIUGQ010000052.1, read on the forward strand.
ACGGCGCGGCAGAACCATGTGCCGCTTCATCACTGGGCCTATATCGTCGATCTCGACAGCCAGGTCCGGCCCTTTCATCCCACAGGCGAAGACGGCAAGTCGGCCTTTTCCGACAAGAGCGACCCGCTGACCGAAATCTGCCACGAGGTGGCGCCGGCGGATGGCGAGGCGCTGCTGATCAAGGCGGAGGCCAGCGCCTTCCGCTCCGGGCCGGCGGGCGACCGGCTCAAGGCTTCCGGCATCGAATGGCTGGTTATATCGGGCGTGTGGACCGAGGCCTGCATCGACGCCACCGTAAAGGACGCGGTGACGATGGGCTTTCGCGTACTTCTGGTCAAGGACGCCTGCGGCAGCGGCAGTGCGGCCATGCACCAAACCGCCATCCTCAACCTCGCCAACCGGCTCTATGGCGGCGCCGTCACCGACACCGATAGCGCCTGCCGGCTGCTGGCCGGCGAGAGCGTCGCCGCCTGGCAGGTCGAAGGCTCGGTACCCCTGCGCTTCAGCTTTGAAAACGCCGCCCGCCTCTATGCCGAGCTTTGACGTGCCCGCAGGACCGAGATGACCAGCCGCGGCAAATATGGGTCCTGGCTCGACCCGGCGCTCTGGGCCTACATCGACAGCGTCAACGCCTGGTACCCGCCCGAGATCGCCGGCCTGCCGGTCGACAAGCAGCGCGCGGTCTATGCCAGGATGTCCCGGGCCTTCCACCAGGGCCGTCCGCCGGGGGTCAAGGCCAGCGACAGCGTGATTGCCGCTTCGAGGCATGACATCCCGGTCCGCCGCTACCGGCTCGCCGGTGCGACGCCGCGTGCGACAGTGCTCTATTTCCACGGCGGCGGTTTCATCCTCGGCGGGCTCGAAAGCCATGACGACATCTGCGCCGAAATCTGCGCCGGCACCGGCTTCGACGTGCTGTCGGTCGACTACCGGCTGGCGCCGGAGCATCTTCACCCCGCCGCCTTCGACGATGCGCTGGCCGCTTTCGAATGGGCGGCGGCAACCAGTGACCTGCCGCTCGTGCTGTGCGGCGAAAGCGCGGGCGGCAATCTGGCGGCGGCGGTGGCACAGGCCACGCGTCGCCATCCGCGCGCCGCGATCGGCCAGGTGCTGATCTATCCCGGTCTCGGCGGCAACGAGGCGATGGGCTCCTATGTCGAGCATGCCGACGCGCCGCTGCTGTCGACAGGCGATGTCGCCTTCTACCGCGACGTTCGCTCGACCAGGCGGCAATCGCCCGACGATCCGACCTTCTCGCCGTTGCGCGACACCGATTTTTCCGGCCTGCCGCCAACGGTGATCATCACAGCCGAGTGCGACCCACTGTCGTCGGACGGCGAGGCCTATCGCGACCGCATCCTGGAAGCCGGCGGCAAGGCGTGGTGGCATGAGGAGCCTCGCCTCGTGCACAGTTTCCTGCGCGCCCGCACGACCGTACTAGCCGCGGCGGAAGCCTTTGCGCGCATCATCGCGGCGGTCGCCGCGCTGGGCCGGGGGGAGTGGCCGTACTGAGGCCGTTTTTCACGGACGGCTTTTATGAGGATAGCGCCTGGGCTGCTTCCTGTGGGGAGGCTTTCAGCCACAGCGCCTTTTCGCCGAGCGTAGCGACCATGGCGGCGTGCGCCGCGCGCTCCGCTTCGGTCAGACGCGGCAGCAGCGGCGCGGGGCGCTCGGCAACGATGATCTCGATCTGGCGGACATTGTCGCCGCCCTGGGCCGGCGCGGTGGCGCTGTCGAGGATCAGGGCGGCCTGCTTGCCGCCGATCAGCTCGATATAGACCTCGGCCAGCAACTCGGAATCGAGCAGGGCGCCGTGCTTGGTGCGCTTCGTATTGTCGATGCCGTAACGCCGGCACAGCGCGTCGAGCGAATTGGGACCCATCGGGTGCTTGCGGCGCGCCAGGGCCAGCGTGTCGACGACAAGCCCGTTATCGACAGGCGGGTGACCGAGCCGGCCGAATTCGACGTTGAGGAAGCCGATATCGAACGTGGCGTTGTGGGCGACCAGCTTGGCGCCTTCCGTGAATTTCAGCCATTCCTCGGCGATTTCGGCGAAGCTCGGTTTTCCCGCGAGATCGGCCGCGCTGATGCCGTGCACGGACTGCGCCTCGGCGTGGATCGCGCGGCCTTGCGGGTTGATATAGTGATGGAAGGTCCTGCCGGTCGGAAAACGATTGACCAGCTCGACGCCGCCAAGCTCGATCACGCGGTCATCGCGCGAATCGAGCCCGGTGGTTTCCGTATCGAAAATGATCTCACGCATCGAATCAGGTGCTCCTGGGAGCAGAATCGTCAGACCGGAACAAAATGGCAATGGGCAACCGTGCTGGCTAGGACAATCACACAAGTTTGCGCTGCCCCTCATCGCCCTGCCGGGCACTTCTCCCCGTATAGTGACGGGGAGAAGGGGCCGGCGGCAGCCTCGGTGCTCCCCTTACAACGCAGGAGATTGGCGAAACCCTTTGCGAAGTCGTCCTTCTCCCCGTCCCTATACGGGGAGAAGATGCCGGTAGGCAGATGAGGGGCGGCGCCGACTTCGACAGTTGGCCGATCGAGCACTGCTTTGGCTGGAGAAAGCCTGCCGATAGCAGGTGTCAGTCGCTCGACTTGCCGGCCCCCGCCAGTTCCGCAATAATTGCTGCAACCGCGGCTCGCGCGGCGTCCATCCCCTCACCGGTGTCGATGACGAAATCGGCCAGACGGCGCTTTTCGGCATCCGGCACCTGCTTGGCCAGGATCGACGCCAGTTTTTCCTCGCTCATGCCGGGTCGCGCCAGCACGCGCTGGCGCTGGACTTCGGCCGGCGCGGTGACGACGACGACCTTGTCGACCCGCCCACGGCCGCCGGTTTCGAACAGCAGCGGGATGTCGAGGACCGCGATCGATTCGCCGGCGTTACGATGCCTGGCCAGGAAGGCGTCGGCATCGGCACGGACCAGCGGATGGATGATGGCCTCGAGCTTTTTCAGGGCTGCCGTATCGCCGAGGACACGGGCGCCGAGTTTTGCGCGGTCGACGCTTCCGCCAACGATGGTGCCGGGAAAGGCGGCTTCGACCAGGGGGGCCGCCTTGCCGGCATAGAGGCGATGCACCGCCTCGTCGGAATCATGCACCGGCACGCCGGCCTCGGCAAACATCTTGGCCGTCGTCGACTTGCCCATGCCGATCGAGCCGGTGAGGCCGAGCACGATCATGATTTGGGCACCGCAGATTTAGGCACCAGATCGGCAACGATGAGCGCGCGGAGCTCAGCCGTAACCTTCGGCCTGACGCCGAACCAGCGTTCGAAGCCGGGCACCGCCTGGTTGAGCAGCATGCCGAGCCCGTCGACCGTCTTCAGCCCCCGTGCCCGCGCGGCGGCGAGCAAGGGGGTTTCGAGCGGCACATAGACGATGTCGTTGACGATGGCGTTGTCGGGCAGCAGCGCGGGGTCGGCGGGCAGGCCCTCATTGCCCTGCATGCCCAGAGCGGTGGTGTTGACCAGCAGGCCGGCGTCGCCCAGCAATTCGGCGGTCGCGGCCATTTCGTGCGCGGAAACGCCGGCGCCAAAGCGGTCGCGCAATTCAATTGCCCGGGCCAGCGTACGGTTGACGATGCGGATGTCATCGAGGCCACGCTCCTTCAGCGCGTGGATGACGGCGCGGGAGGCGCCGCCGGCACCCAGCACCACGGCCGGGCCATTGGACGCCCAGCCCGGAGCGTAATCGTCGAGATTGGCGGCAAAGCCATGGCCGTCCGTATTGCCGCCCCACAAAGTGCCGTCCTCGAGCCACAGCGTGTTGACGGCGCCGATTTCGTCCGCCGCATGATCGCGGCGCGCAACCCCGGCAAAGGCTGCCTCCTTGTGCGGGATGGTGACGTTGCCGCCGCGATAGCCATTGGCCTGCATGCTAGCCAGGAAATCGGCAAAGTCCCGCGGCGCCACGTCGATCGCCTCGTAGCTGCCGTTGATGCCGTGCTTGGCCAGCCAGTGGCCGTGGATCATCGGCGAGCGCGAATGTTTTATCGGATGGCCGGTGACGAAGGCCTTCTTCATCGTCTCAGCCATCGATGGCTCCCAGGGTACGGAGTTCCGCCAGCAATGGCAGCAGCGGCAGGCCGACAATGGTGAAATGGTCGCCTTCGATTTTCTCGAACAGCTGAATGCCTTCGCCCTCGACCTGATAGGCGCCGACGCTGGCCAGCGCCCTGGCGCCGACCCGGGCGAGATGCCGACCGATGAAGGCAGGGTCGAGCTTGCGCATGGTCATCGAGGCGATGCCGACATGGCGCCACAATACATTGCCGTCGCGCACCAGCACGGCGGCGCTGTTGAGCTGATGGGTCTTGCCCGACAGGGCCAGGAGATGGCGACGCGCGCCTTCCATGTCGGCCGGCTTGTGGAACACTTCGTCGCCGAGCGACAGCGTCTGGTCGCAGCCAAGCACCAGCGCGCCGGGCCGGCGCTCGCTGACTTCGGTGGCCTTGGCTTCGGCGAGCACCAAGGCGACGTCCTCGGGCGAGGCGCCGCTGTCCTGCAACGGCGCTTCAAGCGCGCGCTCGTCTAGCGTCGCGGGAACCGCCTCGATGTCGACGCCGGCGTCGACCAGCATCGCCTTGCGGAACGGGCTGCCTGAAGCGAGGATGATTTTTTCAGTCATTTTTGCTCCCGGGCGCAGGGCCGTTGGCGTATGAGTTTTATCTGCAACGTTGGCGCCGCCCCTCATTGTCCTGCCGGACATTTCTCCCCGTATAGAGACGGGGAGAAATGGCAGCTTCAGCGCGGGCGCTCTTTCCGGCCGTGCTGGTGACTGGCGAAACCATCGATGACAGCGCCCCTCTCCCCGTCACTATACGGGGAGAGGATGCCGGCAGGCAGGTGAGGGGCGGCACCGACTTTCCCATAGGAAGACTCAGAAACTCACTTTTCGCCATCTATCTGTTCTTCCCCCTGAGGGCAACGATCGCCGCCGCCGTCTCCTCGATCGAGCGGCGGCTGACGTCGATCATCGGCCAGCCGTGGCGGGTGCAGATCTGGCGGGCGTAGGCGAGCTCCTCGTTGATGGCGGCGCGGTCGACATAGTCGGTCGCGACATAGGAGTTCGAATTGCCCAGAATGCGGTTCTGTCGCACATGCGAAATGCGCTCGGCGGTGGCGATCAATCCGACGATCAGCGGCGTCCTGGCGCTGAGCAGGCTTTCGGGCACCGGCACGCCGAGCACGATCGGTATGTTGGCGGTCTTGATGCCCCGGTTGGCGAGATAGATGCTGGTCGGCGTCTTCGACGTCCGCGATATGCCGATCAGCACGACATCGGCGTCATCCATGTTGGCCGGCAACTGGCCATCATCATGGTCCATGGTGAAATTGAGCGCATCGATGCGCCGGAAATATTCGGCGTCGAGAACATGCTGGGCGCCGACGCGGCGGCCGGCCGGCGTCCCGAGATAGGACTGGAAGACGGTCAGCACGGGCTCCAGCACGGACACGCAGGGCAGGCCCATGGCCGCGCAGCGTTCGTCGATGCCGCGCGCCAGCTTCTGGTCGACCACTGTGTAGAGGATGATGCCCGGCTCCTCCTCAATGTCCTCGAACACCTTGGCTATCTGTTTTTCGGTCCGGATGAGCGGGTAGATGTGCTCGATGGCGCGCGCATCCTTGTATTGCGCCGAGGCGGCGCGGCCGGCGGCGAGCAGCGTTTCCCCCGTGGCGTCGGAAATCAGGTGCAGGTGGAAGAAGCTCTGGGGTTTGTTCACAGGGGTCACCTGGGGCTGTGGGCGGATGTGGATAAGGTCGGACAGGCGGTCGTGCCGGCCGAAGGCGACTGTATCAGATGCCGGTTTGTCCACAATTCGATGTGCTGTCAGCTTGGCCGGACGGCTGGGGACAAGTCCGTGGACGAAGCGCTTTGCCTTTCGCTCGTCCACAGGGCAGGGCTCGAAGGCGATTGATCTAGCGCATTGACTCCAGTGACAGATTCCTGATTGTCCCCACAACCCTGCAAACCGCGATCGGGAGTGCGCGACAATATGCTTGCTGGCGTTTTGGCGGCCAAAGCGGGACAGGTGACAACCACCACAACCAACAGACTCTTAGAATCAGAAGACTCTTTTAAAATAAGATATTTGATTAAGAGGAAGCCGGGAGAGGCGAGCGCTCGATGCCTGCAAGACGGATCATGCTGGATGTCCTGAAGGGCAAGACGGTGTTTCCTCCTCCGCTCTGGATGATGCGCCAGGCCGGGCGCTATCTGCCGGAATATCGTGAGACGCGAAGACGCGCCGGTTCGTTCCTCGATCTCTGCTACGACCCCGACCTTGCCGTCGAAGTGACGCTGCAGCCGATCGAGCGCTTCGGCTTCGACGCTTCGATCGTGTTCTCGGACATCCTTGTCGTTCCTCATGCGCTTGGCCGCGACGTTCGCTTCGAGGAAGGGCGCGGGCCGCTGCTGACGCCGATTTCGACGGCGGAAATCGCGGCGCTGGGAAGCGAGATGTTTCACGTGAATCTCGAACCGGTCTACGAGACGCTTCGCCGGCTGCGGGCGAAACTGCCCGACGAGACGACGCTGATCGGCTTCTGCGGCGCGCCATGGACGGTGGCGACCTATATGATCGCCGGCCACGGTACGCCGGACCAGGCGCCGGCGCGGCTGTTCGCGTACCGCGAGCCGGCGGCGTTTCGACGGTTGCTGAAAGTGCTCGCCGATCATTCGGCTTCCTACCTGATCCGCCAGATAGAGGCCGGCGCGGATGTTGTGCAGATTTTCGATTCCTGGTCGGGCGTGCTCGACGATGCCTCGTTCGAACAGTTCTGCGTCGAGCCGGTGGCCGAGATCGTGAGACAAGTTCGGGCCGTCCATCCCGACGTGCCGATCATCGGTTTTCCCAAGGGTGCCGGAGCCCGCTACCAGAGCTATCGCGAGAAGACCGGCGTGACGGGGCTCGGCATCGACTGGACGGTGCCGCTCGAGGCAGCGAAGGCCTTGCAGCGGCAAGGGGCCGTCCAGGGCAATCTCGATCCGTTGCGGCTGGTCGCCGGCGGCCAGGCGCTGGCCGACGGCGTCGGAGCGATCCTCGGGGCTTTGGGGGACGGGCCGCTGATCTTCAATCTCGGCCATGGCATCACGCCCGAGACGCCGGTGGCGCATGTCGAGGCGATGGTGAAACAGGTCCGGAGCGCGGCACGCTGATGGCTGACAGGGATAAAACCAATAGCACCGGCCAGGCGATGAAGCGCATGGTCATCGGCATCGCCGTCCTGATCGTTCTCACCGCGCTTTTGTTCTTCTTCGCACCGGAAAGCTTCTATCCCTGGGCAAAGGCGATCCATATCCTCGCCGTCATCTCCTGGATGGCCGGCATGCTTTATCTGCCGCGGCTGCTTGTCTATCACGCGGACGCGGAGAAGGGTTCCGTTCAATCCGAGACGTTCAAGGTGATGGAGCGGCGTCTGCTGCGTGGCATCATCAATCCGGCGATGATCCTCACCTGGGTGTTCGGGCTGTGGCTGGCCTGGAAGATCTTTGCGTACCAGGGCGGCTGGCTGCATGCCAAGATCGGCCTGGTGCTGATTTTGTCTGGCGTTCACGGCTATCTGGCCGCCGCTGTGCGCAAATTCGCCGAGGACCGCAACGAAAAACCGGCAAGGCACTGGCGGATCGTCAACGAGATCCCCACATTGCTGATGATCGCAATCGTGATCCTGGTCGTCGTGAAGCCGTTCTGAGGCTTCATCGGACCCGCTCAAAAGGCGGCTTGCTCTTTCAGCCGACCGACGATACAAGACGGGTCTTCCTTCCCGTCATGCGCCGCCCCTCACTGCTTTCGGCCGCGCCCGGCATTTGTCGCATCCCGCCGATCTTTTCCCCAAAGCCTACCCAGAGTCCGTCTAATGCAAGAAATGAAACTCACCGAGTTCAAGAACAAGAAGCCGCCAGAGCTGATCGCTTATGCCGAATCGCTCGAGGTCGAGAACGCCAGCGTCATGCGCAAGCAGGAACTGATGTTCGCGATCCTGAAGAAGCTCGCCGCCCAGGACATCGAAATCATCGGTGACGGTGTGGTCGAGGTCCTCCAGGACGGTTTTGGCTTCCTGCGCTCCGCCAATGCCAACTACCTGCCAGGCCCCGACGACATCTACATCTCGCCGTCGCAGATCCGGCGCTTTTCGCTGAAGACCGGCGATACGGTCGAAGGACCGATCCGCAGCCCGAAGGAGGGCGAGCGCTATTTCGCGCTGCTCAAGGTCAACACGATCAATTTCGACGATCCCGAAAAGATCCGCCACAAGATCCACTTCGACAATCTGACGCCGCTCTATCCGACCTCGCGCCTGAAGATGGAGGTCGACAATCCGCCCAGCAAGGACATATCGCCTCGCGTGATCGACCTGGTGGCGCCGATCGGCAAGGGCCAGCGCGCCCTGATCAACGCCCAGCCGCGCACCGGCAAGACGGTACTGCTGCAGAACATCGCGCACTCGATCACCGCCAATCATCCGGAATGCTATCTGATCGTGCTTCTGATCGACGAGCGTCCGGAGGAAGTGACCGACATGCAGCGTTCGGTGAAGGGCGAAGTGATCTCCTCGACCTTCGACGAGCCAGCGGTGCGCCACGTCCAGGTCGCCGAAATGGTCATCGAGAAGGCCAAGCGCCTGGTCGAGCACGGCCGTGACGTGGTGATCCTCCTGGATTCGATCACGCGCCTGGGCCGCGCCTACAACACCGTCGTGCCGTCATCCGGCAAGGTGCTGACCGGCGGTGTCGACGCCAACGCGCTGCAGCGCCCGAAGCGCTTCTTCGGCGCCGCCCGCAACATCGAGGAAGGCGGCTCGCTGACCATCATCGCCACCGCGCTGATCGACACCGGCAGCCGCATGGACGAAGTCATCTTCGAAGAGTTCAAGGGTACCGGCAACTGCGAAATCCAGCTCGACCGCAAAGTAGCCGACAAGCGCATCTATCCGGCGATCGACATCCTCAAGTCCGGCACCCGCAAGGAAGACCTGCTGGTGTCGCGTCAGGACCTGCAGAAAATCTTCGTGCTGCGCCGCATCCTGGCGCCGATGGGAACCACCGACGCGATCGAGTTCCTGATCGACAAGCTGAAGCAGACCAAGACCAATGGCGATTTCTTCGATTCGATGAACACTTGATTGGCCGAGAGGCGATGCCTCGTTGGGATTGATGACAGAAGTCGGCGCTGCCCCTCATTGCCCTGCCGGGCATTTCTCACCGTGAACGGGGAGAAAGCGGCAGCTGCAACCCTCGCTCCTTCTGTAACGACGACGACTGGCGAAATCGGCGATGACATCGTCCTTCTCCCCGTTCTACGGGGAGAAGATGGCGGTAGCCAGATGAGGGGCGGCGCCAGCGTTACTCAAGGTATCGGATGCCATTGCGTGCTGATCAATTTTTGCCGCAAAAGCCCTTCCAGCTCATCGGGATCCGTAACCACCGGCAGGCAGACTTGGCCGGTGCACAGCCAGGCGCCGGGCTGGTTGGTCGGCGGCAGGATTCCGCCGGGCAGCAAGGGTCGATTCGCCACCGTACCGATCGGCACGACGATATCGACACGGCGCGGATCAGGGTTTCGATTCACCACCGGGCCGAGCCTTTGATCTTCCTGGTCGTCGACGATGACCAGTTTCAGCGGCTCGATGGCAAGCGCGCAGGCATTGACGATGCCCGCCTGGCCATAGGCCTGGTGCGCGGCGCGGCCGGCGGCGTGCTCGGCGGTTTTCCACGCCCTCTCCTGCAAATCGAGATTGCCGGTGACCGAGGCGAGCCGGATCTGCGCCTCGATGATCTGGCTGGTGGCTGACGGGATGGCCTCGTCGACATCGCCCCGGATGCGGATCGGCACATCGGTGCTGTCCGAGGCGGTGAGAAAATAGCCGGCGCCTTGCGCGTCGGCGTGCCAATGGTCGAGCCGTTCGAGGAACTGGCTGGCCGTATCGACATAGTTCCAGTCGCCCGTGGCTTCGAACAGCGAGATCGCCGCGTTGGTCATGGCGGCATAGTCGCTCGACAGGGCGGGAAACAATTTCCTGGTGCCGAGCATTGAATGCGGCAAGCGATCGTCGCGGCTGGCCTTGCTGATATGGGTAAAGGCCTTTGCCGCGGCCTCGATCCAATCCGGCCGTGCCAGCGAGCGGCCGGCCTCGGCGAGTGCTGCGATCATCAAGCCGTTCCAGTCGGTAAGGGTCTTTGCGTCCAGGCCTGGCCTGACCCGTTCTTCCCGGGCGGCGAGAAGCCTCGCCTTGAGCGGCACCAACCGTTCCCGGTCGTTCGCGCCAAGCGCTTGTTGGGAGAGGGTTTGATGGATCACCGGCTTGCCTTCCCAACTGGGTGGGCTGGAAAGCGTGAAGTATTTGAAAAACAAGGCTGAATCGTCGCCAAGGACGGATTCGATCTCTTCCCTGCTCCAGGTGTAGAACAGGCCCTCCTCGCCATCGCTGTCGGCGTCGAGGCTGGCGGCAAAGGCACCGCCATCGACGCGCATTTCGCGCAGCAGCCAGTCGACCGTGTCTTCGATTCGTATCCGGAACAAATCATTGCCGGTCGCCGCAAGAGCCCAATTGCAGATGCGGATGAGCTGGGCGTTGTCGTAGAGCATCTTCTCGAAATGCGGCACCAGCCATTCGGCGTCCGTCGAGTAACGGCTGAGGCCGCCGCCGATGTGATCGTAGATGCCGCCGCTCAGCATATGTTCGAGGCTGATGAGCACGTCGTCGCGATGCGCGGCATTGCCGTCGCGCAGCCAGGACAGCCACAGCGTCTGCATGAACGGCGCGTTCGGGAATTTCGGCGCGCCGGCGAGGCCGCCGCGATCGCGGTCGATCATGCCACTGACACGGCCGGCGAGATCGGACAGCGTATCGCGATCGAGAAGCGCCTTGGAATGGGTGGCCGAGAGCCGCGCCTCGACATGCGAGGTCAGGCCGTCGGCGCTCTCGTGCAGGCTCGCGCGCTTTTCGCGCCAGGCCTTGTCGACCGCTTCCATCACCTGGATGAAGCCTGGACGGCCATAGCGCGGCTCGCGCGGGAAATAGGTGCCGCCCCAAAACGGCTTGCCGTCCGGCGTCAGGAACATGGTCAGCGGCCAGCCGCCTTGCTCGCCCATCGAGGATAGTGCCGCCATGTAGATCTGGTCGATGTCGGGGCGCTCCTCGCGGTCGACCTTGATATTGACGAACAGACGGTTCATGACGGCGGCGACGCCGTCGTTCTCGAAGCTTTCATGGGCCATGACATGGCACCAGTGGCAGGCGGCGTAGCCGATGGAGAGCAGGATGGGCCTGTCCAGCGTCTTTGCTTCCTCGAGCGACACCGGCGACCACCCCCGCCAATGCACGGGATTGCCGCTGTGCTGCTGCAGATAGGGGCTGGCCTCTTCGGCAAGCAGGTTTTGCGCGGGCAATGTCACAATGGCCAACTTTCGGGCAGCTCGGGGTCGGTGATGGACGATAGCTAGGGCGGTTCGGTAGAGCGGGCAAATGATTTCAGGCGATTCGATCGTGGCGCTGTCGAGCGGCCGGCTTCCGGCTGGCGTCGCGGTGCTGCGGATATCCGGCCCCAGGACTCGATTCGTTCTCGAAACGATTGCCGGTGGCGTGGTTAAGGAGCGCGCGGCGGTTTTGCGCAAGTTGAAGGCACCAGATGGAACGGTGCTCGACACCGGGTTGGTCGTCTTCTTCCCCGGCCCAGCCAGCTTCACCGGTGAGGATGTCGCCGAGTTCCATGTTCATGGCGGGCGCGCCGTGGTGGCCAGGATGTTGGAGACGATCGCCGGATTCGACGGCGTCAGGCATGCGGAACCGGGAGAATTCACACGCCGCGCCTTTCTCAACAGCAAGGTCGACCTCGTCGAGACGGAGGCGCTGGCGGATCTCGTCAACGCGGAGACCGAAGCGCAGCGGCGCTTCGCCGTCCAGAATGCCGAGGGCGCGCAGAGTGAGCTTTACCTCGGCTGGCGCCGGCGCCTGATCCATGCGCGGGCCATGATCGAGGCCGAGATCGACTTTGCCGACGAGGATGATGTGCCGGGTTCCGTTTCGGATACGGTTTGGTCCGATGTGCGGTCGATGATATCGGAGATCGACCGCCATATAGCCGGATTCCGCGCCGCCGAAATCATTCGCGACGGCTTCGAGGTCGTCATCCTCGGCGCGCCCAACGCCGGCAAGTCGAGTCTGTTCAACGCCTTGGCGCGGCGCGATGCTGCTATTGTAACGGATGAACCCGGCACCACCCGCGACCTGCTGGAGGTCGTTCTGGATCTCCAAGGTCTGCGTGTCAGACTGACCGACACGGCCGGGTTGCGGGAAGCGCCCGGCAAAATTGAGGCGATCGGCATCGAGAAGGCGAGAGCCAAGGCGGATCGCGCCGATCTGTTGCTGCTACTCGAGGACGCCGCCGACCCCAGGGACGCCGGTCCGTTTCCGGTGACGGCGCCGGCATTGCGCGTCGGAACCAAGCTGGACCTGCTTGATAGGGTATCTGCCCACGATGCCGCTCGGCGCTACGAGTTCGGCATATCGGTGGTCGACGGGACGGGCATGGATGGATTGCTGGCGGAGATCGGTCGCCGCGCTACCGAGGCAGCCGGCGATGCCGGCGATGTGCTGCCGTCGCGGCTGCGGCATGTCGAATTGCTCGGGGCGGCGAACCGGCATCTGCATGGGGCCGCCGATGAACGTATGCCCCAGGAATTGCGCGCCGAAGAGCTGCGTCTGGCAGCGGATCGCCTGGGGCGGATCGTTGGTGCGGTGGACGTGGAAGACTTGCTCGACGTGATCTTTTCCCAGTTCTGCATCGGGAAATGACTCACGTGAAACACGTACGGTCGATAGCAGAGGCCCAGGCGGACTCACGTGAAACATCTTGGGCCGTGATTCACGTGAAACGCGGCCAGAAGCAGGGTTTGGCTGTTTCACGTGAAACGTCGCGAGGAAGTTTTCTTGACACTCCCGCCTCGTGGGGACATGTGTCGCTCATCTTCTTTGAGTCCGGGACTGTATAAAATGACCGATCACTATGATGTGGTTGTGGTGGGTGGCGGCCATGCCGGTTGTGAGGCGGCCAGCGCGTCAGCGCGCGGCGGCGCCATGACCGCGCTGGTGACGCTGCGTTTCGGCACGATCGGCGTGATGTCGTGCAACCCAGCGATCGGCGGGCTCGGCAAAGGGCACCTCGTGCGCGAGATCGACGCCATGGATGGGCTGATGGGCCGCGTGGCGGATGCCGCCGGCATCCAGTTCCGTCTGCTCAACCGCCGCAAGGGGCCCGCGGTGCGCGGACCTCGCACGCAGGCCGACAGGAAACTCTATCGCCTTGCCATGCAGGAAGCGATTCGGCAGCAGAACGATCTTAAGGTTGTCGAGGGCGAAGTCCTCGACTTCGAAATCTCCGATGGGAAAATTGCCGCAGTTCTGCTGGCGGACGGCCGCCGGCTTACTTGCGGCGCCGTGGTGCTGACGACGGGAACCTTCCTGCGCGGACTCATTCACATCGGCGAGAAGAAGATTGTCGCCGGCCGCATGAACGAGAAGGCCAGCATGGGACTGTCGGCGACGATGGACTGTGCCGGCTTCAGGCTCGGGCGGCTCAAGACAGGCACGCCGCCGCGCCTGGACGGGCGAACCATCGACTGGGCTTCGCTGGAAAGCCAGGCGGCGGACGAGAATCCGGTGCCGTTCTCGCTGATGACCGACCGTATCGTGACGCCGCAGATCGATTGCGGCATCACGCGCACGACCGCGGCCACGCATGATCTGATCCGCGCCAATCTTGGCCGTTCGGCCATGTATTCCGGCTCGATCGAGGGGGTTGGGCCGCGTTACTGCCCATCGATCGAGGACAAGATCGTCAAGTTCGGCGACCGGGACGGGCACCAGATCTTTCTCGAACCGGAAGGGCTCGACGACCACACCGTCTATCCCAACGGCATTTCGACCTCGCTGCCGGAAGACGTTCAGCTCGACATCCTGAAGACCATTCCGGGACTGGAGCGCGCCGTCATGCTGCAGCCGGGCTATGCCATCGAATATGATCATGTCGATCCCCGCGAACTGCATCAGACGCTTGAGACGAAGCGTGTTGCCGGGCTTTTTCTCGCCGGGCAGATCAACGGCACGACCGGCTATGAAGAGGCCGCCGGGCAGGGCCTGCTCGCCGGTCTCAATGCGGCGCGGCGCGCCGCGGGCGGCGAGCGGGTCGTGCTCAGCCGCACCCAGGCCTATATCGGCGTGATGGTCGACGATTTGACCAGCCGCGGCATCAGCGAGCCGTACCGGATGTTCACTTCGCGGGCCGAATTCCGGCTGTCGCTGCGCGCCGACAATGCCGATGAGCGGCTGACCCCGCTGGCGCATACGTTGGGGATCGCCTCGGCGCGGCGGATGCAACGTTTTGGCGATGTCACGCGGCGGCTCGACGAAGCGCGCCAGCTGGTGCTTTCGCTGACCATGACGCCGAACGAGGCGGCGCGGCACGGCCTCGAGATCAATCGCGATGGCGTGCGCCGGTCGGGCTTTGAGCTGCTCGCTTATCCCGGTGTCGACATTGCCTGGCTGGCCATGGTCGAACCGAAATTCCATGACATCGACGCCAAGACCGCGGAGCGCCTCGAAACGGAAGCGAAATATTCGGTTTATCTCGACCGCCAGAGCACGGATGTCGCGCAGATCCGGCACGAGGAGAGCCGGCTGATCCCGGAGGCCATCGACTTCGCCGGCGTGCCCGGGCTGTCCAACGAGCTGAAGCAGAAGATGCAGGCGCGGCGGCCGCGCTCCATCGCCGATGCGCAGCGCATGGAAGGCATGACGCCGGCGGCGCTGGCGGTCATCGTCGCGCATGTCCGTCATTGGGAAACCGCTGAAAAAGCCGAGCAGAGGGACGTTGCGTGAGGTCTTTCTCCCGCGAGAGCCTGCAGGACGCCGCCGGTCCGGTTTCACGTGAAACATTCGATCGCCTGGTAGCGTTCGAAGAGATGTTCCAGAAATGGAACCGCAGCATCAATCTCGTGGCGCAATCGACCTCCGGTGATGTCTGGCAACGCCACATCCTGGACAGTGCGCAGCTCGCACGGATAGAGCCCGAAGCCACGCATTGGGTCGATATTGGTTCGGGCGGCGGATTTCCCGGACTTGTCATGGCGTTTCTGCTCGCCGAGCGCCCGGGGGCCAGCATCGACCTGGTCGAGAGCAACCGCAAGAAGGCCTCGTTCCTGCAGACCGTCATCGGTCAGTTCGGCTTGCCGGCGCGGGTCGTGGCGCGCCGCATCGAGGACAGCCATGTGCTTGTTTCGAAGCCGGAAATCGTCACGGCGCGGGCGCTGGCCCCGCTGTCGGTCCTGCTCGACCTGTCGGCGCCCTGGTTGGCCTCGGGCGCGCGCGCGCTGTTCCACAAAGGCCGGGATTACCGGGCCGAAGTGCAAGAAAGCGTTAACCGGTGGACCTTCGATCTGGTAGAACATCCAAGCGTGACCGACGCCAGCGGCGTCATCCTCGAATTGTCCAATGTGCGACCTGTCTGAACCAAGACAAGGTCTGATTATTCGGCGACCCAAAGATGAATTTCTGGCATAAACCCATGATGAAGAACGGCCCTCGAATCATCACCGTAGCCAACCAGAAGGGCGGTGTCGGCAAGACCACCACCGCCATCAACCTAGCCACCGCGCTGGCGGCAATCGGCGAAAAAGTGCTGATCGTCGACCTCGATCCGCAAGGCAATGCCAGCACCGGCCTCGGCATCGACCGCAAGGACCGGACGGTCTCGTCCTATGATGTGCTGACGGGCGAACTGGAACTCGAGGCGGCGGCCATTCCGACCGCCGTGCCCGGCCTGTCCATCGTGCCCTCGACGCTCGACCTGCTCGGCATCGAGATGGAGATCGCATCGGCGCCGGACCGGGTGCTCAAGCTGCGCAATGCACTGCGCGCGGCGACCGAGCGCGGAGCGCCCTTTGGTTATGTGCTGATCGATTGCCCGCCCTCGCTCAATCTTTTGACGCTGAACTCAATGGCGGCAGCCGATTCCGTTCTCGTCCCGCTGCAATGCGAATTCTTCGCGCTGGAAGGTCTCAGCCAGCTGCTCGAAACCGTCGAGCAGGTGCGCCGCTCAATCAATCCGGATCTCACCATCCAGGGCATCGTGCTGACCATGTATGATGGCCGCAACAATCTCGCCAACCAGGTGGTGCAGGACGTGCGCGAGCATATGGGCGACAAGGTCTACGAGACCATCATTCCGCGCAATGTGCGGGTGTCGGAGGCGCCGTCCTATGGCAAGCCGGCCATTCTCTACGACCTGAAATGCTCCGGCAGCCAGGCCTATCTGCAACTGGCCTCCGAAGTGATCCGCCGCGAACGCAAATTGCGTGCCGCTTGATTAGATCGGCCGCATAATTAACAGCCGATTCGACACCGAAACGATCTGAATAGACGTGGAATAAAGATGAGCGAAGATCTCTCGAGGAAAAGACTGGGACGCGGACTGGCGGCATTGATCGGCGAGATCGATCGCCCGGCCGCACCGGAAAAGCCCGGCATGAGCGCCGACGGCAAGGTGCCGATCGAGTTTCTCAGCCCAAACCCGAGAAATCCGCGCCGGCATTTTGGCGATGCCGAACTGACCGACCTCGCCCAGTCGATCCGCGAGCATGGCGTGGTGCAGCCGGTCGTGGCGCGGCCCTCGCCGACGCAGGCCGGCCGCTATGAGCTCATCGCCGGCGAGCGGCGCTGGCGCGCGGCGCAGCGTGCCGGGCTGACCGAGATCCCGGTCATCATCCGCGAGGTCAACGACCGCACGGCGCTGGAGCTGGCGATCATCGAGAACGTCCAGCGCGCCGACCTCAATCCGGTCGAAGAGGCACAGGGCTACCAGCAGCTCATCGACGACCATGGCTACACCCAGGCCGATCTCGGCCAGGTCATCGGCAAGAGCCGCAGCCATGTCGCCAACACGTTGAGATTGTTGAAGCTGCCGGACGTGATCCGCGACATGCTGGTCGACGGTGCGCTGTCGGCCGGACATGCCCGCACGCTGGTCACGGCGGAGGACCCGGCCGGTCTCGCCAAGCGCATCGTCGAGGAGGGCCTTTCCGTGCGCCAGGCCGAGGCGCTGGCGCAGATGCCGGCCGGCACCAGCTCCAATGGCAGCAAACCTGCCGCGCCAGCCGTCGAAAAGGACGCCGACACGCTGGCGCTGGAAAAGCTGCTCACCGATACGACCGGCATGATCGTCACGGTCGACCACAAGGGCAAGGGCGGTGTGCTGCGGGTTGCCTATCGGAGCCTGGAACAGCTGGACGAGCTGTGCCGGCGGTTGAAGCAGGATTAGAGCTTAGCCGGCAAATATTGCAGTTAATTTGAAGCGTTGGCGCCGCCCCTCATCCCCCTGCCGGGACCTTCTCCCCGTATAGTGACGGGGAGAAGGGGCAGGGTGCGAGGCCGGCGCCTGTCTTGCGGCGCTGGTGATTGGCGAAAGCAGCGATAAGAGCGTCCCTCGCCCCGTTTGCGGGGAGAGGATGCCGGCAGGCAGGTGAGGGGCAGCGCCGACGGAACATCAGTTCGGCCGAGGGCGCGGGCCCTATTGAGATAGGCTGGCGGGACAGCGCCCCCCTCTGTCCTGCCGGACGTTCGTCGTTCGAAAAGCCAAGCAGTTGGCTTTCCGTCCGCTTCGCGGAGCACTCCTCAACCCCCGCAAGGGGGAGATTGGCCAATCTCTCTACCTCTGCGCCAGCCGCGCGCTTTCCACCGCGATCCCCAGCAGCGCCTGCCTGGCCAGCGCCACCGACAGGTCCGGCCGGCGCCGCGTCTGCAGCACGGCCGACTGCAGGCGGGTCAGCGCGCGGCCTAGCGCTTCGCTGTTCCAGCGCTCCAGCGTCTTTTCCACCAGCTTGCGGCGCGCGAAAAAGACCGGCGGGCGCGCGGCGGCAACGACGGAAGCGGCGTTGCGGCCGCCTGAGTCCATCTGGCCGCGCATGACCTGGATCTGCTGTATCTGCCGCATCGCCGAGGACAGCACCAGGAAGGGCTGGCCGCCGCCCTGGCAGTGGCGCGTGAAGGCGGTGTCGAAGTCGCCGATCTTGCCTTCGAGCAGCGCGTCGACGGCGTCGTCGAAAGACGCGCCGGACACGTCACCGGACATGGCTCTCACCTCTTCCAGCCCGATTTCCTTCTGGCCGTGGGCGTAGAGGACGAGCTTTTCAATCTCGCCGCGCGAGGCCAGCCGGTCGCCGCCGAGATTGCGGCGCAGCGCCTGTCTCGCCTCCAGCGTCATCGACATGCCGGCCTTGCGCAGCTCGTCGTCGATGACCGTGTCGATGTCCCGGGCCTCGTCGGCATAGCAGGGCAAGGCGATGGCATTGTCCGCGCCCTCAACCACGGCGCGCAGCCCGACGCCTTTCTTCAAGTCGCCGGCCTCGATCAGGATGATGGCATCGCGCGCCGGCTCCGCCGTCAGCGCCCTGACGTCGTCGGCCAGCGCCTTCTGGCCGCTGGCGTTGCGCACCCAGAGCAGCCGGCGATCGGAAAACATCGGCACGGTGCGGGCTTCGTCGAGCAGCCGGCCCTCATCGCGATCGACCTCCGAACCCTCGAGCCTGACCACCGAGAACGGATCGTCGAGCGGCAGGCCGGTCTTTCCGGCAAAGGCCTTCGCCCGCTCCGAGACGAGGCCGCGATCGGGGCCATAAAGCAGGACGATCGAGATGCGTGGATCAGGCCGCGCGAGCCAGGAATCGACCTCGAATGCTTTCTTCTGTGCCATGCCGGGTGGTTAGCATGATGCGGGGATGGAGTGAACGATGGCGGGCCTGTTTTTCAGAGACGCCGGCGGGACGGTGCCCCCCTCTGTCCTGCCGGACATCTCCCCCTTAAGGGGGCGATTGGCAGCTTCATTGATGGCGCTTCTCTGTCAGCGT